>JAIRJZ010000005.1 GCA_031260355.1 Burkholderiales bacterium
CGCACTTGAATCCGATAGAGAAGCTTTGGGCTAACCTCAAACGGCAGTGGCGAAACGTTTCCCACCTGCCTATTCATGAATTCCTTAAAACGTCTAATTATTTGTGCGGTTAACTATAATGCGCAGTACGCGGCTGTTGCTTTTCCACGCAATCTTCTATACTTATCACTTCGTGAGGTGCCCTGCGTCGTTCGACTTCCAGGGTGAAACGGGAACGCGGTTTAATGCCGCGGCTGCCCCCGCAACGGTAAATCGGTGTGGGCGATTCATCAGGCCACTGCGCCAAGGCGCGGGAAGGCGAATCGTCAAAACCGGCAAGCCCGGAGACCGGCCTCATGAAACGGTTGTCGTTGCGATGCGGAGGGCGTCGCCGAAGACTCTGAACTGCCGCGCATTCCGGTGAGACGGAATGCGGTGATATGGGCGCTTGGCGTCCGCGTGCGGACTTTCATCAAAGTGCCCGCTGCGCAGTTCCGATCTGCGGTTCCTCCGGTAATACCAAGTTGATGGATTCAGAGGAACCGATGTTTTGTTTTCGCCATTTACCGAGTCATGCCTCTCGCCACCGGTCTTCGAGGTTGGTTGCCGGTATGGTCATCATCATGGGGCTGCTGTTTTCTTCTTTTGCTTCGGCGCAAACCGCTTCTTCCTCCATGCCGGACACGGAAGAGCCGCTGACGATCGTCATCACCACTGCCCGCACGCCCATTCCCCTCGAGGACGCGCTTGCCGATCTTACGGTGATCGATGAAAAGGCGATCGCCGGTAGCGGCGCCGCGTCGCTTCCCGATCTGCTGGCGCGCCAGCCCGGTATTGAAATCGGCCGTTACGGCGGCTCTGGCGCTGCCGCCAGCCTCTTTTTGCGCGGCACCAACAGCGGTCATGCGTTGGTATTGATCGACGGCGTGCGAACCGCTTCGCTGTCCACCGGCGCCTCTTCGCTGGAGACCATTCCTCTGGCAGACGTTGAACGGATCGAAATCCTGCGCGGTGCCGCTTCGATGTTGTACGGTGCCGATGCGCTGGGCGGCGTCATTCAGATTTTCACCAGAAAAGCGTCGCCCAAACCGCTGTCGCTTGCGGCCGATGTTGCTTGCGGCACTTACCGTACCTGTACCGGCAATGCCCGCGCGTCCGGTATGCGGGATTTGTTCCGTTGGGCGGTCGGTGCCGGTACCGAATACAGCCGCGGCTTCAACGCGATTACGAATCCCGGCAACTTCAGTTATAACCCGGATCGCGACGGTTATCGCAGCGATTACCAACGCGCCTCACTGGAGTTCGTCCCCAATGACGACCACAACATCACGCTCGCGTATTTGCGCGCCGCGATGGACGCGCAAATCGACGCTGGCCCCATCGGCGACGATCGTACCCGCACGCAATTCTCTCAGCTACGGCTTGCCGGAGCGCACCGGTTAAACAGCCTCTGGCAAACCCGCTGGCAGCTTTCCGAAATGCGCAACGATTCACGAACATCGAGCTTCGGCGATACCTACCGCTACCATTCGCGCGAACACCAATACCTCTGGCAAAACGAGTTCGATATTTCGAGGTGGATTACCGGCAGCACCTTGCTGCTCGCACTCGAGCGCGATGAACAGCGTCTCGACAGCACTACCGATTACGACGAAAACACGCGCAACACCGACTCCATCACCGGCAGCTATCGCTGGCGCTACGACAACCATTCTTTGCAACTGTCTGGTCGTTATGATCACGCCACTCAGTATGGCGGCGAAACCAACAGCGGCGTGAGTTACGGCTATCGCATCGCGCCGAACTGGCAGTTAATCGCCGGTGTCGCCACGGCTTTCAAAGCGCCGACATTTAACGACCTTTATTTTCCTAATTATTCCAATCCCGATCTGGCGCCGGAAAAAAGCCGGACCATCGAGGCCGGTTTGCGTCAAACGGTTAATATCGGCGAACTGCGCGGCGAATGGCGCGCCACCGTCTGGGACAATCGCGTTCGTGACCTGATTGTTTATACCTGCCGCAACACCGGCCAGTGCCGCCCCGAAAACATTGACCGCGCACGACTGCGCGGCGTGACACTGGCGGCTGATTTGAATTATCGCGGTTGGGGTGTTGCCGGGTCGCTCGATCGGCAATCGCCAAAGAACGATGAGACCGGTTGCCGGTTGCCGCGCCGCGCCCAAATGCACGGCAGCATCACCGTCAGCAAAACCGCCGGCGCGCTTTACGGTGCGATCAATCTCGTCGGCAGCGGCCACCGTTACGACGATGCCGCCAATACTGTGCGGCTCGGCGGTTACGGCGTCGTCAACTTCGTTATCGAATGGAAAACGCCGCTCGCCGATGCGGCGACGCTGACCTGGTTTGCCCGCGCCAATAACGTATTCAACAAGGATTACCAGCTTGTCGCCGATTACGCTACTGGCGGCGCGCAATTCATGACCGGAGTTCGTGGACAATGGTGAAGCGTTTATTGAGGCGCGGTGAACGCGAAAAATTTTCTGCGGGTATCTGCCGGTGCGCCATGTTATTTGCTTCAGCAGCGATTATCTTTTTTTCGAATGTTGCGGCACATGCCGCACTGACCGTTGCCGACAGCCGTGGCAACACGGTGACGCTGACAGCACCGGCGCAACGCATTATCACGCTGTCGCCGCATGCTGCCGAACTCGTGTTCGCCGCCGGTGCCGGCGCGCAGCTGATCGCGGTGTCCGAGCGCTCCGACGCGCCGCCCGCCGTCAAGACACTGCCGGTGATCGGCAACGCCAATGCGCTGGACTTTGAACGCATCATCGCGCTCAAGCCGTCGCTGATCGTTTTGCCGTCTTACCTTCCCGTTAAGCAACAACAAGCATTGCGCTCACAGAGCATGGCGTTGTATGTCGCTGATGCATTAACGCCGGAAGCCGTCGCCGACGACATCGAGGCGCTCGGTGCTCTCAGCGGTCACGAGGCTGCTGCTCACGCGGCAGCGCAGCGTTACCGCGCGCAACTGGAAAATATCACCGCGTTTCATCGCGAATCCGCGCCGCCGCGTTCCGTGTTTTATCAACTCTGGGATTCGCCGCTTTATACCGTCGGCGGCGGCAGTCTGATCGATCAGGCGATGTCCCGCTGCGGCGGTCGCAACATCTTCTCGGCGCTTACCGCTCCGGCGCCGGTCGTTCTGCGCGAAGCGGTGATCGCCGCGCAGCCGCAAATCATCATCATCGGTGCCTCGGAGCAGGATTTCGTGCGATGGAAAAACGATTGGCAACGCTGGCCGCAGATTCCCGCCGTGCGCCGCCAGGCGTTTGTCCGTATCGACCCCGATTTGCTGCACCGACCGGGGCCGCGGTTCGTGGAAGGGGTGGCGGCGCTGTGCGAAATGTTGCATCGCGCTCCGGCGTTTCCTGATTGAAAACGAAAAAGGGTTTGGCCGCAAAGAGCACAAAGAACCAAGAGAGTTATTTTGTTTCTTTGTCGTTTCCTTCCCGCGGCAGGTGTTTTGCCACTTTCCAGGCCATGAAAGCAAGCAACGCAACCACGGCGAGCAGAACACCCCAGAGAATAGCGCGGCGGGTTTGTTCTTCCAGCGACAGGGAGTCGGTGCGGGGCGAAAACGAGGGAACGTTTGCCGGTGCCGGCTGCGGTGCGCCGATGTGCGCCGCGGCCAGATACGGGTTGTTCCCGGCCAACAGCCGCGTGAGCGGAATGCCGGCATCGGCGGCGTGGGCGTTACCTATAGCAAGCAGAAACGGCGGGGTGCCTTGCGCGAGAAACGTTATCGTTTCCGGCCGCCACCCGACCGACAGCAGCACGCCGTCGAAAGCGGGGTTTTCTGCGCCCCGGAGGTTTCCTTTATCGTTTCCGGTGTTGCCTGCGTTGTTGTTTTCTCTTTCTGCGGTGATTTTCCAGAAGCGGTCTCGGTTCGGGGCGATCCTGATTTCCGGAGTTTCCTGTTCGGTTCCGTCGCGCCCTTGCAGGCGATAAAGCGTCTCCGCGCGAATCAGGCGCCAAGGGGCGTTCTCGTCGGCGCGGGAATACAGCTTCACCGGCACTACCGTGTTGAGGCGAGGGAGATGGAAGCGCAAACGGTCGGCAGGGAAAGCGCCGCCAGTATCAAAAAACACAGTATTCTCCGGTAGCATCTGGCCGGACAATTTTCCCCGCCAGTCGCGGAATTCGCTCTGCTTGTTGAGCGGCGTCTGGGCGGTAGGGTCGCTGCCTCGCGGCGGTAACAGCTCCACTTCGATGCCGGCGATGATCGGCGGCGTACCGCGCCAGCGCAGTTGTAGATAACGCGGTGGTTTGGCGAGCAAGGCGCCGTCGAAATCAATCCGTTCCCGCTCCAGACGCTGACCGCGATGGTCAAGCCGCATTAGCTGCGCCGTCGTTACCGGAGCCCAGCTTCGCAAATCGTTGCTGGCGAGCACTTCAACGGTGCCGAGGTATTCTTCTGTTCCTCCCGGTGAGATGTCAATACGAACAAAAAGCGCATCGAGGCCGGGAGTGTCATCACTACGACTCTTGCCGTTGGTGGTATCGACAATCCCGCTCAGATCGACGATGTCGCCGCTGCGATGTTCTGCTTCGACCTGACGCTCGCGAATACGCAAAGCGCCGTCGGTGGCGATGATGAATCCGTCTTGCACGTTTTTACCGCTTTGCGAGCGCGGCAACGGAAACCATGGCACTGGCCGCAGAAATGATTTCTTCGGCGTTTCCGAAGTCTCGAGGTTGCCGCCAAAGGCATAGGGAACAGAATTGCCGTTCGTGTCGATGATGAGCAGATCGCGCCCATCGAGAGTCATGCTTGCCTGGTACGCTTCGGGCGTGAGCGCAAACAAATAGTATGAGGCATTGCCATCGAGTTCAAGCGCGAAGTAATGGTGAAAACCCGTCTTCGAAGCAGTTTCCTGGCGCGTTTTCGTTGCATCCTGTTCTGCTGCTGCCGGCACTGCCACCAGCAGCCCTGCAAAGAGGAAGAGAAAAGAGAGAGAATTGATTCGACTCATGATTGAGCGTGCTCCTTCTTTTTCGGTGGTAGCGGTGCCAAATAGCCGATCAGCAAAAGCAGTACGCCGACGCCGATGAATGAAAAAATTCGCGCCGTGCCCCCGATGTTGGAAAGCTCAACGAAAAAGAGCTTGCCTACGGTCAGAACCAGCAGCGTGATGCCAACAAACCACAGCGCGCGTTGTGCACGGCGCACGGCCCAGACCATCAAGATCAGCGCCAGCAGACCCCATAATAGCGACAAGGCGGCTTGCGCCGTGGTCGAAGCGTAAAGGGCGTCGAAACGGTACGGAATATCGAGCCAGTGATGCAGGGTGCGCAAAAGCACCGCATTCAACCAGATAAATCCGCTGCCTCCAATGGTGGCGGCGAATATCGGCAAGTAAGGCGCGGGCTTGATGTCCATCGGTTGTAGCCGTGACAGAAGGAAAAGAGACAACGCGACAACGCCGGCCTGTGCCAGATCGAACGGATTCAACAGAGGGAAAGCGCCCCATTCGCCGCTGGTGACGGAAAGATTGCTGCGAACGCTCCAAAACCAGAGAAGCGCCAGCAGCGGCAAGACGATGGCGAGGAACGCGCGTTGCCGGGAGATGTTCGCATGGCGTAACAACAGCAAGCCGGCGACGGCGAAAACAATCCATAACGCAACGAAGTACAGTTGCGCGCCGAGTTCGGTAATGACGGCTCCGATTCGGTAATCAAGCGCAGCGTATTGATGCAGTGTACGCAACAGGGCGGCGTTGAGCAGAAGGAAGAGCAGCGCCGCCGCGCCGACCAGCAACCATGCGGGCAAAACGCCGGTATGGGCGCGGAACAGGGTATTGAAAAACTCTCTGTTCGCGCGCACCCAGAAAAACAGTGCGGCGAAGACGAGCAACTGGCATAACTCGACCGGATTCAAGAGCGGCAAGTAGGGGAGCGGTTCGGGGTTGCCGTCGCTGGCAAATCCCAGAGCAGCCCATCCCAATGCCAGCGCCGCGACCGGCGCGGCACCGAGCATCAAATAGTGCAAACGGAAACGCGCGACCGGCCAGCCCAAACGCGGAGCGAGATGGATCAGCGCAAGCAGCAACAAGGCGGCGGCAAAAGCCCAACTGCTCCATTGCCAGACGCCTTCGGGCACATGCGAAGCGACGAAACCGTGGAACTCAAGACCGATGACGAGACATAGCGTCCAGAACATTAGCGCGTGCAGTGGCCCCAGAAGTCTGGTGAGGAAAAGCGGTGGCGCGGTATCGGAGGCTGACGTAGCGCAGCGCTCTTGCCGGAACAAAAGCGCATACGCCAGAATCACTGCCAGCGGCCAAGCGTACCATCCGTGGTTGGCGAACGGCAGCAAGTCGGAAAAAAACGAAAGCAAGGCGGCAAGCAGCAGCGCCGGAGAAAGCGCCAGCGCCACCCACGCCATCTCCGGCCAACACAGGCGACGGCTGGCTCCGTACGCAAGCCATGCCGTCAGCACGGCAAACAACAGGTAGGCGAAAGAAGCCGTTGCAAACGGCCCGAAAAAGCGCAGTATTTCCATGCCGCCGCTACCGAGCCACCAAAGCAATCCAATACTTCCGAACAGGAGCGACAGATTTTGTCCGAGCGCTCCCAGCCATGACCTTGCCGCGTCGCTGCGTAGCCGCCAGCCGCAGAAGAGCGCCGATAATGCGAGCATCAAAGTACCAATGTACCAACTGTTCAATACCAGCGGTGCTCCGGAAACGATACCGCTCGAACGGTCGAGATAAAACGACGCGGCAGCGAATACTTGCAAAAACAAACCGCCGGCCAGCGCCAACCGCCGTTGTTGCCGCACCGCAACCCAGCACAGCCCTGCGCCTTCGACCGCCCAGATCGCGGCGGTCAACCTCGTCCCCTCGAAGGCCAGCGGTACCGCAAGCGTAAGAAACAAAACACCGAGCGCAAGCATCGCCTCGAAAACGAGGCGCAGGCGCTCCAGGCGGTAACGCGCCAGCCAAGTTGCCAGAAGCAGATAAAACGCGCCGAGCGCCACCGCACTCCAAGCCATAGCGAACTCGATTTCGCCAACGATCTGCGTTTGCAATAAGCTGAACGCAACCGGAACACCGAATACCAGTGCGCCGTCAACGTAGCGTTTCAGCTCCAGCTCACGCCGTACCGCGTACAGCAACGCGACGGCGACATAAAAGAGGAAGAACAGAATGAGGAAGAACTCGACACTTTGCAGATGTGCGGCGGTATAGTACTTCACGCCCCACAGGGAACCGACGCCGAGGGTGAATACGAAACCCAGCAGATTGAGTGCGCGCCAGGCGCGGAACCAGGCAATGCCGAGTACGCCGGCGTTGAGCAAGGCGAAATAGCTGAACAGCGCGATGTGGTTGCCGCTGCCCGTGGAGATCAGCACCGGCGCCGCGAAGCCGCCGGTCATTCCCATCACCGCCAGCGCGGAGGCATCTTGCCGTACTGCCAGAAACGCCGACAACGCGCAGACGGCGAACAGCAGGAGGAAAACGAGCAGAGCGGATTCTTGCGGGATCAGCTTGAAATACGCGAACGCAGCGTAAATGACCAGATACAGAATTCCGATGCCGCCGCCTTGCAGCAGCAGACCGTAATTCCGACGCTTGTTCCGCAGCCGCCAGCCGATACCGAGCAGTGCCGCCGCTCCCAACGCTACGCCAGACAGACGCAGTTCAAGCGGAAGCCAGCCATAATCTGCCGCCAGCTTGAGCAAGAAGGAAACGCCAAAGAAGAGAATCAGAATCCCGGCGCGCACCAGCGGATTACCGCCGACACACCAAGCGAGAAAGCGTTCCAGCCATTGCGGGCGCGTCGCCGCAGGAGCGGTCGGCGTAGTTCTGGTCGTTTCGGGTGCTTGGGCAGTGAAGGGGCTCTTCGCCGTTACCGCTACGCTTGGGGGCGTCTCCAAAATGGAAGGAGGCAGCGGAAAAGCAACGGGTTGTTCTGTTGCGGGCGCCACATTCATGGATTGGGGGAAAGCCACTGTTTCGGCGATAGGGGGAACGAAGTTTTCCCTGCTTTCGGACTGTTCCTGTCGCCATTTTTCAAGCGCAGTCAGTTTCGTTTCCGTAGCGGTTGCTGTGTCTTGGGGTGCCGGCTGTGGTGATGTTCGGAATTTGGCATCCAGTGCAACCAGACGTTCCGTCATGGCGTCTAATCGGCGTTTCAGGAGCCCCACCTCTTTTCCTTGATTGCCGCTGCGCAACAGCGCTACAAAGGTCAAAACAGGCAGAACGACGATATAAAACAACCCGAGAGCGATGTAGAAAAGGGTTTCCATGATGCGGGTGTCGGCGACGAAAGAGTTACCACTTTGCCATAAATCGCGCGCATGTTAAAGCGTTCGCATAAAAAAGTAATGGCGGGGACAGTTTTTGTTCAAGCGGATACGTTTCTGATTTTTGCAAGGGCGCGCGCGCCCTTTGCGGCTCTTTGGCGGGAGGGCGGAGGGGGAAACCTTATCGCCGCCGCCCTTTTCAAAAAAGGGAGGCTCTTTTTTCCGGCGCAAAGCTTTTGATTCTGTCGCCTTCGAGCGCTGCCATCGGGGTATTGAATAACGACGACAACCGCTCTGCTGTCAACGTTTCTGCCGCGCTTCCGATCTGCGCCTGTCCCCTCCCGAGCAGGATCACATTATCGGCGTAACGCGTTGCCAGATGCAGTTCGTGCAACACCATCACCACTGCGGCGCGGTGCTCTCGCGCATGGGCGAGTATCGTATCGAGCGCTTCGATTTGTTGTGCCGGATCGAGATGGCTGGCCGGCTCGTCGAGCAGATACAGCGCCGGCTCCTGCGCCAGCATGGCCGCTAACGCGACGCGCTGGCGCTCTCCAGCCGACAGGGTGCGCACATCGCGCATTGCCAGTGGTTCCAGCTTCAACCGCGCCAGCGCCGTTTCCGCCGCCGCGACATCGGTAGCGCTTTCCCATTGCCAGGCTGCCAGATGCGGGTGCCGTCCGGTCAGTACCGCATCGAACACGGTGGCGCTGAACACGTCGCTTTGTTGCGAGGCAAGAAAGGCGCGATGGCGGGCGCGCTGATGCGTGTTCAGCGAGGACAGCGGAACGCCGGACCATTCGACGCTGCTGCGACCGGGCATCTCGTCTTCAGAAGGCAGCAGTCCCGCCAGCATCAGCAGCAAGGTACTTTTGCCGGCGCCGTTCGGACCGATGATGACCCAGCACTCGTTCGGTCGTACGTCGAACGACAACGCTTCGCACAGCACCCGAGCGCCGCGTTTCACGGTCAGATCGCGTACATGCAGCGGAAGCGCGGCAGTACTCATGCGCGTCTCAACAGAATGAGAAATACCGGCACGCCGATCAACGCGGTCAACACGCCCGTTGGCAGTGCCTGCGGCGCGATCAGCGTGCGCGCCGCCGTATCGGCCAGCATCAAAAAAGCACCGCCGCCGATAACGCAGGCAGGCAACAACACACGTTGATCGTTACCCAGCAAGAGTCTCAGCGCGTGCGGCACGATCAACCCGACGAACGGCAAACAGCCTGCCGTTACGACAGCCGCCGCCGTTGCCAGCGCCGCCAATCCATAAAGCCAAGCCTGTGTCCGTTTGAGCGGCACGCCCAACGCCTCGGCGTGGACACTGCCGAACGCCAGTTGATTCAGATTCCGCGCCTGCGGCCAGATCAGCACCAGCGTGACCGCCAACACGATCAGCGCCTTCCAGGGCATTGTTGCGCCGGACAAATCGCCCATCAACCAGGTCAACGCGCTGCGCAACTGCGCATCGGGGGCGAGGCTCAGCATCAGTACGATCAGCGCCCCCCAGCCGGCGGCCACGACGACGCCGGTCAGCAGCAGGCGCGGCACCGTCCCTGTCTCCCATGAGACTTCGCTGCCGCGTTCGCCGCGCGGGCGCGCGCCGAACCACACCAACAGCGCCGAAAACAACGCTCCCAGCACCGCCAGCGGCGTTTGCAGCCACGGCATCACGATCAGCCAGGACAACAGCGCTCCCACGGCAGCGCCGCCGGATACGCCCAGCACGTACGGATCGGCCAGCGGATTGCGCAACAACAATTGCATCATCGCACCGGCCAGCGCCAGCAAACCGCCACAGGCGAACGCGGCCAGCGCACGCGGCAGTCGCAGGTCGAGCACAATGGCGACCCCCGTCGTTGTTTCGTCATCGCCGCGCCAACCCGCCCACAGTTCGGAGAACGTGACCTTGACGCTACCGGTCAGCAGCGTCAGCAGCAGCACGGCCAGCGCCAGAGCCGCCATTACGGACAAAACAACCCAAGTGCGCCGTCGGCGCCGATGAAATGGAAGGGAGGCAGTGGAAAAAGGCACGGTATCGGGAAAGGGCAGGAAAACGCTTCGTGATGATTATAGGGTATTGTAAAGCACCTCTTTTTTATATTCAGTTGACGCGCTCTCCGCGCTCCTTGTGCTGGCGGTTTGTTTTTGCGTCTGAACGTCTATCCGGTTTACGGCATTTGCGCGGCGATCAGGGGGAAAGCTTATAATGAACCGTTCAAGGACGGTGGCGATGAGCAAGGCTTTTACCCGGGAAGAAGCGGCGGCAGAAGACGATGACGACTTTCCGTCAGCGTCGGCATTGCCCATAAATGCCCCCAATTACATGACGCCTGCCGGTTTCGCCCGGCTGAAGGCGGAGCTCGATCATTTGACCGGTGCCGAACGTCCGGCGCTGGTAGCCACCGTGGCTTGGGCGGCGGGCAACGGCGATCGCTCCGAAAACGGCGATTATATTTACGGCAAGAAGCGGTTGCGCGAAATCGATCGCCGCATTCGTTTTCTGGTCAAGCGCCTCGACAAGGCGATTGTGGTCGATCCGGTCGAACGGCGCGACGACAGTGACCGCATTTACTTCGGCGCCACCGTCGATATCGTCAACGGCAACGGCGAAGAACACACCGTGACCATCGTCGGCGTCGATGAATTCGATCCGGCGCGCGGCCACATCAGTTGGGTGTCGCCGATGGCAACGGCGTTGTTGCGTTCCCGCATCGGCGATACCGTAAGCTTGCGCACACCCGCCGGGATCGAAGAAATCGACATCGTCGATGTTCGTTACCACGCCATTAACAAGGCCACTCATTGACTCCCCCGATGGGGACGCCTATAGTATCTTTATTCCCTTTTCTGTCGAACGCCATTCCTTATTTTTCCGGCCTTGATTCATGGACACCGAACTTCGCCTTCTCGAAAAAAAACTGCATACGCTCTTTGAGCACACCCGCGCGTTACGCATGGCCAACGAAGCTCTGCGGCGCGATCTCGTCCGGGCGCGGGAGGAAAACCAGGCGTTGGCGCAGCGCGCCCAAGCCGCCGGCACGCGCCTTGAAGCGTTGCTGTCGCGGTTGCCGGAGACGTCGTCATGACGGCCTCTTCGGAACGGACACTGGCGCTTGACGTTCACATTCTTGGACGCGCTTACAAAGTCGCCTGCAAAGAGCGGGAGCGATCGGCGCTGCTTGAAGCGGTTTCATTGCTGAACGAACGGATGGAAACCATTCAAAGCAGCAACAAATCCATCAGTATCGAACGCATCGCCGTCATCGCCGCGCTCAATCTCACCAACGAGTTACTGCAAGCGCGCGTTGAACGCGACAACGCCCGGAGAGAAGCGGCCGCTGTCCCCGAAGATGTTGAACTTGTAACACGCCGGTTGCGCGAATTGCATTTGTCGATCGACCAGATGCTGGCCGAGCCCGAGAAATTAGCGTGAATCCGTCGGCAATTTGTGCTATGGTAGAACCTGAGTTGCTATCCCCTGCGGTGTTCGTAACGGTCAGCCGTTCTTTGAACCAATGCATTGATGCAGGGCTGCCGATCTCGTAGGCTGGTGTTCGCTTCTTCCCTTGGAAGCGTCTAAAGGCCTTGTCAGGCGGCCATTCTTGAACCCAGGTTCAAGAAAGCGATCGGACGGCACAGGCGGGGGACCCTTCATCGCCGGTTTTCAACAGCGAAAGTCGGTTTGAATCAAAAAGGCACGTCGTGCGATGCGCCTTTTTTTTGGCCATCCGATATCAAGAAATCGTCTCGCTTCCGCAGAGTGACGGAATAGCGAAACGGATGTGTATAGCGACGCAATCGTTTTGAGAAGCTCGTGTTCGCTGAACGGTGGTATCGACGCGATTATAATTACCAGTTTAACAAGACAGGCATTGCCTGACAGAAAGATGGAAACCGTATTGATCTTCGCCGGGTTGTTGCTGTTAGGCGCTGTCGTCGGTTTTCTTGCCGGATTGCTCGGTATCGGCGGCGGTTTGTTGACGGTGCCTTTCATCACGATGCTGCTGGCGCAGTACACAAGCGACAGCGCGCAAATCGTTCACATGGCCGTTGCCACTTCGGCCGCCACCATCGTTTTCACATCGCTGTCGTCGATTCGCGCTCATTATGCCCATCGCGCCATCCTGTGGCCGGTATGGCGTAATGTCGTTCCCGGGTTGCTGATCGGCGGTTTTTTCGGCGCCCAACTGGCGAGCGTGTTGCCGAAAGCGCCGCTGGCGTTGCTGTTTGCGTTGTTTACGGCGTTTTCGGCAACGCAAATGTTGTTTGGCAAAACGCCGAAAGCGTCACGCGAGCTTCCCAAAGGCGTTGGACTGGCCGGTGCCGGTACGTTCATCGGCATCATTTCCAGCCTGATCGGCGCCGGCGGCGGGTTTTTATCGGTGCCGTATTTGATATGGAACAATGTGGCGATCCGCAATGCGGTTGCCACTTCGGCGGCGATGAGTTTTCCGATTGCCGTCGCCAGCACTGTCGGTTTCATCATTGCCGGTTGGGGTGTCTCTGACCGTCCTGCCCATTCCTTCGGTTACATTTATGTGCCGGCGCTGGTGGCGATCACCGCCACCAGCGTCTTCCTTGCTCCGCTGGGGGCGCGTGCCGCGCACCGTTGGCCCGTTGCCACGATTCGCCGCTGTTTCGCCTTTCTTCTCTACAGTTTGGGGGCGTACATGGTGTGGAAGGCGTTTTCTTCCTGATTTCCGGCCGGGCACTTTTTGCAAGCCGCCGCTGTTTTGCAGTATTGATAAAAGGGTGTGCCTCGACGCATAAGCCGCCGCCATTGAAAGCGATCAGAGACATCGTTATTTTGCGGGTATCTTGTTGATGCATTTGCCGACACCACAAAAGCTTGTATAAGCCATTCCGGGAAAAGGCTTCTGGGAGTGTTGACTTCATCAGCTTGTATAACTTTCCCGACAACGTTGCGCGTTCTTCCGTTTCCTTGTTTCGAATTTCTCGTTCCGGCGAAAAGCAAACAACTGTTATAATGTGCGCCCCGAATCGTTCGCGGTTTTCATTCGCGCGGGGTTCCGTCTGTTTTCTCCGGCTTCTTGTTTTGCCGCCGGTTTTCGTGATTCCGTTTCCGAGGTTTTCGTTGAACGCTTCGCCTTTCGTTACCGCTTTTGCTGCTCCCGGTATTGCCGGAGCAGTGATCGGTTCGCACCGGATCGGCAACGGTCTGGCGCTGGCGCCGATGACGGGGTTGACCGACAAACCGTTTCGGGCGTTGTGCCGACGCTGGGGCGCCGGTTACACGGTGGCGGAGATGACCAGCGCCCAACCGCATTTGCGAGGCTCGAAGAAATCGCAGCAACGTTCCGATTATCGCGGTGAACCGACGCCGGTGGTTGTGCAGTTGGTCGGCAACGATCCGGCGCAGATGGCCGAAGCGGCGCGCCACAGTGTCGCGCACGGCGCCCACATCATCGACATCAACATGGGCTGCCCCGCGAAAAAGGTTTGCAACGCTGCCGCGGGCTCGGTGCTGTTGGCCGATGAAACGCGCGTGGCACTAATTTTAAATGCCGTCGTCAGCGCAGTCGATGTTCCCATCACGCTGAAATTTCGCACCGGGGTATCGCCGGCGATGCGCAACGCCGTTCGCATCGCTCGTCTGGCCGAGGACGCCGGTGTTGCGATGCTGGCATTGCATGGTCGCACGCGCGCTTGTGGTTTTACCGGTAACGCCGAATACGAAACAGTTGCTGCCGTCAAACGCGCCGTCCGCATTCCGGTGTTGGCGAACGGCGACATCGATTCGCCGCACAAGGCGTTGTGCGTCTTGCGCGAAACCGGTGCCGACGGTGTGATGATCGGACGCGCTGCGCTGGGGCAGCCTTGGCTGTTCCGCGACATTGCCCATTTTGCGGCGCACGGGGCGCTTCCGTTACCGCTGACGCTGAAAGAGCGCCTCGCGGTCATCGATTCGCATCTTGCCGCGCTCTACGAATTCTACGGAGAGGCGCACGGCGTCCGCATCGCGCGCAAACATCTGGGGTATTACCTGCGTCGTTTGCCGGTTCCTGAAAACGGCGCGAACGCGGAAAACCTGCGGCAACAACTCAATGCCGCCGAAACCGCTGCCGCACAGCGAGCGATGTTTCTCCGTTTTTTTGATGCGGTATCGACGGCCGTTTCCGACGATACGCTTCTTTATCCCAAGGTAGCTTGATCATGAAAAGAAACCTCGGCAAAGCCGCTCGCCAGATTGACACCAGTTTTGAAACGGCGCTCGAACGCTATTTTCATGAGATGGACGGAGAAGTTCCAAGCAACTTGTACGAAATGGTCATTGGTCGCGCCGAACGGACGCTGTTTTCATCGGTAATGGAACGGGCGCAAGGCAATCAGACGCAGGCCGCCAAAATGCTGGGGGTGAGCCGTACCACGTTGCGCAACAAACTGACGGCTTATAAATTGATGTGAGAAACGTTATGTCGAAAGAAATGTCAATCTCTGAAAAAACCGCTCCGGTACGTTGTGCGCTGTTGTCGGTGTCGGACAAAACCGGCATCGTCGAATTCGCGAAAGGACTGCACGCGCGCGGCATCACCCTGTTGTCCACCGGCGGCACCGCTGCGGCGCTGACGAAAGCGGGGTTGCCCGTCACCGAGGTCGGGCAGTACACGGGTTTTCCCGAAATGCTCGACGGTCGCGTCAAAACGCTGCACCCGAAAATCCACGGCGGCATTCTGGCGCGCCGCGATCTTCCCGAGCACGTCAAAGCGATCGCCGAGCACGGCATCGCCACCATCGACCTCGTCGTCGTCAATCTTTATCCGTTCCGCGAAACCGTGGCGCGCGACGGTTGCACGCTCGACGACGCTATTGAGAACATCGATATCGGTGGGCCGAGCATGGTGCGCGCCGCCGCCAAAAACTGGAAGCATGTCGGCATCGTCGTCGAACCTGCCGATTATCCGGCGCTGCTTGAAGCGCTCGATAACCACGGTAAAGTGCTGCCCGAAGCGTTGCGCTTCGATCTGGCGCGCAAGGCGTTCGCGCACACTGCCGCCTACGATGGCGCCATCGCCAACTGGCTCACCGCCCGCAATGAGGAGGGTGTCGCCGAAGATTTTCCGCAGTCGTTTCATTACCACGGCGTCCGTGTGCAGACCTTGCGTTACGGTGAAAACCCGCATCAGAATGCCGCGTTTTACCGAGACGAAACACCGCCGGCCGGTTCGCTCGCCACGTTTGCGTTGCTGCAAGGCAAAGCGTTGTCGTACAACAACCTCGCCGACAGCGACGCCGCTTGGGAGTGCGTCAAGGCGCTGCCCGCTACCGCGTGCGTGATCATCAAGCACGCCAATCCGTGCGGTGCTGCCGTTGCCGGTAACGCGCTCGACGCTTATCGCAAAGCGTGGACGACCGATCCGGTGTCGGCTTTCGGCGGCATCATCGCTTTCAACGGCGTCGTGGACGAAGCTGCTGCCGCGGCCATTTGCGAACAATTTTTGGAAGTGCTGATCGCGCCCGCTTATACCGCCGCCGCCCGGACGGTGCTCGCGAAAAAACCGAATGTACGCGTACTGGAAATCGCCTTGCCGACAACGGCCGGTGATTCGTCGATTCTCGACTTCAAACGGATCGGCGGCGGTCTTCTGGTGCAGAGCGCCGACAACCGCACTGCTGCTCCCGACACTTGGCGCGTTGTCACCCGCAAAGCGCCGACCGCCGATGAAATGCGCGATCTGGTGTTTGCCTGGAATGTTGCCAAATACGTCAAGTCGAACACCATCGTCTATGCCCGTTACCAACACACTGTCGGTGTCGGCGCCGGCCAGATGAGCCGGATCGATTCGGCGCGGATCGCCGCGTTGAAAGCGCAGCAAGCCGGGTTGATTTTGCAGGGATCGGTGGCGGCTTCCGATGCGTTCTTTCCGTTCCGCGACGGCCTCGACGTCATCATCGATCACGGCGCCACGGCCGTTGTGCAACCGGGCGGCAGCCTGCGTGACGAGGAAGTGATTGCCGCCGCCGATGAGCGCGGCATTGCGATGGTGTTCACCGGCATGCGGCATTTCCGCCATTGATTGTTTGACGGTTATCAACTTTGCGCTTCCGATGAAAAAACATTTGTGTGCTTTCGTATCGATGTTGCTTGCGGTGTGTTGCAGCACTCCGGCGTTTGCTGCGTTCGAATGTTCCGACATGGGCGAGTGGCTGGGAAAGCCGTGCAGCCATCTGGCGAAAACCTATCGGGAAGGCGATACGGAACTCTTGTTCTCCGGCTTTGCCTGGCACTTGCCGATGACGTACACCAAGGAAAAACGTGACGAGTTGAATCAATACGCCATCGGTTTTGGCATGGGCCGTACCACCGAAGATGCTGATGGCGATACCCGCTCCGTTTTTTTGCTGGCGTTCCTCGAATCACACAAAAAAGTCCAGTGGAACCTGGGTTATTCCTGGTCAACGTACTGGGGAGAACGGGATTCGCTTCAACTCGGGTTGGGTTATACCGCGATGATCGTGCAGCGCCCCGATATTTTTCATGGCATCCCCTTTCCGGCAGCGTTGCCGCTGTTGTCGTTGCGCTACGGAAATGCCTCGCTGGTCACCACCTTTATCCCGACGATCGGCGGCGGCGTCAACAACGGCAGCGTGTTGTATGTGTTTGGACGCTATACGCTTAAATAAGTTCTCAACCCCTGATTTTTTGCAAGCCTTTCTTTAAATATGAACCTTCTCATCATCGGCAATGGCGGTCGTGAACACGCCTTTGCCTGGAAAGCGGCACAGTCGCCGCGTATCGCCAAAGTCTTCGTTGCGCCCGGCAATGCCGGCACCGCGCGCGAAGAGAGCGTCGTCAACGTGCCGATCTCGCCGACCCCCGATTGCTTTTCCGAACTGATCGATTTTGTGCGTCGCGAAAATATTGCGATGACGCTCGTCGGCCCGGAAGCGCCGCTTGCCGCCGGTATCGTCGATGTGTTCCGGCAAGCCGGTCTGCGCATCTTCGGTCCGACCCAGGTTGCCGCGCAGCTCGAAAGTTCGAAGGACTTTGCCAAACAGTTCATGCAGCGGCATCGCATTCCCACGGCGTCTTCGCAAACGTTCACCGATCTCGCCGAGGCGCTTGCTTACGTCGAAGCGCATGCGCTACCGGTCGTGATCAAAGCCGACGGACTCGCCGCCGGTAAAGGCGTCGTCGTCGCGGCGACGCGCGAAGAAGCGCTGGCGACGGTCACCGATATGTTGAGCGGTCATGCGCTGGGCGAGGCCGGCGCGCGCGTGGTGATTGAGACGTTTCTCGAAGGAGAAGAAGCCAGTTTCATCGTGATGAGCGATGGCGTCAACGTTTTGCCGCTGGCGTCGAGCCAGGACCACAAGCGGTTGCACGACCGCGACGAAGGCCCCAACACCGGCGGGATGGGAGCATATTCGCCGGCGCCGGTGATCACGCCCGAACTGCACGCCCGCATCATGCGCGAAATCATCATGCCAACCGTTCAGGGTATGGCGGCGGAAGGGCAGACGTTCACCGGCTTCCTCTACGCCGGCGTGATGATCAGCCCGCAAGGCGATCCGCACGTGATCGAATTCAATTGCCGGATGGGCGACCCCGAAACGCAACCGATCATGATGCGGCTGCGAACCGACCTTGTCGATCTCGTCGAGCACGGCATCGACGGCACCCTTGATGCGGTCGAGTGCGAATGGGATAGGCAGGCCGCGCTCGGCGTCGTACTCGCGGCGCCGGGTTATCCGCAGGCACCGAAAACCGGCGCGCCGATTGCCGGACTCGATGCCGATCGCGACAGTCGCGGCGCGGCAAAAATATTTCATGCCGGTACCCGGCAGGACGGTGATGCCATTGTTACCGCCGGCGGTCGCGTGTTGTGCGTCACCGCGCTCGGCGAATCGGTCAAACTCGCGCAACGCGCCGCTTATCAAGTTTCCGATGCCGTCACCTTCGAAGGCAAACAATGCCGCCGCGACATCGGCCATCGGGCGTTGGCGCGCTCGGCCAACGGGCATGAGCGATAAGAGGTTGGGCGACAGCGCTTCGGACGACGGGGCGTTGCGCGAAACCATGATCGACGGCGCCACCGTGTTCGATGGCGTGTTGCTGCATGTGCGGAAGGACGCCGTGCGTTTGCCCAACGGCCACACGACAACGCGCGAGTACGTCCGTCATCCGGGCGCGGCGCTGATTGTGCCGGTGCTCGACGATGGTCGTTTGCTGCTCGAACGCCAGTTCCGTTATCCGAACCAAACCGTGTTCATCGAATTCCCCGCCGGCAAACTCGATCCCGGCGAAACGGCGCTCGTCACCGCGCAACGCGAATTGCGCGAAGAAACCGGCTACGAAGCGTCGCGCTGGTACACGCTCGGCAGAATTCATCCGCTGCCCGCTTATTCCGATGAGATCATTTATCTGTTTGCTGCCGAAGGGCTGACGTTGAGCGAAAGCCGCCGCGACGAGGACGAGTTTCTCGAACTCATCACGATGACCCCGGCCGAAGTCGCCGCCGCCATCGATGGCGGCGACATCACCGACGCCAAAACGTTGTGCGCGTTTTCGCTGTGGCAGGCGAAGCGGGAAGCACGATAGCTTGTCGAAGAAATCCGATTCGGAATGCCATGATTGCTCGTCACCTCATCATCGCCGGCCGTGTTCAAGGCGTTTTTTTCCGGGGCAGCGTTGTCGCGGAAGCCCGTCGGCGCTGCCTCACCGGCTGGGTACGTAACGTCGGTGATGGCGCGGTCGAGGTGTTGGCGCAAGGGGCGGCAGAAGAGGTCGAAGCGTTGGTGCAGTGGTGTCGACGCGGCTCTCCTGCGGCTGATGTGACCGGCTTGACCGTTACCGAAATCGACCCCGATCCGGCATTGCAAACGTTCGAGAAGCACATCAATGCCTGAGCGGACAGCACCTATGAACGCAAACGCCGCGCTTCGTAGCTCTTGAGGTGCGTGTAGGCAAGATAAAGCACCGACCGCTCATCCAGCGTTGCCGGATCGCGCCGTCGCCAAAGCGCTCCCAACAAATGTTCGCCCTCGGTAGGCGCGTTGCGCTCGATGTCGCGCAACATCGAAGCCATGAACGGCGATCCCGGCGCGGTGAGCATCGTCCGGGTGCGGGCGACGGAGCGCTCGCTCACCGGATGGCCGTTGTGCGCCGAGACGGCGCAACATTCTTCGATCAACCGCAGCGCCAAACCCGCTCCGTCGGCGGCAACATAATCGCCGACAGCACTGCGCATCAGGCAGGTGATTCCCGCGGCGGCGGCGATGAACGCCCATTTCTCCCACATTTCCTGACGGATGTCGGCGCTGAGTCGCGCATCGAAACCGGCATCCATCAACACCGCCGCCAGCCGTTCCGCACGCTCGGACACGCCGCCGTCGAGTTCGCCGAACATCAGCGTGTCCGTATCGTTGTAATGAATCACGGCGCCCTGCGGGTCACGATCGACCGAGATGAAACACAGGCCGCCGAACAAATGGGGCTTGGCAAAACGCGCGGCCAGCGCGTCGAGGTGCTGCATACCGTTCAGCAGCGGAACGATCACCGTCTGCGAGCCGATGGCGGGCGCCAGCGATTCGATGACCCCCTGCAAATCGTAGGCTTTGCAGCTCAGCAGGACTGCGTCGAACGTTGTTTCCAACTTCCCTGTTATCACGCAAGGCGGATGCGGCCAGGTCACATCACCGCGCGGGCTGCGAACGATGAGGCCGCGCTGCGCCAGCGCAGCAGCGCGTGACGGTCTGACCAGAAAAGTCACATCGCGTCCGGCCGTGAGCAAACGCCCACCGAAATAACCGCCGATCGCGCCAGCGCCCACGATCAGAATCCGCATGTTGCGCTCCCTGTCTTAAATTTATTTCTGTTGTTTGCTATGCCCGTTGTCCGGCAATCAATGGCGTCGCCGGTTGCACATCGGCATTTTGCGCGCGCTGCATCAACGCATGGTCGATCAACACCAGCGCCAGCATCGCTTCGGCAATCGGCGCCGCCCGCAGCCCGACGCAGGGATCGTGCCTGCCTGTCGTTCGCATCGTCGTCGCTTCGCCCTGCGCGGTGATCGAGCGGCGCGGCGTGATCAGCGAGGAGGTTGGCTTTACGGCGATGCGCACGATGATCGGCTGGCCGGTCGAGATGCCGCCGAGAATTCCGCCGGCGTGGTTCGACACAAAACCGTCGGGTGTCATTTCATCGGCGTGTTCCGTTCCCCGTTGGCTCGCCGACGCCATCCCGTCACCGATCTCGACGGCTTTCACCGCATTGATCCCCATCATCGCGTAGGCGATATCGGCGTCGAGCCGGTCGAACACCGGCTGCCCCAGCCCGACCGGCGCGTTTGCCGCTTCGATCAGCAGCGAGGCGCCGAACGAGTCGCCCGCTTCGCGCAAACGGTCGAGATAATTTTCCAGCGTTGGCACAATCTCGGCGTTGGCAACGAAAAACGGATTCTGCGCGACCTGCGCCCAGTCGGCGAATGGAATCGGGTGCTCGCCGACTTGCGTCACGCAAGCGCGCACAACCGTCCCGTAGCGCTCGTGCAGCCACTTCTTGGCAATCGCGCCTGCCGCTACCCGCACTGCCGTTTCGCGCGCCGAGGCGCGACCACCGCCGCGGTAATCGCGGAAGCCGTACTTCTGGGTGTAGGTGTAATCGGCGTGTCCGGGGCGGAAGGTTTCGGCCAGCTCGCGATAATCCTGACTGCGCGCGTCCTGATTGCGGATCAGGAACGCGATCGGCGTGCCGGTCGTTTTCCCTTCAAACACGCCCGACAAAATCTCCACCGTGTCCGGCTCGCGCCGTTGCGTGACGTATTTCGACGTCCCCGGTCGACGGCGATCCAACTCCTGCTGCAAATCGGCCTCACCCAGCGCCAGCCCCGGCGGGCAACCGTCAACGACCCCGCCGATCGCCGGGCCGTGCGACTCGCCGAATGAAGTGACACAAAACAATTTCCCAAAAGTATTACCGGACATGATGTGTTGAGGAAGGCAGTAAAGAAAGTAAGAATAAGTCTAGCAGGGTTCTTGTTTCGTCCCTCTTCCGCTTGTGGGAGCGGGACGCTTTGCAGAATCAAGTGACCGTCATTGTCCCTTCGTGGTAGATGACCCCATCGATTTCTGTTGATACAGTGGTACCGGCGCGGCCGTCAACGATGGCCTCGATTTCTTCCAATGCCCCAATAGCAGCGCGTTTCCCGGTGCGTTTGACAAAGGCACAAGCGGCCTCAACTTTTGGCCCCATCGACCCTGCGGCAAAATCAAGAGCCTCAAGCGCATCGGGGTGCGCCATCCTGATGGCTTTGGCGTCGGGCGCTCCCCAACCGACAAAGGCAGCGCTGACATCGGTCGCAATGATCAGGCAGTCGGCATCCAGTTCGCAAGCCATCAAGCTGCAACACAGGTCTTTGTCGATGACCGCCTCCAACCCAAAACGCCGGCCATCGTTCCTTACTACCGGTATGCCGCCGCCGCCGCCGGCGATGACAACCGTTTCGCGATTCACTAACGCACGAATGGCATCGATTTCAACGATGTGCTGTGGTTTCGGGCTTGGCACAACGCGACGGTAGTATTCGCCGTCAGGCTTGACTGTCCAACCCTTTTCGTCGGCCAGACGCAAAGCTTCTTCCTTGCCATACACCGGGCCGATAAATTTGGCGGGGTTCTTCATTGCGGGATCGTTCGCATCTACTTCTGTCTGGGTCAACACGCAAACGACCGGCGTATTCGGCATCTGTGCGCTCATTTCCTGTGCAAGGACATATCCGATCATCCCTTGGCTCTCGGCGCCCAATACATCAAACGGAAACGGCTCGATCTGGTGTTTCAACGCCTCCGCTTGTAACGCCAACAGACCAATCTGGGGGCCGTTGCCGTGACCGAGAATCAATTGATGTTTCCGCGCCACGGCTGCCAGCGCCGTGCTGGCAATCCTGATGTTTTCGCGTTGAAGGTCTGCCGACATCGCCTTGCCGCGAGGCAATAACGCATTTCCTCCCAAAGCCACCACAATTCTCATAACGACGCTCCAGATAGAGTGCTTTTGATGCCATATTGTAAGGGAACCCTGCTGTTTTTCTAATGCCCGATGCTTGTGAAAAGCGGATGCCCTCGCTCTTCGGGCTCATCTGTCATTCTCCGCCGAGAGCGGGGCAGAAGCCCTGCAATGATGCCCTCTCCGCTTTCGCGTGAATAACCCCGTAATGCCTCCTTTTGAGAGGGGATGACCGCCGAAGGCGGACGGACGTTTGTTTCGGTTCATGTTTTTCCGCAAGCGGCGACCATGAACACCTCAGTATTGAGGGCGCGTCTCTCATCCCATTAACCTACCTCTGCCCCCCGGCTCGACGTTGTATAATATGACCATCCGAGGAGCGCTGCGACTTTGCACCGGCACCCGCCCGCAAAGCCAGGCTCGGACAGCATCAACGGCGCTCGCGACTTTCTTTTTTAACCAGAAAGCGCGGGCGAGACCTTCTCTCGTCGTGCTTCCTTTTTGATTATTTTTTAAGGGACTTCACGATGTTGCATCCTTCCCAACCTACAAACGACTACCATGTCGCCGATTTGACGCTGGCTGACTGGGGGCGCCGCGAGATCGCGATTGCCGAAACTGAAATGCCGGGACTGATGGCGATCCGCGAAGAATTCGCCGCGCAAAAACCGCTGACCGGCGCGCGCATTGCCGGCTCGCTGCACATGACGATTCAGACCGCCGTGTTGATCGAAACGCTGCAAGCGCTGGGCGCGCAAGTGCGCTGGGCGTCGTGCAACATTTATTCGACGCAGGATCACGCTGCTGCCGCCATTGCCGCGCAAGGCACGCCGGTGTTTGCGTACAAGGGCGAAACGCTCGCTGAATACTGGGAATTCACGCACCGGATTTTGCAATGGCCGAATGGCGAAGCGCCGAACATGATTCTCGATGACGGCGGCGACGCGACGCTGCTCGTACACCTCGGCAGCGATGCCGAAAAAAATCCGGCGTTGCTCGATAACCCGACCAGTGAAGAAGAAGAGGCGTTGTTTGCCTCGATCAAGAAGATGCTGGAGACTTCGCCGGGTTTTTATTCAAAGATCAAGGCGTCGATCCGCGGCGTCACCGAGGAAACGACGACCGGCGTTCACCGCTTGCAGCAAATGCACGAGAAAGGCTGTCTGGCGTTTCCGGCGATCAACGTCAACGACTCGGTCACCAAATCGAAATTCGACAATCTTTACGGCTGCCGCGAGTCGCTGCTCGACGGTATCAAGCGCGCCACCGATGTGATGGTTGCCGGTAAGGTCGCCGTGATTTGCGGTTACGGCGATGTTGGCAAAGGATCGGCGCAGGCGTTGCGCTCGCTGTCGGCGCAGGTATGGATCACCGAGGCCGATCCGATTTGCGCGTTGCAGGCGGCGATGGAAGGGTATCGCGTCGTTACGATGGACGAGGCCGCCGACAAAGCCGACATCTTCGTTACCGCCACCGGCAACAAAGATGTGATTACGCACGACCACATGGCGCGAATGAAGAATAACGCGATCGTCTGCAACATCGGCCATTTCGATAACGAAATCCAGGTCGCTTCGTTGCGGCAGTACCGCTGGGAAAATATCAAACCACAAGTCGATCACATCATTTTCCCCGACGGCAAACGAATCATTCTGCTGGCCGAAGGGCGTCTGGTGAATCTGGGTTGCGCGACAGGTCATCCGTCGTATGTGATGAGTTCGTCGTTCGCCAATCAGACCCTGGCGCAAATCGAACTATGGAGCAAGCGCGACACGGACGCTTATCCGGTCGGTGTCTATGTCTTGCCCAAAACGCTCGACGAGAAAGTGGCGTTGCTGCAACTGAAAACCTTGAATGCCCGGCTGACGGCATTGACCCCGGAACAAGCCGCTTACATCGACGTGCCGGTCGAAGGGCCGTACAAGCCGGATACCTATCGCTATTGAAACCACGGAGACGACCATGATGCGAATCCTGCTGGTCTGGCTGATCAACGCGGGGGCGCTGCTGCTGTTGCCGTATCTGCTGCCGTCGATTTCGGTGTCGTCGTTCGGCGCGGCGCTGATCGCGGCATTGATCCTGGGGCTGGTCAATGCGCTGATCCGGCCGGTTCTGATTTTGTTGACATTGCCGGTGACGGTGCTGACGCTCGGCCTCTTCATCTTCGTGATCAATGCGCTGCTGTTCTGGTTCGTCGGCTCCATTTTTCAGGGCTTCCATGTCGGCGGCTTCTGGCCGGCGTTTTTCGGTGCTATCGTCTATAGCCTCATTTCGTGGGCGCTGTCGTCGCTGATTTTCGGAAAGAAAAATAATGGACGCTGAAAAAACCGCTTTCGCCAAACCCATGTTCAGTCTCGAATTCTTTCCGCCGAAAAGCCCGGAAGGGATTGAAAAACTGGGCGGCGTCCAACGCGCGCTGCGGTGCTTGCAACCGGCGTTTTGTTCGGTCACTTTCGGAGCCGGCGGATCGACTCGCCAAGGAACGCTCGATACCGTACTCGGCATGAAGCGCGACGGTGTGAACGCCGTGCCGCATTTGTCGTGCATCGGCGCGACGAAGGCGCAAATCCGCGACGTTATCGAGCAATACCGCGCTCACGGCATTCATCACCTCGTCGCGTTGCGCGGCGATTTGCCGTCGGGGACGTTCGATGGCGGCGCTTTCCGCTACGCTGCCGAACTCGTCGCCTTCATCCGCGACATCAGCGGCGACTGGTTTCACATCGATGTCGCTGCGTATCCCGAAGTCCACCCGCAGGCCAAAAGCGCCGAAGACGATGCCCGTTATTTCAAGCGCAAGATCGACGCCGGCGCCAACTCGGCGATCACCCAGTATTTCTACAATGCCGATGCGTACTGGCACTTTGTCGATGCCTGTGCCGCGCTCGGCGTGACGGCTCCGGTTGTTCCGGGCATCATGCCGATCTGGAGCTATTCGCGGTTGTCGCGTTTTTCCGAGATGTGCGGCGCTGAAATTCCGCGCTGGATTCGTCGCCGGATGGAGGGCTACGGCGACGACCACACGTCCGTCCGCGCGTTCGGCCTCGACATCGTGACCGACCTCTGCGCCCGTCTGCTCGAACGCGGTGCGCCGGGGCTGCATTTCTATACGTTGAACCAATCGGAACTGACGCTTGAAATCTGTCGGCGACTGGGGCTGGTGGCGGAAATGGAAAGCAGCGCGGTGTAGTCGGCGTAGGGTGGGCAAAGGCTGTCAAGCCGTGCCCACCGTGTTGTCAGTTTATCCTTCGGCGGGTGTATTGGTAGGCACGCTGCGCGTTGCCCACCCTACGAAAATTAAGGTTTAGCCTGTCTTATAATCGAAAACCATGCCACGCTATATTCGCAGTTTCGTTCCGGGCGGAACTTTCTTTTTCACGGTTACTTCGGAAAATCGTTCGTCAACATTGTTGACCGATGAAATCGAAATGCTGCGGCGCGCGTACAAACGAGTAAAAAACGAATTGCCTTTTGAAACTATTGCCGTTTGCATCCTCCCTGACCACCTCCATTCAATATGGACCCTTCCGCAAGATGATGGTGACTATGCAAAACGCTGGCAACAGATTAAAAGATCGTTTTCGCTGGGGCTCCCTTCTGCGTCTGGTCGCAGCCCTAGCAAAGCGCGTCAACGCGAGAAAGGTATTTGGCAAAGGCGTTATTGGGAACATCAAATTCGCGATGAAATCGATTTATTGCGACACACGGATTACATCCACTTCAATCCGGTAAAACACGGTTTGGTAAAACGAGTGAAAGATTGGCCGTTTTCAAGCCTTTTCCGTTATGTTCGCGAGGGCGGTTTGCCTGAAGATTGGGCCGAGGAGCCGGAGAAAGAAGGATTATTCGGCGAATGAGCGCATGATGTAGGGCGGGCAAAGGCTGTCAAGCCGTGCCCACCGTGTTGTCAGTGTTTCCTTCGGCGGGTGTGTCGGTGGGCACGCTGCGCTTTGCCCACCCTACGAGACTGCTCGAACGCGGTGCGCCGGGGCTGCACTTCTATACGTTGAACCAATCGGAATTGACGCTTGAAATCTGTCGGCGGTTGGGGTTGGTGACAGAGCCGGAGGAAAAAGTTGCAGGAAGAATGCCATAGCGTAGTAGGTCGGCTACGCTATTCTCCTACTCGAAGTTTTCCCGCTTCTTTCTTGAGGTCGCTGGGCGCTCGCTCGTATATGACTGCTGAAATAGGGGGCGTAACAGGCTTCATTTCTGACTTCCAAAAAATGTGGAGAGAGTTGCAATTTCTGCCCGACAACTTATTCTCTTTACACTGCAGAAGGTAGTCATCATAAAAACGCTGGACAGATAGGGCAAACGCAGCGTCAATCGTGGTGTCTTGTGGTCCGTCATATGCGCCAAGTGCTCTGAGAATATTCTTGTTAGTAGCGATGTTCTTCGGGCCCCACCTCTCAAGATCAAGCGCGATCTCCCTGCGAAGTCCTTTAACCTTTTGATCCAACCCTGCTTCGGATAAGCTACATTGCTGTAACACGCGGCTCAGAATCTTTCTTGCTCCAGATAAATCGAAGGATGCTCGATGGGGTTGCCCCCTAAAATCTTCTGCTTCAATGATGAAGGTAGTACCCTTCATGAAGAGGCGAGCAATATCAGTGTCTTCGCGGGCAAATACTGCTGTTCCTTCCGCAGAAGGGAACCACTTTTCGTCTACCAAGAGCTCCTTATCGAGCCTGTACCGTACGGGCACTAGATCATTGTTGAGGAACTCCCCGAAACCAAAATAGACCTCGAGCTTTGTTCCTTTGCACCGAACAATCGCTGAACGTTTAGCTAGGCCTACTGCGTAACTGGAGGTGGCTGTGGCGACTCTCTCATCGGTCAGGGGGTCAATCTTTTCATCCAACACCCACCCTGAGCCAGCTATTGCCAGCGAAGTATGCGCAAGGATAGCAACGGAAGTTGCGCGCAGTAGTTTTATCATTGTTCCTCCTAAGTACCTAACTACATATAAACGAACTATCTTAGGAAACATAGAGTCGTCCAACCCGTAGTTGTTGTCAAGCTCGGCGGCCTACTGAAGTTACTTGTCTTTGATAGGGTTGCCTGAGGGGCTTTGTAACGCCATGGCCAAAAAGTTCCCCGCGTTTTCGCCATCTCTCCGTCTTTTCCGCGATAATACCGGCATCCAAACTCGCTTAGGGCGGTGCCGTCACCGCCGTTTCGGTCATGAAACTGAATGTCGGACTTGTCGGAGGAACCGGTTATACCGGTGTTGAGTTGCTGCGGTTGCTGGCGCCGCATCCGAATGTGGCGCTGCACAGCATCACGTCGCGCAAAGATGCGGGGACGCCGGTTGTCGATTATTTTCCGAGTCTGCGCGGCCATTCTGCTCTCGACAAGCTGGTGTTTTGTACACCGGATGAGGCGCGCCTGACCGAATGCGATGTGGTTTTCTTCGCGACGCCGCACGGTGTGGCGATGAGCCAGGCCGAAACGCTGCTCGCCGCCGGCACCAAAATCATCGACCTTGCCGCCGATTTCCGGCTGCAAGACCCTGCCGAGTTCGAGCGCTGGTACAAGATGCCGCATGGGTGTCCGCACTTGTTGAAAGAGGCGGTGTACGGTTTGCCGGAAATTAACCGCGAAGCGATCCGTCAGGCGCGCATTGTCGGCAACCCCGGCTGTTATCCGACCGCCGTGCAACTGGGTTTTCTGCCGTTGCTCGAAGCTGGCGTGATCGCTCCTGATCCACTGATTGCCGACTGCAAGTCCGGCGTTTCGGGTGCCGGTCGCGTCGCCGAGTTGTCGAAGATTTTTCCGGAAGTGACCGACAGCTTTGCCGCTTACGGCGTTGCCGGACATCGGCACCACCCGGAGATCGAGCAGGGGTTGCGCCGGATGGCCGGGCAGCCGGTTCATTTAACGTTCACGCCGCATCTGGTGCCGATGATTCGCGGTATTTTTGCGACGCTGTATGCGACGCTGACCGACGAGTTTGCCGACGTGCAGACGCTGTTCGAGCAACGCTACGCCAACGAGCCGTTCGTCGATGTGCTACCGACTGGCCGGTTGCCGGACACCCGTTCGGTGCGCGCGTCCAATATGGTGCGTATCGCCGTCGTGCGTCGTCCGCGCGGCGTCACCGTGCTGGTCGTCGAGGACAACCTGGTCAAGGGAGCTGCCGGGCAGGCAGTGCAGAACATGAATTTGATGTTCGGATTGCCGGAAACGGTCGGATTGACCGCCTTGCCGGTTTCGCCCTGATTTTTTCGACGGAACATCAACCTCATGAAGCTTTCCCGCCGCCGCCTGTCCCCGCTTTTCGCCGTCAGCGCCCGTCACGACATCGCCATTCGTCGGGCTTGGCCGCGCTGGTTGCTGGGACTGGTGCTGGCGCTGGTTCTTTTTATCGTGATCGCCGCTACCTGGGGGCTGGCACGCAGTGTCTTTTCCGGGACGACAGCATCGCCGGATTCGTCTGTCATTCCGCTCAGTGTGTTGCAGCGTGAAGAAGCCTTGGGTGTGGAACTGGCCGAGTTGCGGCGCTTCAACGCGTCGCTCGAAAGCGAGCTGTCGATGCGCGAAGGATCGCAGACCACGTTGACCCAGCATACCGAGGCGCTCGAGCAGGAAAACGCGCAACTGAAAGAAGAGCTGACCTACCTGCAAAAACTGGTGGCCGACGCCACCCGCGAGGCGGGCGCCAAAATCCAGGACGTGCGCCTCGAGCCTTTGGCCAACGGCGTTTACCGCTATCGGGTTCTGCTGGTGCAGGGCGGCAACCCGAAAAATGATTTCGAAGGCACGGTCAGGCTGCTGGCCGGAACCGGGGCATCGCAGGTGGTGCCGATGGAAGCGGTTCCCGACAGAAACAGCGCCGAGTCCCCCGACCTCGCTGCGCCGCTACCGTTGAAATTCAAGTATTATCAGCGGTTAGAGGGTTTGTTCCGGGTGCCCGGTGACATGAAGGTTCAGCAGTTCACCGTGCAAGTATTCAAAAAGGGCGGCACCTCCCCGGCCATCATCCGTTCGATCAACATCAAGTAAACACCACGCCATTTTATAAAGCCATGTTTTTTAACAAAAAAAACGCTCCCAACCCCCAGATTGACTGCCTGATCAATGCCGATACCGTGATCAACGGCGATATCCTGTTCAACGGCGGTCTGCGGGTCGATGGAGCCGTCAATGGCAACATCATCACCCACGAAGGCAAAAGCGGTACGCTGATCGTCAGTCGGCAAGCCAAAGTGGAAGGACGGGTGGCGGTTACCCATGCGGTCATCAATGGCGAGGTGCAGGGCGATATCCTCGCCGAGGAGTTTTTGCAGCTCGAAGCGCATGCGCGGGTGTCCGGCAACATTACATACCACACGCTCGAAATGCACCACGGTGCCGTTGTCAGCGGCAGACTGACCCACGCGGTCCGGGTTGAGCAAGCGGAAGCGGCGCCATCTCAGGAGTCGGGAATCACGCCCCAGGATCCGACGACGGCCTCATTCAAGGAAGATGCGTCGCAGCAGAAGCGGCATCAGCGCCGCCATTTCGATCGGGAGGACGCGGCGTCCCGGGAACCGAAAGCCGTTCCGCCCCAGGAGAATTCCTGACGCTTTGCGCCGGAAGGCGCCTGGTAGCGACCGCGGCGACGCAGGTTTGGTTACAAGCGGCGGCCTGACGGAGTCATCCCGGCATCCGCTTTTGTCCTACAATAATCTCTTTACGCGGGCGCATCGCGCCATTCGCGCATTCTTTCAGGAGTCCACACCATGTCTGTTTCTGCTTCCGGCAGTATGCCGACCGAGCCGCTGGTTTTCACCGACGCGGCTGCTGCCAAAGTCAAATCGTTGATCGAGGAAGAAGGCAACCCCGATCTCAAGCTGCGCGTGTTCGTCAACGGCGGCGGTTGTTCCGGCTTCCAGTACGGCTTCACGTTCGATGAAGTCGCCAACGAAGACGATACCGCGATGGAAAAAAATGGCGTGACGCTGTTGATCGACCCGATGAGTTTTCAGTATCTGGTCGGTGCCGAAATCGATTACAAAGACGACATCTCCGGCGCCCAGTTCGTGATCAAAAATCCGAACGCGGTGACGACTTGCGGATGCGGCTCGTCTTTCTCGGCATAGTTATCAGAAAAGCGTTGCGGGGTAACAAATCCTCGCCGGCCTTTGGCGGCCACCCCCTTTGAAAGGGGTTTTTGATCCCTGATCCCGATGAAAAGAATCCTGACCATTCAGTCGCATGTTGTCTATGGCCATGCCGGCAACAGCGCCGCCGTTTTTCCGATGCGTCGTTTGGGTGCCGAAGTGTGGCCGCTCAACACCGTGCAGTTTTCCAACCATACCCAGTACCCGCAATTTTTCGGCAGTGTGTTGCCGGCGGAACAAATCGGCGAAACCGTCAGGGGTCTTGCGATGATCGGGCAGCTCGAACGCTGCGACGCCGTACTCTCCGGCTATCTCGGTGCGCCAGCGCAGGGACAGGCGATCCTCGACGCGCTGACGACCATCAAAACCGCCAATCCCAAGGCGCTGTATTTTTGCGACCCGGTGATGGGGCATCCCGAGAAGGGTTGTATCGTTGCCCCCGGTGTTGCCGAATTTCTGATCGAGCGGGCGTTACCGGTCGCCGATATCGTCGCCCCCAACATTCTGGAACTTGCCAGCCTCGCCGGACGTGGCCTCGGCAATCCGCTGCGCAGTCTCGACGAAGCCCTTGCCACCGCCCGCAGCCTGCTCGACCGCGGCCCCGGCACGGTGCTCGTCAAACATCTGGCGCAAGCGGGCCGCGACCCCAGCGCGTTTGAAATGCTGCTCGTTGACCGTGATGAAGCTTGGCACATCAGTCGCCCGTTCTTCGATTTCGCCAAACAGCCGGTCGGCGTCGGCGATTTGACCAGCGGTTTGTTGCTGGTCAATTTGCTGCACGGCAAATCGCTCAAGGAGGCGCTCGAGCATACGACCGCCGCCGTTTACGAAGTTTTGCGGATAACCTACGAAAGCGGCGAATACGAATTGCAACTCGTCGCCGCGCAAGACCTGATCGCGCAACCGAAAGCGCACTTCGCGGCGCAGCGGTTGACCTTCTGACTTTTTTCGGGCGCGATCGGCTGAGGCGATCCGCCGCACTCTCGCTCCCCAGGCAAGCCATGGCGATACCGACCTCAAGAACCACGGAAGCGGCAATTGTCACCATACATCAGGAGCCTTGCAACGGCTGTGGCCTGTGCGTCTCCGTTTGCAAAGACTTCGCCTTTCGTCTGGAAAACGAGAAAGCGGTACTGGCGGACAAGACGCTTTTCGGTTGTGTCGGCTGCGGGCATTGCATGGCGGTTTGTCCCAAAGAGGCCATTGAAGTACGCGGGAGGACGCTGGTTCCCGAGCATGTCTTTCCGTTGTCCGCACCGCGTTCAGGAATGTCTTACGAACACTTTCTCGACCTGCTGCAATCGAGGAGAAGCATCCGCGAATTTCGGGACATGCCCGTGGAACGGCCTCTCATCGAAAAGATCCTCGATGCCGCGAAAACCGCGCCGATGGGCATACCGCCGTCCGATGTGAATGTGCTGGTACTGGACAGCCGCGAAAAGAACAATGCCTTTGCGCAGGATTTTTGTGCGTACCTCAAGAAAATGCGCTGGCTGGTTTCCCCGTGGTTTCTGGCGGTGATGCGGCCTTTCTGGGGAAAGGAAACCGATAAGCTGTTCCGGGATTTTGTGGTTCCCTTCTTTAGTTGCCTTACCGACAATATGGATCAGGGCGTCAACGTCGTCACTTACGACGCGCCGCTGGCGATGTATTTTTACGGTTCGCCTTATGCGGATCCGGCTGACCCGCTGATCGCCGCAACCTACGCGATGCTGGCCGCCGAAACGCTGGGGCTTGGTTCCTGCATGGTCGGCGGCATCCATCCGCTCATCCAGCGCGGAAAAAAAGCAAAGCAGTTCCGGGAGCGGCACGGCATCAAATACGCCAGCCAAGAAGGATTGGTCGTCATTTTCGGATATCCGGCTGTCGCCTACCATAAAGGCATCCAAAGAAGTTTCGCCTCCGTGACCTATGCCTGACGGTTCGGCGATCGGGCGGCGCCGACGTCCAGTGCCTCGGCTCCCGGCCAGCGGGTATACTTTCCACCATTGCATTCCCTTGATCGAGGCGTTCGTTGAAAAAGCCGCCATCCCCTGCTGACGCCCCGACGCACACTCCCGTGATGGCGCAGTACCTCGGCTTCAAGGCCGAGCACCCGGACAAGCTTGTTTTTTTCCGGATGGGCGATTTTTACGAGCTTTTTTTCGAAGACGCCGAACGGGCAGCCCGTTTGCTCGACATCACGCTGACCAGCCGCGGACAGTCGGCGGGGCAGCCGATTCCGATGGCCGGTGTGCCGTTTCATGCGGCCGAGCAATACCTGGCGCGGCTGATGCGGCTCGGCGAAACGGCGGTGATCGTCGAGCAAATCGGCAACCCTGCCACCAGCAAAGGGCTGGTTGAACGCAAGGTCATGCGCATCGTGACGCCCGGCACACTGACCGACGCCAACCTGCTCGACGCGCGCCGCGACCGGCCGCTGGCAGCCTGCGTGATCGATGGTCATCGGGCGGGTATCGCCTGGCTCAATTTCGCGTCGGGACGTTTTACGCTGACCGAAGTGGCGGCGCGCGAAGTGTCGTCGTTGCTGGAACGCATCGAACCGGCCGAGTGGCTGGTTGCCGACGACGATACCGCCGCGTCGCGTCCGGCGTATGCGTTGTCGCCGCGGCTGTTGCCGCCGTGGCACTTTGATCTCGAAACGGCGCAGCGTGTTTTGTGCAAACAACTTGACATCGCCAGTCTCGATGCATTCGGTGTCGCCGACATGCCGCCGGCGGTGCGCGCCGCCGGCGCGTTGATCGCTTACGCCGGCGCCACGCAGACCACGCCGCTGGCGCATGTCGCCACGCTTCATGTCGAAACCCACCATCACGCGCTACAACTCGACGGCGCTACCCGTCGCAGCCTCGAAATCACCGCGACGTTGAGCGGCGAAGCGTCGCCGACGCTGTTGTCGATGCTTGATACTTGCGACACCGCCGCCGGCAGCCGCTTGCTGCGCTCGTGGCTGACCCAGCCGCAGCGCGATACGGAGGAAGCCGTTGCCCGTCACGACGCCATCGACGCGCTGCTGGCGCAACCGGCGGTCATGCGCGAAGCGTCAGCGCGGTTCAAGCGTTGCGCCGATATTGAACGTATCGCTGTCCGTATCGCGTTGAAAACCGCGCGTCCTCGCGACCTTTCCGGATTGCGCGATACGCTGAACTTGCTGCCGTCGTTTCGCCAACTCATCGCGGGAATACAAAGAACCGATGCGCCGCTGCTGACCCAACTCATCGCTGCGCTCGATACCGACCCGCAATGGCAGGCGTTGCTCACTCGCGCCATTACGGACGAACCGGCATCGCATTTGCGTGACGGTGGCGTGATCGCCGGAGGCTTCGACACCGAGCTCGACGAACTGCGCGCGATTGACCGCGACTGCGGCGCGTTTCTACTTGATCTCGAACAGCGCGAACGCGAACGCACCGGCATCAACACGCTGAAAGTCGAATACAACCGTGTGCACGGTTTCTACATCGAAGTCACTCACGCACACAGCGAAAAAATCCCCGACGATTACCGCCGTCGGCAAACGCTCAAAAACGCCGAGCGCTACATCACGCCGGAACTCAAATTGTTTGAGGACAAGGCGCTGTCGGCGCAGGAGCGTGCGCTGTCCCGCGAAAAGGGGTTGTTCGATCAACTGCTCGATTCGCTCGCCGCGGCAGTACCGGCCTTGCAGCACGCCGCTGCCGCGCTTGCACAACTCGATGTGTTGTCAACGCTGGCGCAGCGCGCGGTCGCGTTGAATCTGGTGCGGCCGCAGTTTTCCGAAACGCCCGGACTGACGATCGAGGGCGGCCGCCATCTCGTCGTCGAACAACAGGTCGAACATTTCATTCCCAACGACGTCACGCTTGCGCCCGACCGTCGGTTGCTGATCGTCACCGGCCCCAATATGGGCGGCAAATCGACGTACATGCGGCAGACGGCAGTGATCGCGCTGCTCGCGCATTGCGGCAGTTTCGTGCCGGCGCAGCGGGCAGTGATCGGTCCGCTCGACGCGATCTTCACGCGTATCGGCGCCGCTGACGATCTCGCCGGCGGTCGCTCGACCTTCATGGTCGAAATGACCGAAGCGGCGTTCATCTTGAACCGCGCCACTGAAAAAAGTCTGGTGCTGATCGACGAAATCGGGCGCGGTACTTCGACTTTCGATGGCTTGGCGCTGGCTTGGGCTATTGCCCACCGTCTCGCCGAGCACAACCGCTCGCTGTCGCTGTTCGCCACCCATTACTTTGAACTGACGGCGCTGCCCGCCGAAATTGATGGCTGCGCCAACGTTCATTTCGATGCCGTCGAACACAAGGAGGGCATCGTGTTTCTTCACAGCGTCGCCGAAGGGCCGGCCAGTCAAAGCTACGGTCTGCAAGTGGCGCGTCTTGCCGGCGTGCCGCGCGAAACGTTGAAGCAGGCGCGCCATTACCTCGTTCGTCTCGAAAACATGGGCGTACGCGATTCGCGCCAGGGCGATCTCTTCGCGCCGCGCATGATGCCGGCGCACGACGCGCCCGTACCGTCCGGCACAGAAACGGCTGCCGCCGATCCTGCTGCCGTGGTGCTGTATCAGGCGATTGATGCGTTGGATCCCGACACATTGACCCCGCGCGACGCGCTCGATCAGATTTACGCGTTGAAAAAATTACTCCAATAATGCCGCGCAACACGCTGACCGCGCAGATCGCCATCGCGCTGACGTCGTTCTTGGTGCCGTTCGTCGGCTCGGCGTTCAACTTGGCATTGCCGCAAATCGGCCGCGATCTCGATATGAATGTGGTAACGCTGAGTCTGATGGTGTCGGCGTATCTGTTGCCGTGCGCGATGTTTCAAATGCCAGCCGCCCGCCTCGGCGATTTGTATGGCCGCCGAAAAATTTACCAGCTCGGCATCGGCGGGTTCGCGCTTTTTTCGCTTTTGAGTAGCCTCGCCTGGTCTTCGACTTCGCTGATCGTGTTTCGCGCGTTGACCGGCGTCGCCAGCGCCATGATGTTCGGCACGGCAATGGCGATTCTGACCTCGATTTTCCCGCAGCAACAACGCGGTAAAGTGCTCGGCATCAACACCGCCGTCGTTTACTTTGCACTGTCTGTCGGGCCGCTCTGCGGCGGTTTGCTGACGTACTATCTCGGCTGGCGCAGTATTTTTGTTGTTTGCTGTCTCATCGGCACGGTAGCCGTGATCTTTTCCCTTAGCGCCATTCGCGACGAATGGGCCGATGCGCGCGGCGAACCGTTCGATTTCGTCGGCACCGCGTTGTATGCGCTGACGTTGTTTGCCGTTATTTACGGGTTTTCATTGTTGCCGAACGCCGCCAGTTGGGCGCTTCTTGTTCTTGGTCTTGTCGCGGCATTCGCGTTCGTGCGTTTTGAATACCGCTGCCGCTTCCCGGTATTCAATCTCAGTTTGCTTGTCAATAACCGTGCCTTCCGCCTTTCAACCATCGCCTCGATGATCAATTATTCGGTCACCGCGATATCGACATTCCTTCTCAGTCTTTACCTGCAATACGTGCGCGGTCTGGATCCGCAGCATGCGGGGTTCCTGCTGATGTTGCAGCCGATCGTACAAACGGTCGTTTCACCGCTTGCCGGCCGCTGGTCTGATCGTGTTCCCCCGGCGCTGCTTGCCACGGCCGGGATGATCATGGTGATGCTGTCACTGTCCGGTCTGTGTTTTCTGACCGAAGACACGCCCTGGTTCGTTCTGGTCATCTTGCTGTTGCTGTTCGGTGCCGGCTTCGGCACCTTTTCGTCGCCCAACGTCAACATGATCATGAGCTCTGTTGACAAAACCGCTTACGGCACCGCCTCTGCCGTTACCGGCACTTCCCGCTTGATCGGGCAATCGTTCAGCATCGGCATCGCTACGTTGGCCATTCATCTTTACCTCGGCACCGCCTCTATTTCCGCCGAACATCACGCCGCGTTCATGTCCAGCCTGCGCTTGACCTGCGCCGTTTTTGTCGCGCTGTGCGTTGTCGGGATTTATGCTTCGGCGGCACGGTTGAGGAAGTAAAGCCTCGCTATCCCGAAGGCAGGGCTTTTAACGCGTCGTTTCAAAAAGCCGCTGAATCTTAACAAAGCGATAACAAAAAACAAACCCTGCCAAGCGTAGTATCTCCGACATGCCGGCACCCCATCGCCGGGCTGGACGCCATCGACAGTGACACCGTACAGAAAAAAGGAGCTGCCATGTTTGAACCAACCCGCCTCTCTCTCGGTCAACTCAATACAACATCGCCTTTGATTTGGCGCCTCTTTCTCGTTACGATCCTGGTTCTCGTCTTCGTGACTCCGCAGGCCGCACAAGCGGCAAATGGCCGGTTCGGTGGTGGTACCGGCACATCGTCAAATCCCTACATCGTCCAGGATGCGGCCGATCTGGATGCCGTGCGCAATAACCTGGCCGCCAACTACAGACTGGCTTCCGGCATCCACTTGATTACTTATTTTCCCGCCCGCTTATCGGACTACGCTGCCCGTGGCTGGCAGCCGATCGGGGACAGCGTCACCCCTTTCACCGGAACCTTCGACGGTGCCGGCCACACCATTACCGGACTGCGGATCTCCCGTCCCGCGGCGGACCACGTCGGTCTGTTCGGATATGCCTATAACGCAACCATTCAGAATCTCAACGTATCCCATTCCGGCATTACCGGTCGAAACTATGTCGGGGGTCTGGTGGGCGCGCAAGTCGGCTCCGGCATCTTCTACTGCACCACCAGCGGCAACGTCACCGGGCAGTACTACGTCGGCGGGCTGGTGGGAGGACAAGGCAGCAGCATCATCATCAAAAGCGACGCCTCTGGTCGTGTCAAAGGCAAAGATGGAAACTTTACTGGCGGGCTGGTGGGGATACAAGACAGCAGCAGCATCACCAACCTCGTCAACATCAATCCCCATGTGCCCGCTCATGTCAGGCCCCGTGACCGCTTCCGGCAAAGGCCGTGAGCGGCCAGTGCCAACATGATGATGGGTTCGGTTGGCAAAGCGGCTTATGGTATCGCTCGCCATTTCTCAGTCATTCCCGCGAAAGCGGGAATCCAGAGATGTTTGTTTAACCCCAAACCGCCCTAACCGCAAAGCACAAGGAAGTTCTTTGAACGCGCTGCGCTTTTTGTGGCTTGTTTCTCTGAGGCTTTGTGATCTTCGCGGCGTTTCCTATCGCCCGCTACTACCAAACCCGCCTTCGCCGCGAACGCTTTCCTCGAACGCTTCGACGACGGTGAACTCGGGCTGCAACACCGGCACGATGATGAGTTGCGCCAACCGATCGAAGGGGTGCAGGGTGAACGCCGCGTCGCTGCGGTTCCAGCAGCTCACCATCAGCGGCCCTTGGTAATCGGCATCGATCAGGCCGACCAGATTGCCGAGCACGATGCCGTGTTTGTGCCCCAATCCCGAACGCGGCAGGATCATCGCGGCGTAGCCGGGATCGCCGATGTGCAGCGCCAGGCCGGTCGGGATCAGGTGCGTTGCGCCCGGCACCAACGTCAGCGGCGCATCGAGACAGGCGCGTAAATCGACACCAGCAGAACCGGCGGTCGCCGCCGCCGGCACATACGCCCGCATCCGTTCATCGAGGATTTTGAGTTCAACTTTCAGCTTCATGAAAGACGCCTAATGTTCAAAACGCTGTGATTCTATCGCTTGCTGCGTCACGCGCACGCTCGCATTAATTTCATTTACCGCACGATCGGAACGCAAAATACACTAGCGCCACGCCGGCGAAAAGCGCCCACATACCCAGACACCACATGATCGCCACGGCGCCGACGATCGGTGCGGTCAGCAGCAGTGCGCCAAACACGATGTAAGCAAGGCTGTTCAGGTACATTCCCGAGACGTCGCGTAACGCTCGCCGCATTTTAAAGCCGATGACCAGCCGTAATATACCTGCCGCAATCGCCCACACGCCAATGGTGACGATGAGCGCAATGCCGGTGAAGCCCGGCGCAAAAAACGCGAAGCCGCCTACCAGAACAGCGAGGAGACCTTCCAGCAGCGATACATGCCAATGCGCGTTTTCCCCCTGCGTTCTCAACGCCGAAGCTACCGTGATGAGGCCATCGACCAGTACAAACGCACCGAACAACAGCACCAGCGTTGTCAACATCGTGTTGGGAAGCATGAGCGCGACGACGCCGAACGCGATGGCGAGAAGGCCGCGCAACAGGAACGACTGCCAGGAGTCAGAAAAAACATCGAAAGGCATGATAAATCTCCGTACCGAATCAAAAAACATTAAGGCCTAAGGAAGCCGTCATTCTGCGTGTAGCGAAGCGAAGTCGCAGAATCCATGCGATGTGTGGATCCTGCGACTTCGCGCAGGATGACAAAACGGGGAACACCGAGTTATTCAAAGATTCCCTAAACGAACTTTCAAGCTTTTCGTTGGTGCCACCGCTGCGCTATTTCTTCAACGAGCCGCCGCGCCAGCAGCGACTTGTCCATGCGCGGCAGCGGGTGCGCGCCGTCGTCGTCGAGCAGCGTCACTTCGTTGTCGTCGGCGTTGATCGCGTCTTGTGCTCGATTGGCGATCAACAGCGGCAGCTTTTTGCGCTGCCGTTTGGCTTCGCCCAGCGCGACGATGTCCTGCGATTCGGCGGCAAAGCCGACGCGGAAAACCTGCGGTGCCCGTTGCGCCAGTTCCGCCAGAATGTCGGCGGTGGGACACAGCGTCAGTGTCAGCGTTTCGTTTGTTTCCTTTTTGAGCTTCTGGTCGGCGGGCGCGGCAGGAGTGTAATCGGCGACCGCCGCCACGCCGATGAAAATATCGGCGCGGGCGATGCGCGCGAATACGGCGTCGGCCATCTCTTGCGCGCTGACCACATTGACGCGCGTCACACCCGACGGCGTTGGCAACGCCACCGGCCCCGCCACCAGTGTGACCTCGGCGCCGGCCTGTGCGGCTGCCCGCGCCAGTGCGAAACCCATCTTGCCGGAACTGCGGTTGGTCAGCCCGCGCACCGGGTCGATCGCTTCGAACGTCGGGCCGGCGGTCAACAGCACGCGGCGTCCGGCGAGCAAGCACCCGAAGGTATCATCGTCGATCAGATGCGCCGATACTGCCGCGACGATCGCTTCCGGCGACAGCATCCGGCCCTCGCCGGTTTCGCCGCAAGCCAGTTCGCCGGCGTTCGGCCCCAGCACGGTCACGCCATCGGCGCGCAGTTGGGCGACGTTGCGCTGCGTTGCCGGATTCGTCCACATTTGCCGGTTCATCGCCGGCGCTACGAACAGCGGACATTCGCGCGCCAGACACAGCGCCGACAACAAATCATCGGCACGCCCCAGGGCGGTACGCGCCAGAAAGTCGGCGGTCGCAGGCGCCACGACGACCGCCTGTGCGCCGCGCGACAGCGCAATATGCGATATCCCATCTTCCGGCCTTTGCCACATATCGGTCCACACCGGTCGCCCCGACAGCGCCTGCAGGGTCAGCGGCGCGATGAAACGGCATGCCGCTTCCGTCATCGCCACGTCCACCGTCACGCCCGCTTTCACCCACAGCCGCGCCAACTCCGCCGCCTTGTAAGCGGCCACGCTGCCGGTGATGCCGAGCACGATTCGCGGCGGCTCCGGTGCCGCACCTGCTGCTTTATCTGTTGTGTGTCCTGCCATTCAACACCTCACGCTAGTGGTTTCCCCCCAACCGGCTTCCCAATTGGCATTTTTTCGCATTCAAGTTTACACTGCAAAAGAACTCCACCCACACCGATTCACGGAAAACGTTTTCAGGAAGAAACGATGACCATTTCACACTGGCCCGAACAAGAGCGTCCACGCGAACGCCTTGCCGCGCTGGGGGCGGCGGCGCTGTCCGACGCGGAACTGCTGGCGATCCTGCTGCGTACCGGCGTACGCGGTAAAAGCGCCGTCGATCTGGCCCGCGACATCCTCGTCCGGCTCGGCGGTGTCCGCGGGCTCCTCAACGCCCCCGATCACGAATGGCAGGCCATTGCCGGGCTTGGTGCCGCCAAACGGGCGCAGGTGATGGCCGGCATCGAACTCGCCCGCCGGCTGTTGCGCGAAAGCCTCAGCGAACGTGATGCGTTCAACCGCCCCGAACAGGTTCGTGAATTTTTGGCGCTGTCGCTGGCCGGGTTAGCGCACGAAACTTTCCACGCGCTGTGGCTCGATAACCGGCACCGGTTGCTTGCCAGCGAAGCCTTGTTTCGCGGCACCTTGGCCGAAACCCGTGTCTATCCGCGCGAAGTTGTAAAGCGGGCGCTCGCTCACAATGCTGCTGCCGTTATTTTCGCGCACAACCATCCGTCCGGCCACGCCGAACCCTCCGCTGCCGATCTGGCACTGACCCACCGGTTGACCGAAGCGCTGGCGCTGATCGATGTCCGCGTCCTCGATCATTTTGTCATCGCGGGAAGCGAGACGGTGTCGCTGGCCGAAACCGGGCGGTTGACGGTGGTTGTTTCGCCGTCGGAAAGCGGAGGCTAAAACCTTCTTTCCCGGTTTCGCTGCCCGCCGCCTTGCTTTCCGCCGTCTGCTGGGGCATAATTCTCCGTTCTTCGGCGGCGGTTCGGGTGCGCCTTTGGTGGCAGCGCCGTTTTCCGCCCTTTTGTCCGACCACTGAAATTTGTAGGAGCAAACCATGGCTCGAGTATGCCAGGTGACCGGGAAAGGCCCGATGGTGGGTCATCATGTTTCCCACGCAAACAACAAGACCAAGCGCCGTTTTCTGCCCAACCTGCAAGAGCGCAGGATTTGGGTTGACAGCGAAAACCGTTACGTCAGCCTGCGCCTGACCAATGCCGCGCTACGCACGATCGACAAAAAAGGGATCGATGCCGTTCTGGCCGAATTGCGCGCGCAAGGCCAACACATCTAACTTGAAACGCGCCGCTCGCGAGCGGCGCACGGAGACCGATCATGCGTGAAAAAATCAAACTGGAATCGTCCGCCGGAACCGGCCATTTTTACACGACGACCAAGAACAAGAAGAACATGCCCGAAAAGATGGAGATCAAGAAATTTGATCCCGTCGTCCGCAAGCATGTGATGTACAAAGAAATGAAGCTGAAGTAAGCGCGTTTCTTCAGGCGATCTCAAAAGCCCGTCAGATGACGGGCTTTTTTGCTGGGCGCGACGGCAGGAGTCACCTCCGGGAGCGTTTCTTTCAGAGCTGTGTGCGGCAAACCAGAAACGGCGCTCAGGGACCTCTGAAAAACCCTGCCATCCCCGTTTGTCATCCTGCGCGAAGTCGCAGGATCCGCGCGGCGTCTGGATTCTGCGACTTCGCTTCGCTACGCGCAGAATGACAAGAAGGGCTGTTCAGAGCGTCCCTAAAGACGTGAGGTCATTGAAAATGCTTTTCCGATAATTGAGGCCGAGTAAAAAGCGGCTCCCGTTTACAATAAAATTCTTGCTCCCCTCTGCGCGGCAAAAGTTACAAACAGTTTCTTTTTTGGAGCTCTTTGATTTAAGGCAAATTCTCGTGTCGGCGGTGGGAGTATTCTGATCGTTGAAACCTATTTCAAAACCATGAAGTAGCAGGGTGGCAGGTTGGTGGTAAAAAGCTTGAGCCAGAAGCGTAAACATTCGCCTGACGGCTGCGTCATTGCGGCTTGGGGCGCAGCGAAACGGGAAGCAATTCAGAGCGCGCTATTCTGCCGCTCCCGTGCGTTCGCAATGCTCAAATCATTTTGAGACGGGCTCGGGATAAGATTTTCATATTGAGCGTCGGTTTTTAAAACGCGTTCATTTCATCGGTTGTTTCTAACAACAAGGAGATCTGTATGAAATGCATTAAAACAATCGTTGCGTCGGCGCTCTTGTCGCTCGGGCTGTTTGCCGTTTCGACATCAGCGAACGACCTTCAGACCATCATGAAGGAACGCAACCTTTCGGAAAAAGATATTTTGGCTGCGGCCAAGACCTATCAGCCGTCGGGTCGGAAAGACGAGTACATCGCCTTTTCTTCAGCGGGTCAGGCCGGACAAGTGATCGTCTATGGCATCCCTTCGATGCGTATTTATAAATATATTGCGGTTTTCTCACCGGAGCCTTGGCAAGGGTACGGCTTTGACGACGAATCGAAGAAAATCCTTGACTCCGGAAAGATTCGCGGCAAGACGATTGCCTGGGGTGACACGCACCACCCGGCATTCACGGAAAAAAACGGGGAATACGTCGGTGACTATGTGTTCATCAGCGACAAAGCCAACCCGCGTGTTGCCGTCATCGATCTCAAGGACTTCGAGACAGTGCAAATCGTCACCAATCCGGTGATCAAGAGCGCGCACGGCGGCGCATTTGTTACTCCGAACTCCGAGTATGTCATCGAGGCATCCCAATACGCGGCGCCGCTCGATAACAACTATTATCCGATCGAGAGCTATCAAGAGGCATTCCGCGGTGCGGTCACCATGTGGAAGTTTGATTACAAAGCCGGACGTATCGACGAGAAGAATTCGTGGACGCTGGAATTGCCGCCGTACATGCAGGATCTTGCGGACGCCGGTAAAGGCGTTTCCGACGGATGGGTTTTCATCAACTCATTCAACACGGAGATGTACACGGGAGGTATTGAAAAAGGGTTGCCGCCGTTTGAAGCGGGGATGAGCCGCAACGACAACGACTTCTTGCATGTGTACAACTGGAAGATGCTGGAACAGCTTCTGAAAGATCCCAAGAATTATAAAGTCATCAACGGCCACCGTGTCATTACCATGGACGCTGCGGTCAAAGCCGGTGCTTTGTTCCTGATTCCGGAACCGAAGTCGCCGCACGGAGTGGACGTTTCCCCAGACGGACGTTACATCATCGTCGGCGGAAAGCTGGACACCCACGCCTCGGTCTTTGATTTCCAGAAGATCAAGGCACTGATCGACAAAAAAGATTTTGCCGGCAAGGATCCGTACGGCATTCCAATTCTTGACATCAAGAAATCGCTGCACGGTCAGGTTGCGCTGGGTTTAGGCCCCCTGCACACGGTGTTCGATTCGAAAGACGGTATCGTTTATACGTCGCTCTATGTCGATTCTCAGGTCGTACGCTGGGACTACAAAAACCTCAAGGTTCTGGATCGGCTCAATGTTCATTACAACATCGGACACCTCGATTCCCCGGAGGCCAAATCGACCAAGCCCCGAGGGAAATACCTGGTTGCGCTGAACAAGCTGTCGATCGACCGTTTCAATCCGGTCGGCCCACTGCACCCGCAGAACCACCAGTTGATCGACATTTCCGGCCCGAAGATGGAGCTGTTGTACGACATGCCGATTCCGTTGGGTGAACCGCACGACATGGTCTCGATTGCCGCCAGTAAGCTCGCTCCGAAGAAGGCGTATGACATCGGTACCGACAGCCGTACCGGGAAACCACACCCGGCGGCGACGCTTGCCGGACAAGAGCGTATCGTGCGTGATGGCAACAAGGTCACGGTTTACGCAACGATGATCCGTTCGCACATCAACCCGGAACACATCACCGTCAACAAGGGCGATACCGTCACCATCCATCTGTCCAGCCTTGAACGCGCGCAGGACGAAACGCACGGCTTCGGTATTGACGGGCTGAACGTCCATGCCTCGATCGAGCCGGGCAAAACAGCGTCCGTCACGTTTGTTGCCGATCTGGAAGGCGTCTTCCCGTACTACTGCACCGAGTTCTGTTCGGCGCTCCATCTGGAAATGATGGGCTATCTGTATGTGAAAGACCCGGCCAAGCAATACGCCGACGTCAAACAAACGAGGCTCAGCACGATGTCGAAGGCTGAACTGGAGGCGGAGTACGGCAAGATCATCGCCACCAACAAAGCCACCGACGACGTGATTCAATCCGTGGTGAAGTACCTCAAGGACAAGGGCTTTGATAAATATGCGGAAGTCAGTGCGCTGGTAACCGATGCGCTGGATCAGTACGGGAAGATTCCCGAGGTGAAGGCGAAGGCGGATGCCGCTTACAAGGCCGGCAACATCGACCAAGCGGTTTTGTGGGAAAACCAGGTATGGCAATACATGGTGAAGACAGCGGACGTCGGTTTGCGCGCGAAGAACCGGTTGGCGCGTGAGCTGACAACGCCGATGTCGACGGCGGCTGCCCGCGGGGAAGAAGCGTATCTCAGGGGCGGTTGCAATGGTTGCCACGTCATCGGCCAAGTCAGTTCCGGTCCCGATCTGACAGGAGCGATTGCGCGGACCAGCGAACAGTGGGTGTATGAATTTACGTTGAATCCGGAAACGAAGTTCAACGAAGAGTACACGCAGTTCATGATCCGTTATTTCAACCTGAGAATGCCGAATCAGAACATGAAACCTCAGGAGGCGAAAGATATCGTCGAATACATGAAGTGGATTGATCAGAACGCAGATCTTTTCTGACAAGATTCTGTTGATGTGATACATGGAGGGCGGTTTCGCTCTGGCGAAACCGCCCTCTTTTGGGGCTAGGGTGTTTGACGCAGACAGGATCGACCCCGGACATGAAAAAGCTTACGAAGTCGGATATTTTTGCAGGGGTTGCTTTATTGCTCCTTCTCTTTTGTTTCACCATTCCAACGGTGGCCTTCTACAAGGTTCCCGAACAAATAAAGCGCTCGGGGGTACAGGAGGTTCCGTCGTTCGTCTTTCCGATGTGGAATCTTTACCAGAAGGGGCGTTATGTCAGTCCCTATACGCCTGCCGGGGCGGCTGGGGATCTGCGCCAGCTCGTCGTGAGAAAAGGCGAAATCGGCATGATGTCTTTTCCGATCTGGTATGTGACGCTGGAAGCGCCCAATTATCCCAAGGAGGCATTTCCGAAAGGGATCCCGGTTTATTTTCATCTGGACGGTTTTTCCGGGGACGTTCACGAAATGAACATCATCAATCACTTCATCGGAATGTATCCGATGGAAGCGGGGGCGCCGATGGAAAGGGCGTTGTCGCCGTTCATTCTGGTCGCCGTTTCGTTGATGTTGGTGCTGTTTTTCGTTTTTCGGGGGAGGTGGTCGCCGCTGCTTCTGGTGACGCCCATTTTGTTTCCGCTGGGATTCTTCGCTTTTTACGCCGGCTGGCTTTACTGGTACGGGCACAATTTGCAGGAATGGGGAATGTTCAAAGTGAAACCGTTCATGCCGACGGCGCTGGGCGACGGCAGGGTCGCGCAGTTTACGACGCACTCCTATCCGGCGATTGGCTTTTACGTTTTGCTGATCATTTCGGTGCTGTGTCTTCTTGCCGTTTTATCGCGGAAAAAAGAAACGTGGCAGCGGTAAAATGACGACAGCGCCTTTCCGGCGCGCTGTTGAGAAGGAGGGGGATGTTTTCAAGATTCATCGTGTTGCCGTTGTTGCTGCTGTCCTTGCCGTGTCTTGGCAATACGCTACAGGAGGCGATCGACAAAGCGGCGCCCGGGAGCATCATCAAATTGGGACGCGGCGTCTATCCGGGTCCCATTCGTATCGACAAAGCCATCACGCTGACCAGTGAAGACGGCAGCGCAATCATTCGCGGCTCGGGCGAAGGCAGCGTCATCACGGTTACGGCCAACCACGCCGTCGTCAGCGATCTCGTTGTCGAAGGCAGCGGCGATTCGCACCAGTCGATCGATTCTTGTATCGTCGCACGGGAAATCAACAGCGTCAAAATCATCAGTAACACGTTGCGCGACTGCCTCTTCGGGATCAATTTCGAAAACACACACCGCAGCCAGATTCAAAGCAATACGATCTCATCGAAGCCGTTTTCGCTCGGTCTGAAAGGCGACGGTATCCGGCTCTGGTACAGTCATGCGAATATAATTCGCGGTAATACGACACGCTCCGTCCGCGATAACGTTTTCTGGTACTCGAGCGCCAACCGGATCGAAGACAACACCGGCTACGATTCAAGGTATTCGCTGCATTTCATGTACGCCGACCGCAACGAAATCCGCTCCAATCGTTTTCGGGACAATTCGGTCGGCGTTTTTCTGATGTACAGCCACGGCAGCACCATAAACGGCAACATTCTCACTGGCGCTTCTGAAAGGTTCGGTATCGGCCTCGGGCTGAAAGAAGTTTCCGATTGCATCATTGAAAACAACACCGTTCTGTATAACGCAAACGGGATGTACCTCGATCAGTCGCCTTATCAGCCCGGCACAACCAACAAATTTCTCGGAAATCGCTTCCTGTATAACGCAGTCGCCATTCGAATGCAGGGGGTCATGATCGGCAGTCAGTTCGAAGGCAATCACTTCGACGGGAATATTGCAGATATCGACAATGATACACAGGCATCGAACCTGTCGCTGAACCGCTGGTTCCGGAACAGGTGGGACAAATACGAGGGGTTTGATCGCAACCGGGATGGCTACGGCGATACGCCGCATGAAGTGTATGCCTACGCCGATCATTTATGGAGGCACCAGCCGTCAACGCTTTTTTTCTACGCGTCGCCGATCATCGGCATCATGAACTTCATGGCGCGCCTGATGCCTTTTTCCGAGCCCGCCTTGCTGGCAGTGGACCCGCAACCGGTCGTGCGAAAACGAGATGATGGTTAACCGTCGAAGATTCGCGCAAGGCGTTACCGTGACCGCGTTGCTGGTCGGTATTCCGGGGACGAGTTGCCTGTTGTTCGGTCAGGCGCATGAGAAAGACCGATTGCGTCCGCCCGGCGCGGTGGATGAAAAAGCGTTTCTGGCGCTGTGCATCAAGTGCGGGCAATGCGTTCAGGTCTGCCCTTACCATGCGGTATTTTTGTTTGACCTCGATGAGGGCGCCGCAGCGGGAACGCCGATCATCCGTCCGCAGCTTCGCGGCTGTTATCTGTGCGACCTTTTGCCTTGCGTTCTCGCTTGTCCGACGACGGCGCTTGATCACAACGTTTCGTCGGCGGAGTTGGTTCACATGGGCGTCGCCGTGCTTATCGACAAGGAAAAGTGTCTGGCGTACCGGAAAACGCCGGTCAGTGCCGAAATGATCGACACGCTGATTTCCCACGGCACGCGCAGCGAGCCGGAAAAAGAATTGGCTGAAAAATTGCGTGAACACGTTGGAAAAGATTGCGTGTTGTGTCGCGACTTTTGCCCTTATCCGGAGCGGGATGCCGCCATCACTCTCGACGGGGACTTCCCCGAATTTCATGAGCGGTGCGTCGGCTGCGCGGTTTGTCAAGAGTTGTGTCCGGTGCAAGTCATTGAAATCGTGCCGCGCAAAACGTATCAGGAAGTCTATCGAAAGGAGCCGGGTTCATGAAATACCTTTTATTTTTGTCCATGGTATTGCTGGTGGCCGGTTGCGACAAGGCCAAGGAACAGCAGGCGGCGGTTCCGGAAACGCCGGGCAAGATAACCGTCATTTCCGATCAGGCCGCTCCAATAGAAGACGAGCGCAGCCGCTTCATCGGCTACGATACCAAAGGCGAATACATCATCCGCTATGCGCCCGGCGGTGAGGAAACGGCGGAATCGAAAAGCGTGGCGCCCTACGTCGTCGTTCGGAATCAGCCCTATGCATCGATTCACAACAGCTTGAAGATGAAAAGATTGAGCAAGAACTTCATCGTCAAGTGTTCGGCGTGTCACGACAATTACGCCAACGGCGTCATCGGGCCATCGCTTCTCGGACTGTCCGGTGACGAGGTGTATGATATGATCATCGAGTATAGAACGGACAAGGTGAAAAACGTACCGATGCGCGTATTGGTGAGAAAAATGGAAGACAGTGAAATCCGTTTCATCGCCAACGATATCGCCAAATTCAATGAAGAGATTCGAAAGGAGATGGGAAAATGAACACACGAAATATTTTTGTCGCGGTGATGCTGGTTTTGGTGGCGGCGTTATTCATTTATCTTCTTGGCGGGCTGGGGACGAAGCAGGATGTCGCCGTTGCCGATTCGCAACAAGCCGCGCCCGCCGTAACAGCAGCCGATTCGAGCGCCGGTCAGCCGATGTCGGAAGCCGATGCGAAACTGGAAGACCTGAAGCAGGGCGCCAGAACCGCCGGCAATTTGAGCCGCTTGTACTTGGTGAAGTGTTCCGCCTGTCACGGGCGCGACGGCCGCGGCCCGGTCGGCCCGTCGTTGGTCGGCAAGACCAAAGAGGAAAACATAGCGGTTCTGATGAAGTACAAAATGAAGCAGGTGCCGAATTCCGCCATGCTCGGTCTGCTGGAAAAAACCAGCGACCAGGAGATTGAAATGCTGGCCGAGGAAATCACGGCGTTCTGATCTCTGTGGACAAACGACAGCGTAACGCGACGCAGGCCGCGCCTTTGCGAAAGACCTTCATCCGGGACACCGTGCGCGGACGGAGGCTTTCGCTGCGTGCCTGGCGTTTTCTGACGACTATCGGTTGCCTGCTGTTGTTCGTATTTTCTTATTGGATTGATCTTCAGCTTCTGGAGGGCACGCTTGTCGGTTCGCGCTTCATCGGGCTGCACCTGATCGATCCATTCGTTACCCTGCAAGTGTTTTTTTCTCACCACGCCATTCCGGTCAACATGGCCATCGGAACGGTCACCGTTCTGGTGGCATACCTTGCTTTGGGAGGGCGTTCTTTTTGTGCCTGGGTTTGCCCGTACGGGACATTGAGTGAAATCGGGGAAAGCCTTCGTTTTCGTTTGATCGAAAAAGGAATTCTCAAAAAAGGAGTGCGTCTGCCCGGCAGCGTGAAGTATTTTGTTTGGGCGGCGTTTCTTCTGGCGTGTTTTTTAACGGGGATTCTTGTTTTCGAAATATTCAATGTGGTGGGTATTGTTTATCGGGCGCTTCTCTACGGCGGTTTGCTGTCGTTGACGGTCGTCCTTCTCATCCTTCTTGTTGAGATATTTGTTTCCCGCCGCGTTTGGTGCCGTTCGATTTGTCCGGTCGGCGCGACTTACGGCTTGTTGAATCCGGTTTCGCTGTTGAAAATCAAAGCCGACAAAGCGCGCTGCAACAAGTGCGGGGTATGCACCGTCGTTTGCCATGTCCCGGAGGCGTTGGCGCCGGTGTTCGGCAAGGACGAAAAGGCGGTCTATATCATGAGTACCGATTGCACGCTGTGCGGACGTTGCATGGATGTTTGCGGTGAAGACGCGCTGGCTTTTTCCAACCGGCTAAAAAATATTGTTTGACGTATGATTGACATTCTTAATTTAGATAAAAGCTTTTCCGGGCAGAAAATTCTTTCCGGCATCACGCTCAATATTGCCGAAGGAGAAAAAGTGCTCTTCCTCGGGCATAACGGCGCCGGCAAGACGACGCTGATTCGTTGTCTGCTCGGCGAATACCGTCCGAACCGCGGCAAAGTCACTGTCAACGGTCATCCGGTGATCGGCGAGCGGGTGGCGGCACTGCGCCAAATCGCTTTCGTTCCGCAACTGCCGCCGCCGATCCGGTTCACGCTTAACGAGCTGTTCGAATACGCCGCCAAAATCGGCCACTGCTCGATCGACAAAATCAAGGAGAACAGCCTTTATTTCGGTCTGGACGCGGAAGCGCACAAACACAAGGCGTTTTACAAACTGTCCGGCGGCATGAAGCAGAAAATTCTGATCAGCATCGCATTCTCGCGTAACGCCGACGTTATGATTTTTGATGAGCCAACTGCCAACCTCGACGCCGTCGGCAGGGATTGCTTCCGAAAATTGATCGGCGCGCCGGAAATGCGCGGCAAAACCATCGTCTTCATCAGTCACCGTCTGGAAGAACTGTCCAGTATCGTGACCCGGGTGGTTGAGCTTGACTTGGGAGAGGTCGTACGAGATGAGCGTGTTTAAAAACAGACGAACTTTCTTGATCTTCTTGTCGGCGCTTCCGTTGCTGGCCTGCGAGCGGAAAATCGATCTCAGCCCGCGGGAGCCCAAGTGGGATCGTGATGTGTGCGCGCGTTGTGCGATGATGTTAAGCGACCGCCTGAACTCGGCGCAAATCATCGACGCGCAGACGGGGGACGCTTACCTGTTCGATGACTTCGGCTGCGCCGTTGCCTGGCTAGACGAAAAGCAACCGGCATGGCGCAGCGACGCCATCATTTACCTCACCGATGCCAGCGATGGTGCTTGGTTGAAATCGGAAGAAGCTGTTTTGGCAACACCGTTCATCACACCGATGTCGTTCGGTATTGCCGCTTTTCGCAATAAAGAAAAAATGGGCGCTGATAAAACCGTGCTTTCCTTTCAGGAAGCCGAAAAAATCGTTCTGGATTCTGTCCGGGAGCGCAAGACCATGAAACATCCTCAGTGATCGCCTTGCAATGAACCAACTTTTCACTATCGCCAAACTTGATTTTTTTGAATCTTTCCGGTCACGCTGGTTTGCGGGCTATACGGCGGTGTTCCTGCTGCTCATCGTGGCCATTTTCCTTTCCGGCGTTACGGAAAGCCGGGTGATGGGGTTCTCCGGCCTGACTCGTCTCTTGCTGATTTTCATTCAGGCGTGCAACATCATTCTGCCGATCTTCATTCTGGTCACGACGGTACGCACCATCGCCAAAGAACGGGACAGCAACGTTTTCGAATATCTGTTGTCGTTTCCGGTGTCGTTGGCCGCTTATTACTGGGGGAAAGTATTGGGGCGGTTACTGGTCATCTGGCTGCCGCTGCTGCTCACCATCGTGTTGGCGCTGGCAATCGGGTTGGTGCGCGGCGGTGAAATTCCCTGGCGGCTTCTGTGTCTGTACACGGCGCTGCTGGCTTTTTCGTCTTTTACGTTCCTGGGAATCGGTTTTTTTATCTCGGTATCGACCAAAAGCCAGGAGCTGGCTCTCGGCATTGCGCTGTTTGTCTGGCTGCTTCTGATTGCGCTCATCGACATTGCGTTGATCGGGTTCCTGATCCAGAAAATGGTGCCCGACAATCTCGTTTTCGCGCTGGCATTGCTCAACCCCGTTCAGGCGTTCCGCCTTGCGGCGATTGCGCTTTTTGATCCGGTGTTGTCCGTCATCGGCCCCACCGCTTACTTTCTCCTCGATACCTTCGGATCTACCGGGATCATCGCTTACGCGCTGTTGTATCTGGGTTTTGTCGGAATGCTTTTCTTGTCGCTGGGCTTTCTTGTTTTCCGTCGTCGCGATTTGTTTTAGAGTGGTTTTAGTTTAGCCGTACACAACACGAACAAAAACGAAACTGGAAATTTTTCCTGGATCCCCGCTTTCGCGGGGATGACGCTCGGCGAGAGATCGGATCACAAGCAACATTTTTCTCTGTCATTCCCGCGAAAGCGGGAATCCAGAGGTGTCTGCTTCAACCAAAGCCGTTTTGATTCGGCGGCGTCGGCTCGTCCTTCGCGTTGAGCAAACGCACTTCCTGCTGCGGGAACGGAATTTCGATGCCGTGCTGTGAAAAAAGGTCCCAGAGACGCAGGTTGATGTTGCTTCTCAGCGTGCCTTGCCCATTCTCCGGATCGCGAACCCAGAACGCCAGCAACAGGTTGATACCGCTGTCGTCGAAGTCAATAACGGTTGCTGTCGGTGACCGCTGGCCGTCGGCAACGCGCGATTCGGCCATCGCCGCCTGCTCCATCAACCGCAACGCCAGCCGCAAGTCGGTGCCGTATGCCACTTGCACCGGCAGCGTCGCGCGCGCTTCGCGTTGGTTCGACGAATGGTTGAGCACGGTCTGCGTCAGCAGCGCTTCGTTCGGCACAATCGCATCGATGCCGTCGAGGCTGCGGATGATGACGTAGCGGGCGGTGACTTCGCGAACGATGCCGAAGCGGCCATCGACGGTGATCATGTCGCCGATCTTGATCGCGCGTTCGAACAGCACGGTGAAACCGGCGATGTAGTTGGCGGCGAGCCGTTGCAAACCGAGGCCGATGCCGACGCCAACTGCGCCGCCCAGCACCGCAAACACGGTCAAGTCGATGCCGATGCTTTGCAGCACGAGCAACAGCGCCACCACCACCAACAGCGCCCGCAGAAAACGCGCCAACAGCAGACGGCCATTGTACGAAGCATCGTAAGTCGAAGTTTTCGGCAACAGGCGGCGCTCGATCATTCCGGCGATCCACAAGGCTGCCGATAAGGTCAGAACCAAGGCGACGGCGCCCTTGATCAGCGCCCACAGTGATACGCCGCCGCCGAACGGCAGCACAACGCTTTCGAGTTCTTTTACCAATTCCGGCAAAATGCCGAGAAAGTACAGGGCCACCAGAAACCAGATAGCAGAGGCGATCGCGCGTTCCGATGCTTTCAGCCAAGCGGCTTGACTGAACATGGTGTGCAGTGTGTAAACCAGTATCCTGATCGCTGCCAACGCCAGCATCAGCGGCAGCGCAATGTCGAGAAAGAACGACGTTTCGTAGATACGGAAAACCGAACGCGTTAACAAGACGAGCAACAGCGCCAGCAGCGGAAACATCACGCGCAGCATGCCGCCGGACAGCGTTCGTTCCGGCAACGCCTGTCCTTTTTCTTGGCGCTTGATATACCAGCGCCACGCCAGCCCGTAGGCGACGGTGATGCTCGCCAGTGTCAACGCCAGATCAAGCCAGCCCAGCGGCGACGACAGCACCGTGGTGATTCGTGAAAAATCGATGGCGTCCATTTTGGCTATCTACCCAAACTTCAAAATAGCAGGATACAGGATTTTCGGGCGCTTCCGGCGAAAGCCGGAATTCATGGGCACTAGCACGGAGGCGCGAAGCCGCCGGAGGTTTGTCGCTTTGTGCTTTATACGCGCAACGCATTCGTTAAAGGCTCTTCCGCGCAGGACTCGCCCGGCAGGCGAGTGACTTTCTTGTGTGGACAAGAAAGAGGAGTAGGTTGGGTTGAGCTTGCGAAACCCAACGTTTGAGAGCGAGGGGGGGAAGAAGGTAGTGTTGGGATTCGCTGCGCTCGTCCCAACCTACGGCGCTCGCCTTTGTACGCAAAGGCTCGAACAGTCCTCGCCCTGTTTCGACATTACGAGGTAGCAACGCGGCGAAGCAAACAAAACCCTCCCTTTCAAGGGGAGGGTTTGGGTGGGGAGGGGTTCTTCCAAACGTTATCGACGGCGTCGTCTTTGTTGAATCGCCAGTCCTGCCAAGCCCATCGCCAGCAACACCAGTGCTGCCGGGTTCAGCGTGGGGATGGCGGTTGTCAGGGATGTGCCAGTGATTCCGAACGCCGCCACTGCGCTGATACTGTTCGTTGCTGTCAGTGCATAGTAGCGCAGTGCGCCCACATCGGTGCTGGCGCCACCAGCGGGCGTCACGGTCAGTGACGTGACGGCGTAGCCGTTGTCGGGTGTGACGATGATGTCAAAGTTCATGGTACTGCCGTTGCTGACTTGCCAACTGCCTGCCGGGACGATGTTGGCGCTGGGGCTGGGCGCGGGAGGGCTGGCCGCGATGCTGCCGCCCGTGCCGTTTACCGAGGCGGTAACGGTGTAGAAGGTGGTCTCTACGCCGCTTCCAGAGCCGTTGGGACCGCCTGCGCCCATACCGATGTTTGCGCCAGTGCCGGTATCGCCCATGCCGCCTACGGCGGCTTTCACATTGGCGTTAGTGTCTTGGATGACGATCGTACCCAGCGCACCGCCGGGCTGGCCGGTGTTATCTGTGCCGCCAGAACCGATGCCGGCTCCGCCGCCGCCAACACCACCAAAACCGCCATAGGCATAAACGGCAGCATCGCCGCTGATCGTGATGTTGCCGGAAGCGCCACCATCGCTGCCGTTACAGTAGGTGCTACCAAAGGTGATACCGTCGCCTGAACTTCCACCGCCACCGATGCCTGCGCCGCCTCCGTAAGAGTTAGGCTGACTGCCACCATACGCATGCACAACGCCGCCGGTGATAGCGATAATGTCGCCCGATCCGCCCCACCCGCCGCCGATGCCTGCGCCAGAGGCTCCACCCGTCGCGGTCACGTCGCCGCCGTTGATGGTGACGATGCCACCGTTGACGAACGCCCCACAGGACCAGAGAATACCGCTGCCGATGCCCGCGGAGCCTTCGGCGCCAGCGGCTTTGATGAGACCGCCATTGATCGTAATCGCGCCGACCACACTGTCGCTGATTAAAAATTCAGAGTCGCCTGTGCCGATGCCAGCCCCGCCGCCGCCGGCTACAGAGAAGCCGCCATTGGCCGTCAGGCCACCCATGCTGCCGCCGCTGGATTGTGCGTAAATCGTCAGGTTTTGACCGGCACTGACGTTGATGCCGGCACCGCCACGGAGGCTGATGCTGCCGCCGCCAACAAAACCGTGGTGACCATTGACGGTCAAGGTACAGCCATCGCCCAAGATCAGATTCACTGCACCATTGACGGTGACCGTTTCGTTATGGATGATGTCGCCCGCCGCGCAGGTGGTGATATACCAGCCTGCGGTCAGTGTAGCGGGCAGGTCGGCATCGGTGGCGATCTCGGTCACGCCGTTGGCGTACTGTACGTTCGCGATACCCGGCACGAGGTAGGGAACGTTATCCACCGCCCGCGCCATACCAGGTATTAGCAGCATCAAGGCGAGAGCGAGAAAAAAATACCGAAGAAAAAATACGTCGAGAAGAGATGAGGAGAGAGGAAACGGTTTAATGTTTGTATCAGTATCGGGGGTAAATCTCTGCAGAGGCTGAATCACAATCTTTCCTTTTCTGGAAGGTGTTAGGTGGAGGTATCAATGAACTGCAAACCAATGGATGTTTTGATATAACAACCCATGCCACGACGAGTCATTCATTGAATGATATGATCCAGAGGAAATGACCTTAACGAAAGAAAGGTTACAGGAAGAAACACTTTTTGGCGGAAGGTGTATCTTTTTTCATACACATGCAGTCATCAGTCACGACATTTCAACACTGCCGCGAAAAAGCCGTCGGTATGATGCTGGTGCGGCAACAGCTTGAGGGTGTCGCCGGTATCGAGCGGCACCTGTGCGCGCACCAGTGCTTCCGAAGCGGACTGCAATGAAAACGCAGTGTGAGCGTCCAGAAATTGCGACACGATCGTTTCGTTTTCGGCCGACAGCACGCTGCACGTTGCATACACCAAGCGGCCGCCCGGTTTGACCAGCCGCGCCGCCGCCGCCAGAATCGCCGCTTGCTTGGCGATCAATTCCGCCAGCCCCGTTTCGCTGTAGCGCCATTTTAGATCGGGGTTGCGTTGCAGTGTTCCGGTTCCGGTGCATGGCGCGTCAACCAGCACGCGATCCATTTTTCCGGACAGCCGTTTGAGTTTGGCGTCGCGCTCGCTGTCGATTCGTTGCGGGTGTACGTTCGACAAACCGGAACGCGCCAGTCGCGGCGTCAGTTTTTTCAGCCGTTTGTCCGACACATCGAACGCATACAACCGTCCCTGTGAACGCATCAACATCCCGAGCAGCAGCGTCTTACCGCCGGCGCCGGCGCAAAAGTCGGCGACCATTTCACTGCGGCGCGGCGCCACCAGCCAGCCGACCAACTGGCTGCTCTCGCTTTGCACCTCGAGCCTGCCGTCGGCGAGCCAGGGATGGTGCGCCAGCATCGGCCGCCCGTGGACGCGAATGCCGAGCGGCGAATACGGCGTCGGTTCGACCTGCCAGCCTTCGCTGCTCAATGCCGTCAGCGCCCCGTCGCGCGTCGTTTTCATCACGTTGACGCGCAAATCGAACGGGGCAGGTTGCATCCACGCCTGCGCCAGTTGCGTGCGGTTTGCGGCATCGTGGTCGCCGCCCAGCCGCGCCCACAATTCATCAGGCACATCGGCGTTGTCGATGTCGGAGAGCAGCGCCTCCGAAGCCTGTCGATGCGCGTCGAAATTCGTCAACCATTCGCGGTCGGTGTCGTCGGCCAGCGCGGCGGCCTCCCGCAACGGGTGGCCGAGTTCGCGCACCAGCACCGCCAGCGCCAGCCGCTTCGGCTTCGTCGTTTGCGTCAACGCTTTCAGCGAGCGGCGGCGGCGCAAATAAGCGAACATGCCTTCGGCGACGAAGCCGCGATCGCGCTGGCCGAGCGCAGGATGCTCGCGGAAAAATTGGCGCAGCACACTGTCGGCCGGATAAAGCAGTGTTTCGGCGCGGCGGATGGCCTCGGCCAACGCATGCAGGTGGTAAGGGCGCCATGTCGGTTCGGCTTTTTGAGCTTTTGATTTCAGAGAGGTTTTCATTGAGAGAGGTTTTGATTTATGGGTATAAATTTCTGCGGGGATACGCTACGTTTTACTCCTTCCCCTTCAAGGGTAAGGCCGGGAAGGGGATGGGGGTCTTGGCTATCCGTGCAAGTAACCCCATCCCCACCCAAACCCTCCCCTTGAAGGGGAGGGCTTTGTCAGTAGCCCGATTTTCTCTCGAAGAGAGGAGAGGGGAAAAACGTGCGCATTTAAACAAGAAGCGCGCTAGCCCTGCGGCTGCTGGCAGGACACCGGTGCTGGCAAAGCATCGCGCAGCGTCACCATCTGCCCTTCGACGCTCAGGCGATCAGCACAAAACCAGCGCACCGCATCTTCCAGCAAACGGTGTTCGGCCTCAAGCACACGCGCCGCCAGCGTCGCCTCGTCATCGCTGGGCAACACCGGCACGGCGCTTTGTCCGATGAAGGGGCCGACATCGACTTCCGGCGTGACGAAGTGTACGGTGCAGCCGTGCCATTTGACACCGTCGGCCAGCGCTCGCTGGTGCGTATGCAGCCCCGGATACGATGGCAATAGCGCCGGATGGATGTTGATCATGCGGCCAGCGAAACGCTGCACGATCGCGGCGCCGAGCACCCGCATGAAGCCGGCGAGAACGACGAGGTCGGGCGCATCCGCCGCCACCGCATCGCCGAGCGCCGCATCAAACGCGTCGCGGGTTGGATACGCCTTGACATCGACCACCGTCGTCAGAATGCCGCGTTTTTCGGCGTGCCGCAACCCGGCCGCGTCGGCGCGTTGGCTCAACACGCGCACCACGCGACCATGAATTCGACCGGCGTCAATCGCTTCGAGCAGCGCTTCCAGATTCGAGCCGCGCCCGGAAATCAGGACGCTGATTTTTTTGGCATTGCCCATCGCTTAACCTTCAATCACCACTGCCGGATGACCGTCATCACGCGCCACGATATCGCCGATTTTCGTCACGGTTTCTCCGTGTGCGCGCAGCAAGCCCATCGCGGCTTCTGCCTGTTCGGCGGCGACGATCACGGCCATGCCGATGCCGCAGTTGAAAACGCGGTGCATTTCTTCCTCGGCGACGCCGCCTTGTTGTTGCAGCCAGCCGAATACCGGCGGCCGTTGCCAAGCGCGTTGGTACAAGTGCGCGCCCAGCGTTTTCGGCAGCACGCGCGGGATGTTTTCGGTCAGACCGCCGCCGGTGATGTGCGCCATCCCTTTGACCGGCAGTGCCTTCATCAGCGCCAACAGCGGCTTGACGTAAATTCGCGTCGGCACCATCAGCGCGTCGGCCAGGATGCCGTCGCCGCAGCGTTCGGTCTTGAGATCGGCGCCGCTGCGTGCGACGATTTTTCGAATCAGCGAATAGCCATTCGAGTGCGGCCCGCTCGACGCCAGCCCGAGCACGGCATCGCCCGCCCGGATGGTGCTGCCGTCGATAATCGCGTCGCGCTCGACGACGCCGACCGCGAAGCCGGCCAGATCGTATTCGCCTTCGGCGTACATTCCCGGCATTTCCGCCGTTTCGCCGCCGACCAGCGCGCACCCGGCACTCTCGCAACCGGCGGCAATGCCTTGCACGACGCGCGTGGCGCGATCGACATCGAGCTTGCCGCACGAAAAATAGTCGAGAAAAAACAGCGGTTCGGCGCCCTGCACCAGAATGTCGTTGACACACATCGCCACCAGGTCGATGCCGATCGTATCGTGGCGGTCGAGTTCAAACGCCAGTTTGAGCTTGGTGCCGACGCCATCGGTTCCGGCCACCAACACCGGCTCACGGTAGCGGCTACCCAAGCCGATCAGCGCGCCGAAGCCGCCGATGCCGTTCAGCACTTCCGGCCGCATCGTCCGCCGCGCCAGCGGCTTGATCCGGTCAACCAGCGCATCGCCGGCGTCGATATCGACACCGGCATCGCGGTACGTCAACGGTGTGGTGGGAAAATCCCCGGGAGAAACGGTCATAATACCCTCGCAGAAGGCGGGGATTGAATAATGCTCCCCGGCCACGATACAGTTTATAGTGAACCGCCTAAACCTTTATACTTCGTTGACTTCGCCTTGCCGTACGGCTTGTACTGTCTGCCGGTTTTTGGCTTGCTTGGTCGCCTCGTCTAAAATTTATGCGATTCACGACAGACTTTCAAGATCGAAATTTTAACGGAAAACCCTTCCCATGAGCGACTCGCTGCCGCCTCCATCTTCCCCGTCGCCGCCTGCGCCTGCTTCTTCTGCCGCCTCAGCGCCCGAAGCCGCGCCAGTCGTTGCCGCCGCGCCGTTGGCTGCGTTGCCGCCCGTGCGCCCGGCCGTGCCGCTGTCCTGGCGTCATTATGTCTGGGTAATCGGCGCCGTCGCGGTGTTCGCCTTGCTGCTGATGGGGCTGGGGCCGATTCTGACCCCTTTCTTCGCCGGCGCGATTCTCGCTTACCTCGGTTCGCCGCTGGTCGAATGGCTGTCGAAAAAAGGCGTATCGCGCACACTGGGGACGCTTCTCGTTCTCGCGTTGTTGTTGATGTCGGTGTCCGTCCTGCTACTGGTGCTGATCCCGTTGATCCATTCGGAAGCCGCGCTGATCGCAAAACGCGTCCCCGAGCTTTTTGACCGCTTTTCGACGACACTGTTGCCGAAAATCGAATCATGGATCGGCCTGTCATTGTCGCTCGACATGAATTCACTGCGGTCGCTGGTCACCGACAACCTTGAAAGTGCGCAAACCGTCTCGCTGCATGTTCTTTCCGGCGTCAAAACCGGCGGTCAGTTGCTTCTGTCGCTGGTGATCAACATCGCGCTGATTCCGGTGGTGATGTTCTACGTGCTGCGCGACTGGAACGTTTTTCTGCGCCGTATCGACGATCTGGTGCCGCGCCGCTGGCATGGTAAAACCACCGAAATCGTCGGTCAGATCGACGCGGTGCTTGCCGAATTCATCCGCGGTCAGTTTCTGGTGATGCTGGTGCTCAGTATTTATTACGTTACCGCGCTTTGGGCGGTCGGCCTCGAGTTCGCGCTGCCTATTGGTCTGTTGACCGGGCTGCTGGTATTCATTCCCTACGTGGGCTTCAGCATCGGGCTGACGCTGGCGGTCATCGCCGCGTTGCTGCAATGGAGCGGCTGGCCGCCGTTTATCGCCGTATTGGCGGTTTATGGCATCGGCCAGTTGCTCGAAAACTATGTGCTCGTGCCGTACTTCGTCGGCGACCGCATCGGCCTGCATCCGCTCGCCGTGATCTTCGTCTTGCTGGCGTTCGGGCAAGTGTTCGGTTTCGTCGGCGTACTGCTGGCATTGCCGATGGCGGCGGCGATACTGGTGGCGTTGCGCCATCTGCGCGTCGCCTATCAGCAAAGCCCGCTGTATCAGGAAAAGAAACATTGACTAACGCTCAACTATGCAACAACTGATTTTCGATCTGTATCCTGCCGCGCCGCCTTCGTTCGACAACTTCGTCGTCGGTCATAACGGCGAAGCGCTTGCCGCGACGCGGGGTTTTGTCGAGGCGTTCGCAAGCACGACGCCATCGCACACAGGGCTGTTTCTCTGGGGCGCGTCCGGTGCCGGTAAAACGCATCTGCTACAAGCGGCGCGCGCGCAAGCGTTGGCATCCGGTCTTTCCGTACATAGACTCGCTCGCGACCACGCCTTGCCGCCGTTGCCGGAGTTGTCAACGTCACCGGCGCTGTGGCTGGTTGACGATGTCGATGCCGCTGACGATGGCTTGCAGGGAACCCTTTTCACGCTGTACAACGCGCTGAAAGAAAACGGCGGCGGCCTTCTGGTCAGCGCCTCTGTTCCGCCGGCGCGGCTGACCTTGCGCGAAGACCTGCGGACGCGGCTGGGTTGGGGCGGCATTTACGAAATCGCGGCGCTGCGCGACGAAGACAAATTGCAGGCATTGATCGCGCACGCCGACGGGCGCGGCTTGCGGTTACCCGCCGAAGTCGTCGCCTACCTTCTCAAACACAGCCGCCGCGATATGCGTTCGCTGGTGGCTGTGCTCGATGCGCTCGACCGCCATTCTCTGTCTCTGAAACGACCTCTCACGCTGCCGCTGGCGCGCGAATGGTTGTTGCGGCAGACCGGCGGCTGAGAGAAAAATTCAAGGCGTGCTGTACGGCGAACCAACGCGCCGGCGTTGCCGTTTTGGCATGCATCCAATGGATGTAGAAGAGACGGCGCAATGTAAAAGGTATGCGTAAAGAATAAACCGGTTCTCCTTTTTGTTGTTCCCGTCTATCATTCTTCGTGTCATAGGGGGAGTTTCTACCGGAAACAGGTAAACGGCGCATCGACACGCCGGACAACAAAGTCTGGGCAGTAATCTTTATTCCAGGGAGTAGAAAAATGCAAACGGGTTTTATCGCGCCACGGTTTTCCATCATCATGTTCGCCTGCTGGGTTTTCCGTCGGCTGACGCTTGCCTTCACACTCGCCCTGACGGCGCTATGTTTGTTGCTGCCGTCTCAGGCGCTAGCGCAGGTCGAAATCACCAGCGCCGGGCCGATCACGAAAGTAGGCATTACGCCGACGGGCAATTTGTACGCTTACCATCAACTATTCTCAAGCCAACTGTATTACAGCGGGGAATCCGATAGCGCCGCGGTATGGGCCGTTCACGATGTTGACAGCGGTCTCCTGTATGGCCCCGCCAGTGTCGGAGCGGGAGTCAATATGACGAGCCCCGCGGGGTACACTTACTGGACCTCCGTGACACAAACCGGCCCGACGGGGACGGGCATTGCCGCTGACCCCTTCAAGATCATCTCGACGATGACCGGCGGGACGCTGACTGCCGTCATCACGGTGACTTATGTCATCGGCCAGGAAGCCTTTAATACCTCGCTGCAAGTTACCGATAACAGCGGCGTTGACCGTAACCTGCGGATTTTCCTGGGCGCCGACCTGTATTACGGCAGTCTTGACGCGGGTTATCCGCTTCACGACCCTGCCACCGGCAGTGTCGGCGGAGAAGTGCCCTCGGGGACTCATGCCGGTTTCACCGGCTGGTTCATTCCGATGACGCCGGCGGATCGTTATTTCGCCGGGAGCTACAGTGCGATGTGGGGCGAAATCGGTTCCCGTCAGTTGTCCAATACAAATACCTGTCCCACAGCGGGGAGCTCATGCGACTACGGGGCGGCTTTGCAGTGGAATGTCGCGCTGCCCGCCAATGGTTCGACGACTATCATCGATGTGGATCAATTGTTCAGCGGCGAGCTTAAGCTTCTTCCTCTGTCGTTGCACAACGGCACGGTGGGCACCCCTTATTCGCAGTTGTTCACGCCCTTGGGAGGCGGTAGCGTGCCCCCTTATACCGTGACATGGCTCTCGGGCAGCGTGCCTCCCGGTCTGACGTTCGATCCGGCGACCCGTACGCTTTCCGGCACACCGACCACCGCCGGAACCTATTCGTTCACGCTTCGGGTGACCGACAGCACCCCGGCAACACCCAAGGAGGGAGATTTTCCGTATGTCCTGATTGTCCTGGGGAATAACAACGCCGTGTCACACCCCATTCCGGCGCTCGGCGCCGGTGCGTTGGTGGTGCTGATGCTGGCTTTGGGCATCGCGGCCTCCGGGGTGGCAAGACGGAAAACGTAAGGTTTCAGAAGAAGAGTACTGCAGGGCGCCTTGGGCGCCCTTTTTTCTGAAACCGTCGTCTCCTGCGAAAGCGGGGATTCAGGGAGAAGTTGTCTGGGCTTCCGTCACCGCCTGCGCGAAGATGACGATTCTGCGTGGGAGCGACGAACATTTCCGCGCAGAGACCAGAGCAGTGAGAAACCTTTCCCCGGTGTTCACGGTGTACCATTCAATCTCGTCGGTTTTTTTCGCTGTTCCGGTTTTGTCCACGATGGTTTTACACAAGTATGGTTTCGCATAAGCGCATTGTCGTCGGCCTGTCCGGCGGCGTCGATTCCTCGGTGGCCGCTTGGCTGTTGAAGCAGCAAGGCCATGAGGTGATCGGCGTCTTCATGAAAAACTGGGAAGACGACGACACCGACACGTATTGCACGTCGCGGCAGGATTTGATCGACGCCGCCAGCGTCGCCGACGTGATCGGCATCGAATTCGACGCCGTCAACTTTGCGGCCGAATACCGTGAGCGCGTCTTTGCCTATTTTTTGCGCGAATACGAGGCCGGGCGTACGCCCAACCCCGACGTTTTGTGCAACAGCGAAATCAAGTTCCGCGCCTTTCTCGATCATGCGCTGACGCTAGGCGCCGACGCCATCGCCACCGGGCACTACGCGCGGGTGGCGCACGAGGGACACGCGATGTTGTTGAAAGCGCGCGACCACGGCAAGGACCAAAGTTATTTTCTGCATCAACTGCGCCAGCCGCAATTGCAACCGGCGTGTTTTCCGCTCGGCGATCTGCTCAAAAGCGACGTGCGCGCCATCGCCCGGCGCGAGGGGATGCCGACTTGGCAGAAGAAAGACTCGACCGGCATTTGTTTCATCGGCGAACGACCATTCCGCGAGTTTCTCGAACGCTACCTGCCGCGCGTGCCGGGCCGGATGGTGACGCCGGAGGGAACCGCGGTCGGCGAACATCAGGGGCTGGCGTATTACACGCTCGGGCAGCGGCAGGGGCTGGGCATCGGCGGCACCCGCGACGGCGACGGTGCGCCGTGGTTCGTTGCCGGTAAGCGGCTGCTTGAAAATGAATTGCTCGTCGTGCAGGGGCACGATCATCCGCTGCTCTATAACGATACCGTCACCGTGCAGCAACTTCACTGGATTGCCGGTACCCCGCCGGATCCGTCGCGCCCATACGGCGCCAAACTGCGTTACCGGATGCCCGATGCGTCGTGCCGGATCGAGTGGCGCGATCATGATACGTTGACGGTACGTTTCGAAGCGCCGCAATGGACGCCGACGCCGGGGCAGTATGGGGTGTTTTACGACGGCGAGGTTTGTCTCGGTGGCGGCGTCATTGTCGGATAGTGCAACGGATCATGATGGATTGGACGAATCTTGAGTTGTCGCATGTTTTGGCGTTGGCGGCGGCGCTTGGTTTCGCCAGCGGTTTTCGCTTGTATGCGCTTTTATTCGTGATCGGGCTGGCGGGTTTTTTCGATTGGCTGGCGTTGCCGGACAGCATGAAACTGCTGGCGCATCCGGTCATTCTGACCGTCACCGGCACGTTGACCGTCGTTGAATTGCTGGCCGACAAAATTCCCGCCATCGACAGTCTTTGGGACAGCTTTCACACCTTCATCCGCTTGCCGGCGGGCGCCGCGCTGGCCGCCGGTCTGGCGGGCAGCTTCATCGGCGACAATGCCATTGTGACCGCCGCGCTGGCGCTGATCGGCGGCACCTTTGCCGCCACCAGCCATTTCGCCAAGACCGGCGTCCGCGCCACCATCAATACTTCGCCCGAGCCGGTATCGAATTGGACCGCTTCGGTCGGGGAGGACGTGACTTGGCTAACCCTCGTTTGGCTGATCGTTCAGCACCCGCTGATCGCCGGTGTGCTGACCTTGGCGCTGGCGATACTCTGCCTGTGGGCTATCCGCAAGCTGTGGCGCGGGTTGCGCGGGCTGTGGCGGCGGTTCGGCGGTAAAATTCCGTAAGAATCAAAGGCGAGTATTCACTTCTGATTATCGCTTGACACAGCAATAAACTGTGCGTCGATTCCGGGAAACGGTGATCGAAAAGGCAATAAACACACTCATAAAATGTTGCCTAAACCTTGATTTAGATCAAACAAATTACTTAAAGCTATGGTTTTTCACCCATTGTTTTAGTGATCGGTGTCACATATGATCAGACATAAAGCCGAGTAATTTGATAGGCTTTTGTGGAACAAGGCGAGATTTTCTTGGTCAGAGTGGCCAACAATCGATCAAAAAAAGGGGTCGTGATGCAATCTTTTTTTTCGTTTTTCAGGCTGTTTGCCTGCACAGCAGCGTTTTTTGCGCTTCCCGTATTGGCTCAACCGGTGATACCGGGCGTGCTGTCGTCGGAAAAGGCGGCGGTTTCCGCGCCAGCAGCGGTTTCTGCGCCGGCGCCGACTGCCTCTCCGGCAGAAGAGCCGGGCATCGAATGCGCGACTTGCCATAAGGAGCAGTTCGACAACATGGCGGTGTCGCGGCATGGCGCGTCCGGAGATGCGCGGACGCCGTGGGGCAAGGCCGGCAAGGAAGGGCGGAACGAAATGTGTACCGCTTGTCACGGCAAGGCCGACGAGCACATGGAGGATCCGATTGAGAAAAAACCGGAAACTTCGTTCAACAAGAAGACCAAGGCGGAAGACAAAAACAAGCCTTGCGCCAGTTGCCACGTCGGCGGCAACCGGATGCACTGGAGCGGCAGCCCGCACGAGAGCAGCCGTACCGCTTGCAGCGACTGCCATAAAGTGCACATCAAGAAAGACCCGGTGCTGGTGATGGAAACGCAACCCGGCGTTTGCTTCACCTGCCACAAGGACGTCCGCTCGCATACGATGCGGGTTTCGTCGCACCCGCTGCGCAGCGGGCAGATGGGATGCACGTCGTGCCACCAGCCGCATGGGACGGTCGGCGATTCGCTGCTGATCAAAAACACTGTCAATGAGACGTGTTATACCTGCCACGCCGATAAGCGCGGCCCCTTCCTGTGGGAGCACCCTCCCGCGCGTGACGAATGCACGAATTGCCATCAGCCGCATGGGACCAACAACGCGCCCATGTTGCAAGTTCGTACGCCTTATTTGTGCCAACAATGCCACATGGCGGTGCAGCATCCCAGCGCGGTGTACAGCGGCAACAATCTGCCGCCCAACGCCGCCGGTGACAAGATTCTGGCGCAGGGTTGCCCGAATTGCCATGTCAAGATCCACGGTAGCAACCATCCGTCGGGCGTGCGGTTTATGCGCTGATGTTCGGGCATTGAGAATCGAAGAGGCATCCCCATGAAAAAGATTTCAAGCAAAAAAAGCGTTTTCACGAAACGACCACTGGCATTGGCACTGGTTTCGACGTTGTTCTTGTCCTCGGGCGCGGCGCTGGCCGAACCGATGCTGATGATTCCATTGACGAACAATGCGGACATGAGCCGTTACGACACCAACTACATCGAACTGGGCGGTTTCTACAGCAGCAAGGACGCCGGAAAATTCGGCGAGTGGACCGGCGTTACCAAGAAAGGAACGTACGGTATCGGTCATTTGAACTTCGCTGATCGCAACGACCAAACGGCGTCCTATTACAACCTTCTGGGGCGCAACCTCGGTCTGGACTCGCGGCAGGTCAGCGGCAATTTCGGCACACAGGGCAAATACGGGTTGAGCGCCGAGGTGGCGCAGATCAAGCATCTGACTTCCGATACCACCCGCTTCATCTTCGAGGGAGCCGGCGGCAATGCGTTGACGCTGCCGGCGGGGTTTGCCGGTGTGCCGGGGCAGCCTCCCGCCAGCGCCGATGTGATTTCGGGCGCGTTGCAGCCGCACGATATCCGGCAGAAGCGTGATATCTACAAGATCGGCGGCAATGTGTTTTTCGGCGGCACGATGGAAGCGCTGGTCAACTACCGCTACGATGATCGTGGCGGCACCGGCCTGACCGGCGGCGCGATGGGCAACACCGGCGGCAATCCGCGCAGCGTGTTGATGCCGCTTCCGCTCAACGACCATACGCAACAGATCGAGGCCAAGCTGCGCTGGAATACCGACAAGGCGCAACTGGAAGGGATGTACTATTTTTCGAAGTACTCCAACAACGTCGATTCGCTGACTTGGCAGAACCCGTACAACGCCATCGCCGGTTGGGTGCCCGACAGCGGTTTCCCGACCGGCCATGGTCGAATGGGGTTGATGCCGGACAACCTGTACCATCAGTTCCAGTTGAGCGGCGGCTACAATTTCACTCCGATCACGCGGCTGACGGGCGTGGCTTCTTACGGCATGATGCGACAAAACGATGCTTTTTTGCCGTACGCCGTGGACACCAACGGCATCGCCTTCAATACGGAGTTGCCGCGCAAATCGCTGGACGGAAAAGTTGACAACACCTTGCTGGATCTCAAGCTGACGACGCGTTTTTTCGACAAACTGAACGTCAAGGCCAGCTACGGCTACAACAATGTCAACAACAAGACGCCGACCGATTTGTATTCGTACATCGCCGGCGATACGACCGATCAAGTGGTGATTCCGCCCGGAACGGCACCGAACGACGTCAACTCCGTGAGGCTGCGCTATAACAAAGCGCCCAGCCGGGTACAGAACAAGTTCAGGCTGGACACCAGCTATTCGCTGGCGGCGGGCTATTCGGTGCGCGGTTACTACAACTACAAGAAAACGGATTACAAACCGTCGATCGACGAACCGCGTGATTACACCGAAGACAACATCTTCGGGCTGGAGCTGCGCAAACGGGCGAGCGCGTGGGCGACAGGCTCGTTGAAATACGAATACCAGCAACGCCGCGGTTCCGATTACGACTCGAGAAGGCCGTATGAAGCCGGTTATACGGACGGCACGACCACGGCGGGTCTGTTCGACGTGCTGCCGACGATGCGGCCTTTCCTGGTCGCCGATTACGATCAGAGCAAGGTCAAGACGATGCTGTTTGTGACGCCGGCCGACGCGCTGACGTTCTCGTTGACCGGCGACTGGTATCAGCGCGATTACAAAGGGCCGGGTTGTGGCGGCCCCAACGACCAGCTCCTGCAACCGGGCAATGTGATGGACAACCGCTGCGTGGGACGGCAGCGGGGGATCGGTCAGTCTTATACGATAGACGGGCAGTGGTCGCCGCTCGACGGTCTTAGTGCGTACGCGTTCTATACCTGGTCGCAGTTCAAGACCGATCAGAACGGCCGCAGCTATACGAATACCGGGCCGACGGCCGCCGACCCGACGCGTGATTGGACCGCCAGCCTTGATAATCGGGGCAATACGATCGGTGTTGGTGCGCGCTATGTTCCGGAGGAGCGCAACTTCGATATTGGCGTGCAGTATGTGTGGAACAGCGACAAATCGCCGGTCGATACATGGGCAGGTCCCGGGTTGGTGGCGCCAACAGCCATGCCGGATGCCAAATACCGGACGGATTATGTCCAGTTGTACGGAAGTTACATGCTGAACGAAAAGCTCAAACTGCGCTTCAGTGCCGCCTATGCCCATTTGCGCGGGAGCGATTGGAAGTACGACAACACGACGGCGTCTTCGACCAACAGCGTCATTCTTCCGGAGCAGGTGACCGCCCGCTATAACGATTACCTCCTCGGCCTTTCGATTGCGTACATTTTCTAGGAACGGAAAACGGAGAAAAAACATGAACAGAACGATATTGACTTTCAGCAGGTGGGTTGCTGTTTCGGCGGTGGCTGTGGTGGTAGCGGTAGCGCCGGCCCTCGCGTCATCGTACGACAAGGAAGGCGCGCCGGTGATACGCACGCCGTTGCTGTTGCTCAACGCCGATTTTGAAAACGGACTGGAAAGCTGGGAAACATCGCCGAAGGACGCACAAGCCTATGCGTTTGCGGTGGACACGGAGATTTTCCGTACGGGCAAACAATCGATCCGTATCCGTTCTCTCGCTGGTGAGCGTGGCGGCGCCATCTATCAGGTATTGCCGGCGGCAGCGCTGCGCGGCAAAACCGTGGAACTCAGCGGCTGGCTGAAGACGGACGAGGTGGCGATTGACGGCGCCGTGTTGACGCTGCGGGCGCTCGGCGGCGCCCGTTTGCTGGAATACAACGTGATGCGCAAGGCGCCGGTCAAAGGGACGACGGAGTGGACGAGGTATTCGATTGCACTGAAGCTCTCCAAAAACGTTTCCGATCTCGAAGTTGGCGTTGCGCTCAACAGCAAGGGAACGGTTTGGGCGGATGATCTCGAGCTCAATGTTGTTTCCCACCATCGATGAAAGGGTAGCCATAGGGATAACTGTCGGCGTTCGCTGAACGCAAGAGCAGGTTTCCGCGTTTCAATCAGGCTCCGCTACGGCGGAGCCTGATTTTTTTGAAGGGCGTAGATTGCCGAAAGCGCTGCCGGAGTGCCGCGGGCAGCGATTGGAGCAGTTCCGTTTCAATCCTTTACAACTGACCTCCTCAGTTCGTTGTTGCGAGGAGCGTCAGCGACGAAGCAATCCAGAGGATTGCTGCTGGATGGCTTCGCTTTGCTCGCAATGCCGATGTCTATCCTTGAACCAAAACCGCCCTAAAAATTGAGCAATTTCCTTGTTATATATCATCCGCAGGGCCGAAAAATTTTTCGCCCCTACACCGCCACCGGCGCCTTGATCGGCGGGTGGCTCTGGTAATCGACGATCTCAAAGTCGTCGAACACATAATCAAACAAGGTGGGCGGTCGCCGTTTGAGCTTGAGCGTCGGCAACGGCAACGGGGAGCGTGCCAGTTGCTCGTCGGCCTGTGCAAAATGGTTGCGGTACAAGTGGCAATCGCCGCCGGTCCAGATGAATTCGCCGACCGCCAGGTCGGTTTGTTGCGCCACCATGTGGGTGAGCAGCGCGTAAGAAGCAATGTTGAACGGTACGCCCAGAAACAAATCGGCGCTGCGTTGATAGAGCTGGCACGACAGTTTTCCCGCCGCAACGTAAAACTGGAAAAACGCATGGCACGGCGGCAAACGCATCGCGTCGATTTCGCCGACATTCCAAGCCGATACGAGCAGCCGCCGCGAATCGGGATTCCGCCGCAGGGTTTCGATCAGTTGCGCCATCTGGTCGATATGCCTGCCATCGGCGGTTTGCCAATGCCGCCACTGCGCGCCGTAAACAGGACCGAGTTCGCCGTTGTCATCGGCCCATTCGTCCCAGATGGTGACGCCGTGCTGCTGTAACCAGCGCACGTTGTGTTCGCCGCGCAAAAACCACAGCAGTTCATAAATGATCGATTTCAGGTGAACTTTCTTCGTGGTCACCAGCGGAAAACCGGCGGCGAGATCGAACCGCATTTGCTGACCGAACAGCGAGACGGTACCGGTACCGGTGCGGTCGTCTTTGGCGGTGCCGGTTTCGCGCACTTGGCGCAACACATCGAGATACGCTTTCATGAAAACTCCGGGCGCGCGCCGGAGGTGGCGCGAGAAGTATCATTGTAGCGCGGCTGCCGCTTTCACCGGAGGCGAAACAGGGGCGCGGCACTTGACGCATCGGCGCCAAGCTCTCATCATGCGGGAACCGCATTTGTTTGATTCATTGTGAGTACGTCGCCTCCTCATCAATTCCGGCTGTTGCGCGAACGCCGGTTTGCGCCTTTTTTCTGGACTCAGTTTCTGGGTGCCGGAAACGACAATGTTTTCAAGAACGCGATGGCGTTGTTCATCGTCTTTCATGTCGGCAGCGTCGGCGGGCTGACGGGGGCGATGCTGGTCAACTTGGCGGCGGGGCTGTTCATTTTGCCGTTCATGTTGTTTTCGGCAACCGCCGGGCAGATCGCCGACAAGTTTGAAAAATCACGGCTGATCCGTTTCCTGAAGCTGCTGGAAATCGCCATCATGGTGTTTGGCGCTGCCGGTTTCTGGCTGGGCAACGTGCCGATTCTTTTCGCGGCGCTGTTTTTGATGGGGCTGCATTCGACGTTGTTCGGCCCGGTCAAGTATGCGATCCTGCCGCAGCATTTGCGCGAAGAAGAATTGGTCGGCGGCAACGGGTTGGTCGAGAGCGCGACCTTTGTGGCGATTCTGATGGGAACGATTGCCGGCGGTTTGCTGATCGCCATCGAAACGCACGGCCCGCTCATTTCCGGCACCGCTTGCGTACTGATCGGCGTTGCCGGGTATCTGGCAAGCCGCGGCATTCCGCTGACACCGGCAGCCGCGCCGGAATTACGGATCAACTGGAATCCGTTTACCGAAACCTGGCGCAACATCCGTGCCGCGCAAAAAACGCGCGTTGTCTGGCTGGCCATGCTGGGCATTTCATGGTTCTGGTTTTTCGGCGCGATTTTTCTGACGCAATTCCCCAACTTCACGAAAGAAATCCTCGGCGGCGATGAGCATGTCGCGACGTTGCTTCTGGCGTTTTTCTCGATCGGCCTGGGCATCGGCGCGCTGATGTGCGAGAGACTGTCTCACGGGCGGGTCGAACCGGCGCTGGTTTTCATCGGTGCTTTGGGGTTGTCGCTGTTTGCGTTCGATACCGGTTTTGCTTCGCGGTCGTTGCATGCCGAAACGCAGAGCGGCATCGCAACGTATTTTGCGAACCCCGTGCATTGGCGTATCACCTTCGATCTGGTGATGATGGGCGTTTGCGGCGGGCTTTACACCGTGCCGCTCTATGTGCTGATCCAGACCCGCGCCGATCCCGCACGGCGTTCGCGGATCATCGCCGCCAATAATATTTTGAACGCGTTGCTGATGGTGCTGGCGGCACTGACCGCCGTCGGCTTGTTCGCGCTGAATGTGACGATCCCGCAGCTTTTCATGGTGACGGCGGCGTTGACTTTGCTGGTGGCGATCGCTGCCTTCTGCGCCGCGCCGCAACACGCGCTGCGTTGTGCCGGTTGGTTGTTGACCCATACGTTTTATCGCGTCCGCGCCAAGGGGCTGGAAAACATTCCCGAAAGCGGCGCCTGCATTCTGGCGTGCAACCATGTCAGCTACGTCGATTCGGTGATTCTGATCGGCACCGTGCGCCGACCGATTCGTTTTTTCATTGATCATCAGATTTACCGGACGCCCGTCTTGCATTGGCTGTTCAAAATCAATCGGACGATCCCTGTGGCAACGCTCAAAGCCAGCGTGGCGCTCAAAGAACAGGCGTTCGCATCGGCGGCACAGGCGCTGCGTAATGGCGAGATCATCGGCATCTTTCCCGAAGGACGATTGACGCCGGACGGCGAAATCGGCAAATTTTCTCCCGGCATCGCCCGCATGGTGCGGGAAACGCCGGTGCCTGTCGTGCCGATGGCGTTGCATGGTTTGTGGGGAAGCTTTTTCTCGCGTTCGCACAAAGGTCGCGCGATGCGCAAACTGCGCGGCATTTTTTCCAAAATCACCGTGCAGGCGGGGCAGGTTGTCGCGCCAGAAGCCGTGCAGTTAAAGAGTTTGCGCGAGAAAGTCGTGGCGCTTCATCATAGTTTGCATGCGGAAGGAAAAAGCCCTGATCTTTCTTGAGGCGAACGCTCCAGAGCAGCATTTGTTCACGTGCATGCCTCTTTTCCCTCGCCCGCTTGCGGGAGAGAGAGGGGGGAGAGGAACAAAGCGTGCGCAGACTTGAATAAAAAACGCGCTAAATCCCGCCGCACAACGCCGCGACCCACAACGCGGCAACCAAGATCAGAATCACCAGTTGTGCGGCGCTGCCGCAATCTTTGGCTTTCTTGGAAAGCGGATGGCGCTCTTCGCCGATGCGATCGATCGCCGCTTCAATGGCGGTATTCAGCAATTCAACGACCAGTGTCAGACCGTGGGCGCCGATCAGCAATACGCGCACCGTGGCGCTCAGAGGCAAAAAGCAAGCGGCGACAATACCGACGATGGCCAACAGGACGACTTGCCGGAATGCCGCTTCATCGCGCCAGGCGGCGGCGAACCCGTGCGCCGAATAGAAGAATGCGTTGAAAATGCGTTTCATGAAGTTGGCGCCGTGTTCATACGATCACAACATCGTACTGTTCTTGGGTATAAAGCGTTTCCACTTGCAGCGAAATGGTTTTGCCGATCAGGTCGGCGAGCCACACCAGGCTTTGCGACTCTTCGTCGAGAAAACAATCGATCACCGCTTGCGACGCCAGGATTCGGAATTCGCGCGCGCTGTATTGCCGCGCTTCGCGCTGGATCTCGCGCAGGATTTCGTGGCACATGGTTTGCGCGGTTTTCAGTTGGCCGCGCCCCAGACAGGTCGGACACGGTTCGCACAACATCTGCGCCAGCGATTCACGGGTTCGCTTGCGCGTCATCTCGATCAACCCCAAGCGGGTGAAGCCGTTGACGCTCAACCGCGTACGGTCTTTTTCCAGCGCGCGGTTAAACTCTTCGAGCACGGCTTCCTGATGCTCGGCTCGCTCCATATCGATGAAGTCGATGATGATGATGCCGCCCAAGTTGCGCAACCGCAGTTGGCGGGCGATGGTATGCGCTGCCTCGAGGTTGGTTTTGAACACCGTGTCTTCGAAATTGCGACCATCAACAAAAGCGCCGGTGTTGACATCGATGCTGGTCAACGCTTCGGTTTGATCGAAGATCAGATAACCGCCGGACTTTAGATCGACGCGGCGCGACAGCGCTTTGTTCAATTCTTCTTCGACACCGTAGCGATCGAACAAGGCGCGTTCGCCGATGTACAGCATCAATTTTTCGGTCATCCCGGTGGTGTACTTTTGCGAGAAAGCCTGCATCGCGGCCAATGCCGATTCATCATCGACGTAAATCGTTGATGTGTCTTCGGAGGCAATATCTCGGAGCATTCGCTGCGGCAGCAGCAAGTCCTGGTATAACAGTGATGGCGTGGGAAGTTCGCGCGTACGCTGCGAGACGTCGCCCCACAAGCGTGTCAGGTACTCGATATCGTTTTTCAGTTCGTTTTCGGTGGCCGTCTCCGCCATCGTGCGGATGATGAAGCCGCCCGGCGGCTCTTCCGGCAGCAACGCCCGCAACCGCTCGCGCAAGATTTCGCGTTCGCTTTCGTCCTCGATTCGCTGTGAAATGCCGATGTGCGCGTCCTGCGGCAGATAGACCAGAAGGCGTCCGGCAAGGCTGACTTGCGTGGACAACCGCGCGCCCTTGGCGCCGATCGGATCCTTGATCACCTGCACCATCAACGACTGGCCTTCGTGCAGCAACCGTTCGATCGGCCGGGTATCTTCTTCGTATTTGACCCGGTTCTCGTAGATGTCGGCAACGTGCAGGAAGGCGGCGCGCTCCAGTCCGATATCGATGAAGGCGCTTTGCATCCCCGGCAGCACGCGCACCACCTTGCCGAGGTAGATGTTGCCGACGAAGCCGTGGGTGTGCGTCCGCTCGACGTGCAATTCCCCGACGATGCCTTGCTCGAGCACGGCCACTCGCGTTTCTTGCGGCGTTATGTTGACCAGAATTTCGCGGGACATGGGATTCGCGGGGGTTCGTTTCTTTGAAAGTGGATGACAGGATACGGGCAGAAGGACAAAGATTCAAGCGGCCAGACGTTCGAGCAACTGCGCCGTTTCAAACAGCGGCAGTCCGACGACGCCCGAATAGCTTCCGTCGAGATGCGTCACGAAGGCGCCGGCGTGTCCCTGGATCGCGTAAGCGCCCGCTTTTCCGAACGGTTCGCCGCTGTCGAGATAGCGTTCCATCTCCTCATCGCGCAAGGCTTTAAACGTCACCCGCGAGACCACGGTACGGTCGATGACGCTTACCGCCCGTCCTTTTCGGAGAGGAAGGCATAGCGCCACCGCACTGATCACCTCGTGCGTTTTCCCGGAGAGCGCCCGCAACATGGCGGCGGCGTCCTGCCGATCTTGCGGTTTGCCGAAAACGCGGCCAGCCAAGACCACTTCCGTATCTGCCCCGAGTACGGCGCCTGTCGGTAATTGCCGTTGACGTAATTGCCTCATGCCGATGATCGCCTTGGCGCGTGCCATCCGCCGAACATAGGCAGCCGGTGTCTCGTCCGGTTGCGGGATTTCCGCGATGGCATCCTCGTCGAGCGTGAGAACCGCGAACGGCACGGCGATCTGGGTCAGCAAGGCTTGCCGCCGCGGGCTTTGAGACGCGAGATACAGGGCAGGGGCGCGAAGGTCGGACATGGAGCGCTTTCAGACAAAGGCCGCGCGCGGCGGATTCCCGTCGCATTTTACGGTATCCCGAAACCGGTCACTCCGGCTTTTGAAAAAAACGCGGAAATGCTATAATAGAAAGTTCGTGGCCAAGTAGCTCAGTTGGTAGAGCAGAGGACTGAAAATCCTTGTGTCGGTGGTTCAATTCCGCCCTTGGCCACCATTCCGCTTCCAAGCGACGCTCAATAAGAGCAAAAAACAAGCGCGGACGCTGGTATCCGTTGACCCATTCTAGCGCTTTGTGGCCTATGGGCAAAATACGTCCTTCAAGGCCATGATGATCTTTTCAATCTTTGTATTTTGGATTGAATAAATGACAGATTGTTTGTTACGCGTGCAGGCAACCAATTTGGCGTCACGCATTTTAGCAAGGTGTTGCGATGTCGCAGAGGGGCTAAGCTCTATTTCTCTGGAAAGATCGCCTGAGCTCATTCCCTTTTTCTCAATAAGAGTACACAAAATCAATAGACGGTTAGCATTACTGAGAGAATTGCATAATTCAGCAGCCTGCTTTGCCCCTTGTTTCATCTGCCCCATCAGTGATGCGCCCACGCCCCTGTACTTGTCGCGCCATTTGTAAAACGTTGCCGAACTGATCCCGTACTCACGGCACAGCGCTGACACCGGTACCCCAGCGTCTGCCTGTTTCAGGATCCCAACTATCTGATCATCACTGAATCTCGATTTCTTCATGTAGATTTCCCCTCTCTTTTGCGGCACGGAAAATTCCACTTTCAATTGGCTCAGTTTCTAGAGGGGATTATAGAGGGGATTACCGAACCACATGCAATGAGGTTTGTTCTATATCCATATAGATAGATTCATCGCTAACGGCCGCTTTGAATATTACTTAATTAAAGAAAAGCCTAGCCTCAAAATGAGGCTAGGCCATCCTTCCTTCAAAGAGGAGTCTGTTTAAGCGTTATCAACATGATGGTACGTTTCCGCTGTCACTGCCAAAGTGGTATAGAAAATCATAAACATCTTTTACTTGCCGCTCGTTCAATGGCTTTGCACTAGGACAATATTTAAGAAGTTGATCGCTCAGTTTGCCGTCCTCAAAGATTTTTTTCCACTCAGCCTGTGTATGCTTTTTAGCCAATGTACCGCCATCCATACCGCAAGGCTCTTTCATGAAGCGGATAAAAGTACGCTGCCCTTTATCCACGTCAGCAAAAGCCATGGGGCTGACAAGCATCGTACCAAGCGCCGCCATTAAAGCTATCTTTGATAATTTGTAACGCATTCTTCTCTCCTTATTGATAAAACATCATTAATCACAAGGGGTCATTAGGCTTGATGTCACACCCGCCTTTTTCATCGCATTTGACACTGGCATCAAAATAATAGACGCGGGACATGTCTGCCTTACCTTCTTTTTGTATTTTCATATACGCCTCAATCGCTGTACTACCTGTCATACAGACGAATACGGCTATTTTATCTGCTGGAATATCAGCACTGCTTAATCCAGCAACAGGTTTATTGATTGCTTCATTGATATGCCCGTTGTTGTAAACCCCTTCTTTGCGCACATCAATCAAAAGCACATCGGCAGGTAGCTTATTGGCTTGGAGTTGCTCCTTGAACCACTGACCGTCAACAGATCCTTCATCTACACCAAGTTTGATACCATTCACAAACTTGGCAGGAGCACTTGCGGCGGCAGGTGCTGGGGGTGCCGGTTTAACACCTTCTGTGGTCTGCAATCCAGCTGCCTTCCATGCTGGGTAACCGGCAGCATAAACTTGTACGTTGTGATAACCGTTTGACCAGAGATATTCTGCTATCGCATGTGATTTGTCACAATCAAACCCCGAGCAAAATGTAATGATCGGCGCATTCTTATCTATCGGAAAACGGTTCGCAAGTTTTTCAACATCGGTATCAGGTATTGCCAATGCCCCCGGTATGGTGCCGCCTAGAAATCTGGGATACGGCCTTGCGTCCATGAGAAGTGCCGCATTTTTGGTAAATACCGCTTGCACAACCTGTGTGCCTACCTCAAGATAACTTTTCGCCCGCCAATCCTTCAGTCCTGCGGCGTAAATTTTGACGTCGGTATAGCCTTGCGCTTTGAGGTAATTAGCCATATTAGCGCTTTGACCTTCAGCACTATCATCAAACACAATCACTTCCTTGGCTTTGTCCCAATTGCCAAGAGCAGCAAGATCTGGTTTGTCCGTAAAAAGAACATTACGGCTGGACGGAATCGTGCCTGCCTGATATTTCTCTGCGGAACGCACGTCAACGATCAAGGCTTTCGCCCCCGGCCTTGTTCCATCACCCGTTGCTTTTTTAACAGCATCAAAACCGACCGTCGCAAACGCTTGTGTCTGTACACTGCTGGCCTGAGCTTCGGCGCTGGTCGAAAGCGTGAAACCGCCTCCTAAGGCGAGCATTAAAGCGGCTGTTACAGTGAATAACCTAAACCGTTTTACTTTCATGATTTTTTCCTTTTCAATCTTTAAGGGTTCAATTTCCCGCCTCGTGGGGCGAAATAAGTAGGGCTTCAAGGATCCCCCGCAGCTTGCTGCGGGGCATGTCATTGATGCTTACCTTCCAAACCAAGCAATTTATCAACCATATAGTAAAGAACAAGAACGACACCAACACTGCCTAGAACAATCGCTGTTTCTGTCATTGAGGGGCTGTACTGCACCCACGTTTTTACCGCCTCATATTCGGAACGCAGCATCGTATCCATGGGGTATGCAAAAACGTTATGGATCATGTTGTAATGCATAAAGAAAATACCGATAACTCCTCCCAAAGAAGCCCAAACCATCGCTTTAACTGCTTGCGCCTTGCCTGCGGCAATAACAACCAGAGGGATAAATATGCCCAACAATATTTCTCCTGCCCAATAAGAAGGCTGATTGATACTGTATAAAATCGTCTCTGCCCGTTCGGGCGCATTGCCGTAGATGCCTGTCAGCACACGCCAGAATTCGAAGAACACCAGAGCTAACAATAAGACGCCCAAAATTTTAGACAGCTTGAACAGCATGGCTTTAATTTCTGGCGCAAACTGTGGTTTGCTTTTCAAACCATAAATCAAAAACACCAGGAAACATCCTGCAATCATTGTCACCAGAATAAACGAGATAGGAAAATAAGCGCCGTTGATATAAGGCCTTGCCACAAGCAACGCAAACACCGAGGCCAAGGTACTGTTTGCAGCAATGCCCACGATAAGCGCAATGATGCTCACCAGCTTCAAGCGGTGAAGATGCTTTTCAGAACTCAGGCAGAAAAACTCTATCACCAGAATCACCAGATATAAGCCGTAACTACAAAAATAATTGCGCCCGCTGTCGCCCGTTTGCCGATCGTTTCGAACTCTTTCAAACCAAACACATGCCCTAATGAAGAGACCAAACAAAGACCTGTACAAGCCACAGCCCAGAAAACATAACCTGTCAACAGCAATCCCCACGGATGTTCACGAGTCACATTGTAGGCATCGTGCCCATGAATCAAATAGGATACGACGCCTCCAAAAAACAAGGCCAGCAATGCCATTGCCAAAACGGCCATCGTCAAATTCGCCGGCGTTTTTTCAAAACCGATCCTATTCGTTATCGACAAAAGTATTTTCATTTTTAAATCCTGTTTGGACCATCAATCCAATCATTGCCTGCTTACCATGAACTACAGTAAGTAATACAGCTTGGGTTGAGTCCCCAAATGTGGTTTAACGACTCGATACTCTCTTTCCCTGAGCACTTTAGATATTTCACTGTTGGGATCATCCAAATCACCAAATATCCTTACTTTGGTTGGACAAGTAGCCTGGCAGGCTGTTGTTGTGTGCCCTTGCGCCAGCCGTGAAGCGCAAAAATCACATTTATCTACAGTCAACGCTTTGTGATTCACGTATCTCGCATCATAGGGGCAAGCAGAAATGCAATAAGAACACAAAATACATTTTTTCGGATCTACACGAACAACCCGATTTTCATCGTAATAAGTTGCACGGGTTGGGCACACGGACTGGCAAGGTGCGTTATCGCAATGATGGCACTGCCCTGGATAATAGTTTTGGGAAGGAATTGAAATGTTCGGGAATTCTCCTTCCGCCTCTTTCACGCTCACCCAAATACGATAACTGTCTTTGCTTAATGCGACCAAATTTTCTTCTTTGCATGCAGCCTCACAAGCCTTGCAGTTGATACAGAACTTGTAATCTATCGCCATCCCATAACGCGCCATGACTTAAACCTTTCTTACCTCAACCAACGTATCATGCAAGCATGTCGCTCCATGCATGGGTTCAACCGTATCTTCTACAATCGTTGCGCTACTTGCACCATTACCTTGCGCCAACGTCATCCGATCTGACTGGATGCCATAGCCGTGAGCGAAGAAGACGGTCTGGGGGCCTATTTTTTCTGTTGGGTAAGCAGGTAATAGCGCTTTTCCGATACTGGAAACAAGCTCCACGCGATCACCATGCCTGATTCCCATACGTGCAGCAATTCGCTTATTGATCCATGCATAGTTCACCGGTAGTAAATTCAAAAGCAGGGCATTATTTGCTGTGGATGTCTGTGTGTTTTGTGCATGGCGCCCGGTGATAAAGCGGAATTTGCCTTCCGGTATTTCCATTTCGTACTCTTTTCGCCAGGTTGGCATTGCATCAATGCCCTTTTTCTCTAATGCGTCAGACAAAACGCACTCGACCTTGCCGGATGGGGTTTGCAGCTTCCCGGTCAGAACAGAATAATATTTTTTATCTTCTGGATAATATTGAAAATCATTCGCACTTAATTGTTTAAAATAAGTGTCCATATGAGGGTAATAAACGCCTCTTTCTTTCAGTATTTCTGCTGCTCCTAGATAAGCTTCAACCGCTTCCGCATTTAACTCCTCTTGCGTTTTTTGAAATGGCGTGGCCAAGTCATATTCTTTATAAACAGTTTCTTCATCATCGTCAGCAATCATCTCCTGAACACCTTCATCATATTTTTTGGTGATCTCAAAAAGCAGCGGAGAAAGTTTTTCCGTCAACCCTCTCATGATATCTATCACTGGTTTGGTTTCAGGATGAACGGGATCAATGACCTTATTACGCTGAGCAATGGCAGGTTCAATACCTGGAAAAACCTTTACTGGATCTGTACGTTCCAGATAAGTACATTCCGGCAACACCACATCGCTGAGCAACACGGTATCTGTTGGCATTGTTTCGACGGTGACAACCAACTCCAGTTTTTTCAAAAACGCCGTTGTTTTTTTAATATCAGGCATGTTGTGCATTGGGTTATGCTTGTAAATAAACAATGCCCTCACAGGATAAGGCGCCCTCTCTTCCAGCACCATATTTCTGAAAGGCACCCATGCGCCCGTATTGCCAACAGCTGCGGCAGCAGCCCGCTCAATTCTGGGCTGTGCTTGATCATATAAAGGAGCAATCCCTGCAGAAGACTTTAACGGTAGCCCCTTACCGAAGCAAATCCCTCCTTTTACATCAATACCCCCGCCCAGAGCGGTAAAGAGAGCCTGCGCGCGACGCAATTGAAAATCATTGGCTGACCAAGTACTTCTTCTGCCCTGATAGTAAATCGCTTGTGGGGCATACGCCATAAAATCCCGTGCTACTTCATAAATCTCCTTTGCGGGAATGCCAGTGATTTTCTCTGCCCACTCTGGTGTATAGCTGTTATCCAATATATGTGTTTTATATTCATTGAACCCATTAAACATACTGTCAACGTATGTTTTGTTGTAAAGATTTTCTTTCAAGACAACATGGGTTAATGCCAGAACAAACGCCAGATCGGTGCCAACATTAATACCTAAATATTTATCGCTCTTTGCCGCTGTGTTGGTGAATCTTGGGTCAACCACTATCAACTTGCATCCGTTACCTCGGATTCTCTTGAAAAGATCCATCGTATCGGGAGTCATAATGGCTTCGGCTCTGTTCGCTCCGGCCATAATCACATATTTGGCATTTTGCAGGTCTGCTTGGCCTGTATCCCCTATCGTCAATGCATGTCCAGAGGTCGTTGTTGCCAAGCAAAGCGTTGAATGATTTAAAAAGTGAGCAGAGCCAAAACCATCATAGAATTGCTTGAACGTGTGTTCCCCCATTCCTTCACCAGCAGCAAAAGCAACGGTAGAGCGGTTATCTTCTTCTTCATCCAGAATTTTTACGAGTCTTTCGGTAATATAATCATAAGCTTCCTCCCAGGTCACACGCCTGAATTTACCGCTGCCTTTTTCACCATTTCGGATCATCGGGTACTTCAGACGATCCGGATCATATAAGTGCTTGGTGCCAGCTACCCCTCTGGGGCAAAGCATGTTTCTTGACTTGGGAAAGAGCGGATTGGGGTCCAGCTTTACAACAACGCCATCTTCAACATAGGCATAAACCGCGCATTTGTTAACGCACATTTCACACAATGTAGCAACCCGATGCCTTTGCCCTCTTGTTTCTAAAGCTATTGCCTTTCCCGTATTTATCTGCGTGCCTATACCGCCCAAAACACATAAAGCAACGCTACCACCTAAAAAGCGTCTTCTCGATATTTCCATTTTTGCCTCATCACTTTTATAAAGGCGCCATCGCAATTTTAGTAACCGCTAAATTAGTAAGGTCTAAATTTAGACGATACTAAAATACAATCAAGCTCATTTTTTTGATTTGCGTCAAATTAATAGGCTTTGGGGCTGAAGCAGCTTGGGGAAGCGCTGATTACTGACCTCCGTTTTCAGTAAACGACAGCAACCGCTGTCGCCGCTCTTGGAGTGGCTCGGTTGCCCGGATGCGCCGTGGCGCAAAAGTGGCGGCAAGAAAGCGCCGCCTTTATAATATCAAGGCGCGTTGGGCAGTGCGTTGACCAAACACCCTTTCCGCGTACCCTCTTATCGGGAGTTCGTTCATGAAAATCATCGAAGTCACCCATCCGCTGATTCAGCACAAGCTGGGCTTGATGCGCAGACTCGATATCAGCACCAAAAGTTTTCGGGAGCTGGCGTGCGAAGTGGCGATGTTTTTGACATACGAAGCCACTCGTGATCTTCCGACCGAGGAAACCGAGGTGACCGGCTGGGCCGGGCCTGTTCGTGTACGCAAGATCAAGGGCAAAAAAATCACGGTGGTGCCGATTCTGCGTGCCGGTTTGGGGTTGCTGCCGGGGGTGCTGGAATTGATCCCTGCCGCCAAGGTAAGCATCGTCGGCATCCAGCGCAATGAGGAAACGCTGGCGCCGATCACGTACTACGAAAAGTTGACGCATAACATGGACGAACGGATCGCGATGATCGTCGATCCGATGCTGGCCACCGGCGGGACGCTGGTAGCGACGATCAACATGTTGAAGGAAGCCGGGTGCACGCAGATCCGCGGTCTGTTCCTGGTGGCGGCGCCGGAAGGGTTGAAGCGGCTTGAAGAAGCGCACCCCGATGTCGAGGTTTATACGGCGTCGATCGACGAGCGGCTCAATCAGGTGGGTTACATCCTGCCCGGTCTGGGAGACGCCGGCGACCGGATTTTCGGCACCAAAGCGTAGTTGTCCGGGGCTGGTTGGGCGCGTGGAGCGCGGTTTTCGAGGCTCTGTTGCTTTTTGTTTCTTCACGAATGTTCTTTTCCTGGCTGTTCTTCCGGCCGCCTTGCCCTTTTTGTCGTTTCATGACAGCATAACCTGTGCTACTGGCGACTATTTCCCTGTTTCGGACAGAGGTGGCATGTCATGAAGAAAGAACTCGCGCTGATCACTACCTCAATCGGTATGGTGTTGCTGTTGACGGCAAACAGCGTTACTGCGCAACGGATGTATCGCTGCACCACCAATGATGGTCGCATCGTTTATTCTGACCAAGGGTGCGCGTCAACCGAGCGGTCACAGGTTGTCAAGATTATCGACAATTCGATGGACAATTCCAACTTGCAAAATACGGTGGCGGCTCAATCCGGACTGAACAGCGCAATGGCGGCGCAAGGCGGTGGCGGCAATGTGCTGGTGATAGGGAACAGCAGGCAGTCTTCTTCCTCGGCGTCGTCATCGTCCTCTTCGGCACCGCCGCCTTCGCGCCCGGCGCGCCGCCGTTGCGGCGGATAAAGTTTGAAAAGGCAAGGATGAAACGTTGCCATTGCGCTTTCTTGATTCTGTGCAGCGTTTCATTGGGGGTAAACGCACAAATCTATAAATGCTCATTGCCGGGCGAGCGAGTGGTTTATTCCGATAGCAAATGCGACCCGCTGGCAAGCGGCGGGAGGCTCAAAATCACCGACAATTTGATGGACAGCCCTGGTTCGAAGCGCGAGGCCAACCTTACCACCCTGCGCGCTTCCCGCTTGAACCATCAGGCACAGGTTCCCTACCTTGATGCCAATGCGACGGAATCCGTTAAAGGCGGTCGCTGGGACGGCAGCGGCGAGACCTTCATGATTTATTCGCCGCTGCTGGGCCCCGGGATGTATTTTGACCGGTGAACAGAGGTACGGCGTTATGCTCTATGGCGTGAAGACTGCGACCAGCGTTGCCTGAGTCCGGCAGAGCGTTGCTGATGTTTTTTCCGACGGCGCTATGGCTTTCAGCCAGCACAGCGAGGCCGTCTTCGGAGACCACCGAGGTTCGCCGAGCAGGCAGGTGGCGACTTCGCCCAAAGTCGGTTGATGCCCAACCACCAGCGTGACACCTTTTTCGTTTGGCCAGTCGATGGCGGCAAGCAAAGCCTCTACATTGGAGTTGGGTGCCAGCGCCGGAACGGTTTCATAGGGACGCGCCAGTATCGCGGCGGTTTGTTGCGTCCGTCGGGCGGGTGATACCAGGATTCGGTACGGTGTCGGCAAACGTTCGTTCAACCATTGCGCGGCGCCTTTGGCCTCTTCCCGCCCGCGTGTGCTTAATTCGCGCGCCAGATCAGGGAATCCGGGTTCGGCGTGGGCATGCCGCCAAAGAATCAGTTCCATGCGTTCTCCTTTCTTGAAACCGTTTCAAGGCGCGCGCCGCCGCGCTGCGAAATGGTGCGAAATGGCAGGCCGTCGGTGGTTCATCGTTCAGGTTTCTCACACCAGCGGCGCAACAGTTCGAGTTGCATGGTCAAAACCGGCGCGCCGTCGGCAGGGCGCACTTTTTCATAGCGACCATCGGCAAGCAGGTTCCAGGCATTGCGGTTGTCGCGCAGGTATCCCCACAACCCTTCGTCCAGTACGCGCCGGCGGATTTCGGGATCGAGTACAGGGAAGGCGATTTCGATCCGGCGGAACAGATTGCGTCCCATCCAGTCGGCCGACGACAGCCAGACATCGGGATGACCGTTGTTCTCGAAGTACCAGACACGGTGGTGCTCAAGAAAACGACCGAGAATCGAGCGGACGCGGATTCGTTCGGAAACGCCGGGCACACCGGGACGAAGCGCGCAAGGACCACGCACGATCAGATCAATCTCGACGCCCGCTTGCGAAGCTTTGTAAAGCGCCTGAATCGTGCGCTCTTCGAGTAGCGCATTCATCTTGGCGACGATACGGGCGGGTTTGCCGGCGCGGGCGTGGCGTTCTTCGCGGCGAATCATCGCCAGGATGCGGCGGGGCATGGTGAACGGCGCCAGCAACGAGCGGCGCATCGGCGCCGCCGGCGACAGGCTGCTGATGTGCATGAACACTTCGTTGACGTCGCGACCGATGTCTTGATTGGCGGTCAGCAAGCCGAAATCCGAATACAGTCGCGCGGTGCGGGGATGGTAATTGCCGGTGCTCAGATGGGTGTAGTAACGCAGCACTGGCGAGCCATTATTGCTGCGTTCGCGGCGAATGAGCAACGCCATTTTGGCGTGCGTCTTCAGTCCGAAGACGCCGTAAATGACTTGCGCGCCGGCGCGCTCCAGCCGTTCAGCCCAGTTGATGTTGGCGGCTTCGTCGAAACGCGCCATCAGCTCGACGACGACGGTGACTTCTTTGCCGCGGTTTGCCGCCTCGATCAGCGTTTCCATCAATTCGGATACCGCGCCGGTTCGATAAACCGTTTGCCGCACGGCGATCACGTCGGGATCGTGTACTGCGCGCTGCACGAATTCGATCACCGGATCGAACGACTGATACGGGTGGTGCAGCAAAATATCTTTGTGACGCAGGTTTTCAAAAAAGGTCGAGGGCTCGAGCAGTTCCGGCGGGCGGCTGGGTGTGAACGGCAGAAATTTCAAACGGTCGATGTCGATCTGGTCGATCAACCATTGAAAACGGGTGATGTTGACCGGGCCGTCGCAGCGGTAAAGGTCGTCTTCGCTCAAGTCGAATTGCGACAACAACAAGCGCGCCAAATGGTCGGGGCAGGTGTCGATCACTTCAAGACGCTGCGGCACTCCGAACGGTCGCTGCGTCAGTTCGCCTTTCAACGCTTGTCGCAGGTTTTTCACTTCTTCTTCGTCCACCGCCAGATCGGCGTCGCGGGTCACGCGGAACTGTGAGTAAGCCAGGATTTCGCGCCCCGGAAACAGCGTCGCGAAATGCATGTGGATGATCGACGACAGCAACAAGAAATGATGAGCGGCGCCGCAGACGTCGGGCGGAATCGGGATGACCCGCGGCAACACCCGCGGCGCTTTGATGATGGCGATCGATGTTTCTTTGCCGAACGCGTTTTTCCCCGACAGTTCGACGATGAAATGGAGCGACTTGTTCTCCACCTGCGGAAACGGGTGCGACGGATCGAGACCGATCGGCGACAGCAACGGCCGCACCTCGCGTTCAAAGTACTCGAACGCCCATGCTTTTTCGCGCGCCGACAGTTCGGTGCGGAACAGCACACGAACACCCTCTTCGGCCAGTGCCGGCAACACGGCCTGATTGAGTACGCGGTACTGGTCGGCGACCAGTGCGTGCGCTGCGACGCTGATGTCGTGCAGTTGCTGGCGCAGTTGCGACAAGGTGGTTCCCGGCGGCGGGGTGTGTTGACGTACCGCGTCCTTCAGCCAGGTCAGCCGCAGCTCGAAAAATTCGTCGAGATTGCTGCCCAGAATACACAGGTAACGCAACCGTTCAAGCAACGGCACTTCCGGGTCTTCGGCCATTTCGAGAACCCGGCGGTTGAACGCCAGCAACGACAACTCGCGGTTGATCAACGGGAGATCGGCGGTAGCGCGGGCGTGGCTTTTGGGCATGAAGCGTTCTTTGGCGAAAGGAGCTTTTCTAGCTTACCGCAGAACACGTCGTTGTGCGTCGGTAAGGACGCTACAGTGGCGGGACGATCAAAACCGGCGTCATTGAAACAACACCAGAGAACGCATTTACGAAGGCTCGTCGGCTGACGGCCACAGGCAGCGGCCTTCTTTCCGCAACGCGGTCAGGTAAGCACGGTGCGCGGCCAGTTCTTCGTCGCCGGCGTGCAGGATTTTGAGCGGATGCGTGTTGCAGGAAACGGTAGCTGCTATGCCAGGCGAACTCGGCGAGGCGGATGGGGGCGCCATCACCAGCGATTCCTGACCGCGGGTCAGCGCCAGATACACCTCCGCCAGCAACTGCGCGTCGAGGCAGGCGCCATGCAATGTTCGGTGCGCGTTGGAAATGCCGAAACGCTCGCATAGCGCATCGAGATTGTTGCGCTTGCCGGGGAACAGCGCGCGCGCTTTTTGCAGCGTATCGGTCAGGCTACCGTAGATTTGCGTGCACGGCAGTTGGTCGAGGCGCGCCAGTTCGGCGTCGAGGAAGGCGATGTCGAATGGCGCGTTGTGGATGATCCATTCGGCGCCCCGGCAAAACGACACGAACTCATCGGCGATGTCGGCGAACAGCGGCTGGTCTTTCAGCTTTTCCCGCGTCAGCCCATGGACGGTGACGGCGTCGGCGTCGATGTCGCGCTCCGGGTTGAGGTACCAATGGCGGATTTCTCCAGTGGGTCGCCGCGACACCATTTCCAGCGCCGCCAATTCGATGATCCGGTGCCCCTGTTGCGGGTACAGGCCGGTGGTTTCAGTGTCGATAACGATTTGGCGCATCAGAACATTGTAGCGCACGAAACCTTCCGGCTCCGCGGACAGCCGAAAAATCGGCGGAGATCAACACTCAACGGCGGAATTTCTGAATCGTTGCCTGAATCTCGGCGATGGCTTGTTCGATTTCGTCGTCGGTCAATTCACGGTTGGCGCCGGTACGGTCGGTGACGGTGACGGTTTGCTCAAGCTCGGTCTGGAACTCGCCGAGATTCAGCGTAGCGGTTTCCGTTGCCGGCGACGGGTCGGTATCGGTGTCGGTATCCCAGCGCACGATGATGGTGGACAGGTTGTCGCCGTCCGCGCCTCCCCGTTGTTGCGCTTCGCGCATCATCTTCGGCGCGGCTTGCAGCAATGGCGCCGAGGTCAGGATGTTGGCGATTTCCCGCGCCGGTATCACGGTCCAGAAGCCGTCGGAACACAGGAGCAGGATGTCGTTGGTGCGCAGGGTGGTGCGTCGCGACAAATCGATCACCGGTTCGACCGCGCCGCCCAGGCAACTGTAGATACGGTTGCGTTCGGGGTGGTAGGCGATTTCGTCCTCGGTGATCAGGCCGCGGTCGAGCAGGTATTGCACTTTCGAATGATCCTTGGTCTGGCTGTAGAGCTGTCCTTGCCGGAACAGGTAAAGGCGCGAATCGCCGACATGCGCCCAGTAGGCGTAGCCCATTTGAATGACGACCGCGACGCAGGTGGTGCGCGGCGTTTCGATCATCGAGAATTGGCGCGCGTACGATCCCAGCGCGGCGTGGACGCGGCGCATCGTATCGTGAAGAAATTCGAGCGGGTTGCTCAAAACCGGCTGGGCGTCTTGCTGGAAACGTTCGGCGAACAGGCGCACCGTGATCTGCGCGGCGATTTCGCCGCCGGCATGGCCGCCCATCCCGTCCGCCAATACCATCAGCAGGGTATCGCGACCGTAAATATAGGCGATCCGGTCTTGGTTGATTTTGCGCGAGCCTTTGCGCGAATCCTGAAAAATGGTGAACCGCATAAGTTTGCCTCAGGGGCAGGGTCTTTCCGAATTACCGTTTGTTCGTAAACAGTGAGTTTTTAATATTACCGAAAAAAGTAGGTTTGGGTTGCGGCTCCTCGAAAGAAAGCAGCACTTTTTGTAGCGTCAACAAACTTTGTGGGCGGCGTGCCGGGTCGAGATCCAGACAACGGTCGATCACATGTAACAGGGTATGCGAGTAGCGCCCCGACCACAGTTTGCGTGCGGTGATCAGGTGATCCTCTTTCATTCGGGCATCGGCGGCCTGCGGGGCAAAGCCGGCAAGGCAGGCGAACATCGACGCGCCTACGCCGTAAACGTCGGTCCACGGGCCCAGTTTTGAGACGTCGCGCTGGTACTGTTCCGGCGCGGCGAATCCCGGTGTGTACATCGGCGAAAAACGGCCGGTCGTACTCGACAAGGTCTGTTGGGCGGCGCCGAAATCGAGCAAAACCGGCGTGCCGTTGGTGCGCAGGTAAATGTTGGCGGGCTTCAGGTCCAGATGCAGTAACCGGTGGGTATGCACTTCGCGCAATCCGTTCAGCAACCGGACGAAAACGCCGCGGATGAAACGCTCCGACAGACGATCTTGCTTGATCTGGATGTGTTGTTGCAGCGTACGGCCGTTTTCGTAGCGCATCACCATGTAAACGGTTTCATTGGCGCGGAAAAAATTGAGCACTCTGACAACGTTCGGGTGGTCGATCCGAGCCAGCGCCCGGCCTTCCTCGAAAAAGCACTTCATCCCGTAGCGGAAGGTCGTCAGGTTTTCGACGGTGCTGGCGCGGATAATGTCGCCTTCCATCCGAACGCCGAGCGTTGCCGGCATGTACTCCTTGACGGCGACGATTTCGCCGTGTTGATCCGTCGCCCGATAGACGATCGAAAACCCACCGCGGCTGATCTGCTGTTCGATGCGGTAGTTCAGCAGCCGGTAACCCGGCGGAAGAGCCTGATTTTTGGCGACGCCCATGACAAAACATTATCCGTGAGTAAATACCGATCCGGAAAACGCGACCATACCGACGGATTTTCCTTGTGTCGTTAAATAAAGTAAAGTGATACATCACGCAACCTCATGAATTTTGGTGAAAATGAACGTTTTAAGCATGACCGGCTTTGCCGCCGCCTCCGCCAGCGCCAGGGCTGATACACTGAATATCGAGTTGCGGGCGGTCAACCACCGCTACCTTGATGCCGTTGTCAAAACACCGGACGAGTTGCGGATGCTGGAGCCATTGTTGCGCGAACGTCTGGCGGCGCGAATGAAACGCGGCAAGATCGACTGCAAAGTGTCGCGCGCCCGCAATCCGGAGGCGGCGCCGACCTTGCGGGTCGATACCGCCCAAGTCGCCGCACTGCTTGCCGCCGCCGATGAAATCCGTGTCCAGGTGCCGACGGCGGCCCCGTTGAGGGTGGCCGACATTTTGCGCTGGCCCGGGGTGCTGGCGGCGCAGGACGCCGCCGAAACGCTGACGGAGACGGCGCTGGCGGCATTTGATGCCGCTTGGGACGATTTTGTTGCCAGCCGGGCGCGCGAAGGCGGTAAACTGGCGGCCGTTTTGCTGCAATGTTGCGATGCGATCGACGCGCAGGTGGCGCGGGTGGCGCCGCGGATTCCGGCGATCCATGCCGCGTATCAGGCAAAGCTGACGGGGCGTTTGCAGGAAGCCGGGCTTGATCCCGACGAGGAACGGCTCAAGCAGGAGTTGGCGCTGTTTGCCACCCGGATCGAGATCAGCGAGGAGGTGACAAGACTGCTCACCCATGTCGGCGAAGTCCGGCGCGTTCTCGGCGCCGGCGGCGCGGTCGGTAAGCGGCTCGATTTTCTGGCGCAGGAGTTGCACCGGGAAGCCAATACGCTCGGCGCCAAATCGGTTGACGCCGAACTCTCGCAGGTGGCGCTCGAACTGAAAGTATTGATTGAACAAATGCGGGAACAAATTCAAAATCTCGAATGAGGAAAGATATGTCAGAAATTACAAAGTCTCCGTCGCTTGCTGCCGGTTGTCTTTTCGTGCTGGCGGCTCCGTCCGGCACCGGCAAGACGAGTCTGGTCAATGCGTTGCTGGCCCGCGAACCGGGGATCCGGTTGTCGGTGTCGTACACCACCCGGGCGCCGCGCCCCGGCGAACAGGAGGGCGTTCACTACCACTTCGTCGATGACACCCGCTTTCAGGCGTTGCAACAGAACGGCGAATTTCTCGAAACCGCGCGCGTGTACGACCATTGGTACGCGACCTCGGCGGTCTGGCTGAAAAAACAAGTCGAGGCCGGACAGGACGTTTTGCTGGAAATTGACTGGCAGGGCGCGATGCAGGTGCGGGCGCGGTTTCCGGACAGCGTACAGATTTTCGTGTTGCCGCCGTCGCTCGCCACGTTGCGGGAGCGGCTGGAGAAGCGCGGACAGGACACCCCCGAGGTCATTGCCCGCCGGCTGATCAGCGTCCGGGAAGAATTCCGGCATTATGTCGATTTCGATTATGTTATTATTAATCAAACATTTGACAACGCCGTCGAAGATTTGGTCGCAATTATTCGCGCCGCCCGCTTGTACGCGCCGCGGCAGCGGTTGCGGCAGGCGCGGTTGTTGCGTGAATTGATGACGTCGGCCGGTTGCTGACTTTTCTGTTTCGAAGGATTGCCCATGGCGCGTATCACCATTGAAGATTGTTTGACCCAAATCCCCAACCGTTTCGAGTTGACGCTGGCCGCCTCCAACCGGGCGCGTTTGCTGTCAACCGGCGCACAGCCATTGCTTGATCCGATGCGCGACAAACCGACGGTGATCGCGTTGCGCGAAATTGCCGCCGGTAAAGTCGGCGTCGAAATGCTGCACAAGCAAACGGCCAACAAAGTGTCGCTCGCCGAAGCTTTTTCGGGCGAGGCACTGTTTACCGCGCCGATGGCGTCGCCTGCGGTTGCTACCGAAGCCATCGAAGCCGTCGCCGAACCGGCTGAAGCGGTCGAGTCGGCTGAAGTGGTAGTCGAGCTGACCGAGCCGATCGAACCGGTCAAGCCGGTCGCGGATGAAGAAGCGTCATGACCGGAAGCGTTTTCTCGAAAGCGTTGACACCGGGTGCTGCCGGTTTTGGGGCGGCGTTGATAGCCATACGTATTTCAGAAGAGGGCTTCCGCTGTTGCGCATGGGCCTCTCGCGGGTAGCAACGCTGCCCGCCGAAGGAAGTGCCGACCAGCGATCTCCTGCGCAAGCTTGGGCAGTATCTGCCCTCCGATGAGGTCGCGCTGGTCGAACGCGCGTACCGCTTTGCGGAGCGTGCGCACACCGGCCAGTTTCGCAAGTCCGGCGAACCTTATATCACCCATCCACTGGCGGTGACCAGCATTCTTGCCGGTTGGCAACTCGACGCGCAGGCATTGGCGGCGGCGTTGTTGCACGATGTGCTCGAAGACACGTCGATCCACAAGGAAGAGCTGGCGCGCGAGTTCGATACGGTCGTTGCCGATCTGGTCGATGCGGTGTCCAAGCTCAACCAACTCGACTTTACGTCGCGTGAGGAAGCGCAGGCGGAGAACTTCAGCAAAATGGTGCTGGCGATGGCGCGCGATGTGCGCGTGATCCTGATCAAACTGGCCGACCGTTTTCACAACATGCAGACGCTGGGTTCGATGAATCAGGCGTCGCGCTGGCGGATTGCCCGCGAAACGCGCGACATTTATGCGCCGATTGCGCAGCGGCTCGGGCTGTATGCGTTGCGGCAAAGCCTGCTCGATTTGTCATTCAAACACTTTTACCCGTACCGTCATCGGGTGCTCGGCAATACGATTGAAACCATTCGCGCCGCCCGCCGTGATACGGTGGACAGCGTGTTGTCGCTGTTGCGCGAACGTTTGGCGCAGCAACCGCAACTCAACGCCGAAGTCAGCGCCCGCGAAAAGACAGTTTGTTCGGCGTACAACAAAATGCGCGAAAAAAACATTCCGCTGCAGCAAGTGATGGAGCCTTGCGGCGTGTTGGTGTTGACGAATTCGCGCAACGACTGTTACGCTGCGCTGGGGGCGCTGCACGAAATCTACAAACCGCTGCCGGGGCGTTTCAAGGATTACATCGCGATCCCGAAAGCCAACGGTTATCAGGCGCTGCATACGACGCTGTTCGGGCCCGGCAGCATGCCGATCGACGTGCAGATCCGTTCCCGCGACATGGATCTGGTCGCCGAAATGGGGGTGGCGGCGTACTGGATGTACCGCTCGGCGAGCGACCTCGCGCATCTGGCCGAAACGCAGCAGAACACCCGCCGCTGGCTGAAAGGGCTGCTCGAAATGCAGACCGAAGGCGACGATTCGCGCGATTTCGTCGAAAACATCAAGCGCGATCTTTTTCCCGAGGAGATTTACGTTTTCACGCCGAAGGGACGCATCATGGTCTTGCCGCGCGGCGCCACCGTCATCGACTTCGCTTACAACATCCATACGGACATCGGCAACCACTGCGCTGGTGCCCGGATCGATCATGAGATCATGCCGCTGCGCACGGTGCTGAAAAACGGTCATCAGGTCGAGGTGCTGACCGATGCCGCCGCGCAGCCGATGCCGGCCTGGTTGTCGCTGGTTGTGACCGGCAAAGCGCGTTCGGCGATTCGCAACTATCTCAAAAACCAGCAACAGCAAACGTCGGCGGCGCTCGGCGAGCGACTGCTCGGACACGCGCTGACCATTTTCAAGCTTGAAGCCGGAAAGATTGCGCCGGAACAGTGGCAGGCGTTTGCCGAAGCGCAAGGGGTGAAAACGACGGCCGATCTGTTCACCGACATCGGACGCGGCAAGCGGTTGCCGTTCATGGTGGCACAAACCTTTTCCCGCTGGTTGCGGGGCGACCCGCCGTTGCCGGAGCGACAGTCCGGCAAGCGGTTGCCGTCGATGATGGCGAAAACCTTCTCTCGCTGGTGGCACGGCGATCAACCGTCGCTGCGGTTGCAATTGCGCGATGGCGACAGCGACGTTTTGTGCTATGCGTCGTGCTGCCGACCACTGCCCAACGATCCGATCATCGGATGGTTCCGGCCGGGACAGGGGCTGGAAGTTCACGTCCGCGATTGCGCTGTGCTGAAGCAGCATGCGGCTCAGCCGGGCGAATGGGTGGAAATGGCCTGGCCCGACACATCGCAAGCGCTGTTCATCTCGGAAGTCCGCTCGTGGGCGCCGGATCGACAGGGATTACTGGCCGACCAGGCCAGTGCGATTGCGCAGGCCGGCGCCAACATTCTTCAAGTCAACATCGAGCGGCCGCAAGGACAAGCGCCGTCGGCGATGCAGTTTCAGATCGAAGTGCGCGACCGCCAGCATCTCGCTGACGTATTGCGGGGTTTGCGGCGTGTTGCCGGTGTCAAGAAGGTACAGCGAGGGAAAGCGTAAGCGGGAATGAAGACTCTCTGAGCACTGACCTCTGATACCCTGATAGAATCGAGGCGCTGCGTTAAACGGTATCATTTTCGAACGGAGATAGCACTGTGTGGGATATTATTCAGGCCGCCGGCTGGCCGATCTGGTTTCTGATTGCGGCTTCGGTCATTGCGCTGCCGATCATTGTCGAGCGCTGCTGGACATTGCGCCGTGCCAATATCATTCCCAGAGGGTTGGTCGATCAGGTGCTCGCCGAGTACCGGCAGAGAGGAATGAGCACCCAGCTGCTAACCAAAACGGCGCAACACGGCCCGCTCGGGCAAATCATCGCCGCCGGGCTGGCCAACGCTCAGGCGCCACGGGTAGTGATGAAGGAGGCGATTGAAGAAGTGGGTCGCGTTGTCACCCACCGTCTTGACCGGTTTCTGACGACGCTGGGAACGATTGCCGCGATGGCGCCGCTGATGGGATTGTTCGGCACGGTGGTCGGGATGATTGAGATTTTCGGTTCGACGACTGCCGCCGGCACCAATCCGGCGCAGCTGGCGCACGGCATTTCGATAGCGCTCTACAACACCGGTTTCGGACTGATGATCGCCATTCCCTGCATGATTTTCTACCGGCATTTCCGGGCGCTGGTCGAGTCCTATATTGTCGAGATGGAGCGCGAAGCCATCCGGCTGGTCGATGCGGTTCATACCAGTTCTTCCATCAGAAAAGCAGCGCCGACGCCATGAATTTACGCGGTTACCGGATGCGCGATGAGCCGGAGATCAACTTCATTCCGTTGATCGACGTGCTGCTGGTGATTCTGATTTTCCTGATGGTCAGCACCACCTACCAGCGCATCAACGAGTTGCAGATCATGCTGCCCGAAGCCAATGCCGACAAGCCGCAAACGAAGCCGGTCGAAATCAATGTCGGCGTCGATGCGCTGGGCAATTATGTGGTGAACAGGCAAGTGTTCCGTTTTTCGACGGTCGAAGACTTTGCCGCGCTGTTACAGGCGGCGGCGCAGGACAGCCAAGAGCCGGTGGTGATCATCAACGCCGACGCCAGCGCTTCGCATCAATCGGTCATCCGGGTGATGGAGGCGGCGCGGCTCGCCAACATGCCGAGAATCACGTTTGCCACCCGGATTCCCGGCACCTGATCCGTTGCGTGCCGATGGGCGGATCGCAAACGCTGCTGAAAACCTGGTACGCGCCGCGGATGACGTGGCTGGCGTGGTTATTGTCGCCGTTGTCGCTGCTGTTTCGCGCGGCGGTTGCCGTTCGCGCTTGGCTGTACCGGCGCGGACTGATCCGCGGCTTCGCCTTGCCGGTACCGGTCATCGTCGTCGGCAACATCACCGTCGGCGGCACCGGCAAAACGCCGTTCGTGATCGCGCTGGCGCGAGCGATGACAGCGCGTGGTTTTCGACCGGGTGTGATCAGCCGCGGTTACGGCGGCAATGTCGGTGGCCGCAGCGTTTGTGTCGCTGCCGACAGCGAGGCTCGGGAGGTCGGCGACGAGGCGCTATTGGTGGCGCGCGCCGGTGTGCCGATAGCGGTCGGTCGTGATCGCGTCGCCACCGGCAGAGCGTTGCTGGCGGCGTATCCCGAGATTGACGTGATCGTTTCCGATGATGGGCTGCAACATTACCGGCTGGTGCGGACGTTTGAAATCGCGTTGCTCGACGGCGAGCGTCAACTCGGCAACCGGCTGCCGTTACCAGCAGGGCCGCTGCGCGAACCGCCGCAACGGCTGAAACAGGTTAACGCGGTGGTGTTGACCGCGGTCGATGACGAGAAGCGAAGCGATTTCTTCGGTGTCCCGGTGTTCCGGCAGACGCTGAAAGCGGAAACCTTGCGCAGCGTCACCAAGCCCGACGAGCAGTGCGCGACCGATTTTTTTTCGAACGAAGAAGGCATTCATGCTGTCGCCGGTATTGGCCATCCCGAGCGCTTTTTTGCGACGTTACAGCGGCTCGGCATTCGCGCGATGCCGCATGCGTTTGCCGACCACCACCGTTTTTCGGCGGCCGATCTGGCGCTGCCCGACGCCCGCTGGATTCTGATGACCGAGAAAGACGCGGTCAAATGTGCGAAGATTGCTGATGAACGCTGTTGGTATTTGCCGGTCACCGGTACGATAGAGCCGTCGTTGCTGCGCCTCGTCGAAGAAACATTGCGCGGCCAATGGTCGCAAGGAGAATCGCCATGAACGAACCCGCTTCGCCGAAGTTAGATCCCAAGCTGCTGGAGATTTTGGTGTGCCCGGTCACGCATGGGACGCTGGTGTATGATGCCGAACGCCGGGAACTGATCTCGAAGAGCGCCCGGCTGGCTTACCCGGTTCGCGACGGCATTCCGGTGATGCTTGAAGATGAGGCGCGCAAGCTCGAGCCGGCAGAGATCGAGGCGTTGCGCTGATCGTTCACAGTCGAAAATCATGTCGTTTACCATCATTATTCCCGCCCGCTTCGCTTCAACCCGGTTGCCGGGCAAGCCACTGGCCGATCTCGGCGGCGCGCCGCTGGTGGTGCGTGTCGCTCAGCAGGCGGCGCGGGTTCGCAACGTGCGGGTGGTTGTGGCCACCGACGACGCGCGCATCGCGGAAACCGTGCGAAGTGCCGGCATCGAAACGCTGATGACGCGCGCCGATCACCCGACCGGCACCGACCGGCTTGCCGAAGCGGCGACGCTGCTGGGCTTGCCCGACCACAGCATCGTCGTCAATGTTCAGGGCGACGAGCCTTTTCTGGCACCGACGCTGATTGAGCGTGTTGCCGAGAAGTTGACGTTGCACGAAGATGCGGCGATGGCGACGGCCTGCCATCCTTTGGGTTCGCTGGCCGAGGCGCGCAACCCGAACGTCGTCAAGGCAGTGCTCGACCATCTCGGTTATGCGCTGTATTTCAGCCGGGCGCTGATCCCGTTTGCGCGCGATGCGATGGTGTCTTTGCCGGAGGAGGCCGTTCTGTCAACGTACCCGGCTGAACATCCGCTGTACCGCCATTACGGGCTGTATGCGTATCGCGTGTCGTTCCTGCGGCTGTTTCCGACGTTGCCGGTGGCGCCGATTGAGGCCATTGAAAAGCTTGAGCAGTTGCGGGTGTTGTGGCACGGCTATCGAATCGCTGTCGAGATCGCCGAGGAAGCGCCCGCGCCGGGGATCGACACCGAAGAAGACTTGGCGATGGCTCGCCGGTTGTGGGAACAAACACACGGCGCTTGAAACGCGGCCTTGGCAAACGGCGGCAACGGTTGACGTACTGCCGCGCAACATAGAAAATCAAAAAGTCAGCGGAAACGGCCGCCTCACGAGGTTTGGCGGCAAAAACGCGGCGGTTTTCAAGCAGTTTTCATTCTGGGCGGGCTGTACCGTATGACGCCGCAGAAGTTTGTTTACGATACAAAGGATCACGATGCGGCTTATTTTGTTGGGGCCACCCGGCGCGGGAAAAGGAACTCAGGCAGGATTCATCAAGGAAGCGTTCGGCATTCCGCAAATCTCTACCGGCGATATGTTGCGCGCGGCGGTCAAGGCACAGACGCCACTGGGTTTGGCGGCCAAGGAAGTGATGGACAGCGGCGGGCTGGTCTCCGACGAGATCATCATTGGGTTGGTGCGCGAGCGGTTGAAGGCGGCGGACTGCATCAACGGCTATCTTTTCGACGGGTTCCCGCGCACGATCGTTCAGGCCGACGCGATGAAAGACGCCGAAGTGGCGATCGATTATGTGCTGGAAATCGCGGTGCCCGACGCGGAAATCATCGAGCGGATGAGCGGGCGCCGCGTTCATGCGGCGTCGGGGCGAACGTACCACGTCAAATTCAACCCGCCAAAAGTCGCCGGCAACGACGACGAAACCGGTGAGCCGCTGATCCAGCGCGACGACGACCGCGAAGAGACCGTCAAAAAACGTCTCGAGGTTTACCACGCGCAGACGGCGCCGCTGGTGACGTATTACGGCAACTGGGCGGCGAGCGGCGATGCGCGGGCGCCGCGTTACCGGAAAGTGGCTGGCGTCGGCAGTGTCGATGCCATCCGCGCTGCTTGTTTGACTGCGTTGAAATCGGGAGGCTAAGAAAATGAATCCACCGCGTGTTTCCGTTATCGTTCGCAGCATGGCGCGACCGAGTCTCGCCACGGCATTGGCTTCGCTGGCGGCGCAAACCTGGTCGAATCTGGAAATTCTGGTTGTGGCCGCCTGCGGTTCCGCGCATCCGCCGCTGGAAAGCAACGTCGGGCCGCATCCGTTGCGGCTGGTGCCTTCTGAAGCGCGGCTGCCGCGCCCCTTGGCGGCCAACGCCGGCTTGCAGGCAGCGACCGGCGATTGGGTGACGTTTCTCGACGACGACGACGAATTCCTGCCGGAGCACATCGCCGATTTGGCCGAGGCGGCAATGCGCGCCGACGGTGCCGGTATCGTCCATACCCTGGCGCAGGCGGTATTCAACGACGGCCGTCGCGAAACTTTCGGCCAGCCGTGCGCGTTGGTGGAGTTGTACACGCGCAATTTCATTCACCTTTCGACGGCGCTGATTTCCCGTTCGCTGATCGAGGACGGTTGCCGTTTTGATCCGTCGCTCGACATTCACGAAGACTGGGATTTCTTTCTGCAATGCGCGCAACGCACAAAATTTCATTTTGAGCCGCTGCAAAGTTTTCTGTGGTACGTCGATGCCGGCTCATCGGGAACGGCGGGTGGCCGCAACCATGACCCGGAACGGTTTGTTCGTTTTCGTGATCGGGTCTATGAAAAATGGCAGACGAAATACGAAGCATTGATTGCTCAGTCCGAACCGTTGTTGCAGGAAGCGGCGACGGCAGCGCAGAAAGCGCAGTGGAGCGAAGCGCTCGCCAAGATCGACGAGGTTTTGACGTTGAGTTTCAATGATCCGTGGGCGTTGAATCTGCGGGCAATGGTCGAGCGGATGCAGGGGCAAACGGCGATGGCGCTGAAAACGCAGGAATTGGCGACACAAGTGCGGCCTTACGATCCGGCGTTCCTGTGCAATCTGGGGCAGTTGTGTCTGGAACAGGATGACCGCGAAACGGCACGCGTCTGCGCCGAGCGGGCGTTGGCGCTGGAACCGGACTATGCGCCGGCGCGGCGTTTGCTGGGTCAGGTGAATCGGGCGTCGCTGCACGATACGGCGGTGTGAGAGTTTGAACGGCTACGGCAGTGAATCCAGTTTCGGGGAAACCATGAGAAAAAACAGCGCAAGCAAACGCAATGCGTTTTATGCCCAGTCCGGCGGCGTGACGGCGGTCATCAATGCCAGCGCGGCCGGAGTCATCGAAACGGCGCGCGCGCATAAGGACAAAATCGGCAAGGTCTATGCCGGGCGCAACGGCATTCTCGGCGCGTTGACTGAAGACCTGATCGACACTTCGCGCGAGAGCGCCAGAAACATTGCGGCATTGAAGCATACGCCGTCGGGCGCTTTCGGTTCGTGCCGCTACAAACTGAAAGGCATCGACGAATCGCGCGCGCAGTACGAGCGGCTGATCGAGGTATTTCGCGCCCACGACATCGGTTATTTTTTCTACAACGGCGGCAACGATTCGGCCGACACTTGTCTCAAGGTTTCGCAGATTGCCGACAAACTGGGTTATCCGTTGCAGGCGATTCATGTGCCGAAAACGGTGGACAACGACCTCGCGCTGACCGACAACTGCCCCGGTTTCGGATCGGTTGCCAAATACGTTGCGACATCGATGCGCGAAGCGGCGTTCGATGTGGCGTCGATGGCGAAAACCTCGACGCAGATTTTCGTGATGGAAGTGATGGGGCGTCACGCCGGCTGGATCACCGCCGCCGTCGGGCTTGCTGCCGACAAGGAAACGCCGATTCCGTTGCTGTTGCTCTTTCCGGAAGTCGCCTTCGACGAAGCGAAGTTTCTCGCCGCCGTACGCAACAAGGTCGATACCTTCGGTTATTGCTGTATCGGCGTGTCGGAAGGATTGCGCGACGCCTCCGGCAAACTGATGGCCGAAGTCGGGACGCGCGATGCGTTCGGTCACGCGCAACTGGGCGGCATTGGCCCGCAAATCGCGCAACTGATCAAAGCGAAACAGGGGTACAAATACCACTGGGCGGTTGCCGATTACCTGCAACGGGCGGCGCGTCATCTGGCGTCGAAGACCGACCTCGAACAATCTTACGCGGTCGGTCGTGCCGCCGTGCGGCTGGCGCTCGCTGGACACAACGCGGTGATGCCGGCGATCGTGCGTACTTCGGAAACGCCGTACCGCTGGAAAATCGAACCGATGCCGCTGGTGAAAATCGCCAACCACGAAAAAATGTTGCCGAAAAACTTCATCACCCGCGACGGCTACGGGATCACCGACAAAGCACGCGCTTATCTGACGCCGCTGATTCGCGGCGAAGCGCCGCCGCCGTTCAAGGACGGTGTTCCGCAATATGTGCGGCTGAAGAACGTGGCGGTTCCGAAAAAACTGAAAGACGTGTTTGTGCCGTAGTGTTCTGGTGTTGTAATAAAGAACGCTTTTTTGCGCGAGGCGCTTTTCTCCGTTCTGTAACGAAAGAGAGAAGGGTGTTGCCGCATTACATGGCTTGGGAAAAACACGGATCTTCTCGAAGGACAGGGAACCCGTGACAAGACCGTTGCTCGTATTGTTGACGCTGGCGGCCTGTTTTTTGCTGGCGGCGTGCGCTGTGCATCGCGAATTCGACGAGCTTGCCTGGAGGGAGCTTGCTTTGTCCCGGGACAGGAGCCTTCTCTATGCTCCGCATCACGATGAAAACGGTTACTTCAATCCCTGGTTGCCAAGCGTTGAGCGTCAGGGCAGCGTCTGGGATATGAGACTGAGCGAGAGAATTCAGGCGCCGGAGATTGATGAGACCAAATATGGTGCCGTGGAAAACGGGTATGAGTACTTGGCGACGGGCGCCGATACGCTGAGTTTCGCGGGGCACACCACGTTCATCATCCAGATGAACGGCTCCACCATCATCACGGACCCCTACTTTTCAGGCATGGCACTCATCATACCGGATGAAGTGAAACGCCCATTCGACTTTGAAAAAGTCCCTGAGCGTCCGGTAGTGCTTATCAGTCACAATCACTATGATCACCTTGACGAATATTCGGTCAAAAACCTGATAAAAAGGAAGGCGATTTTTATTGTTCCGTTGGGGCTGAAGGCGTTTTTCACGGAACTTGGTGCTACGGAAGTTCATGAGCTCGACTGGTGGCAGGAGGTTGTGTTGAATGAGGTGAAATACACCCTGCTTCCGGCACAACACTGGTCGAGAAGGATCGGTCAGCCTGCCAACAGCACGCTTTGGGGCGCTTTCATGATAGAGGGGCGCCAAAAGATATTTTTCTCGGGAGACACCGGTTATTTTGTCGGCTTCAAAGAGTTTGGAGAGAGGTTTCCCGGTATCGACTATGCTCTTCTGGGGGCGGGCGCTTACGAGCCGCGCTGGTTTATGTACTATGCTCACATGAATGCAGAAGAATTTTTTCTGGCGGCCTCCGATCTGGGAGCCAAGGTTTCCATCCCGATGCATTTCGGGGTGATTGCGCTCGGCAAAGAGCCGGTGCTTTATTCGCCGTATGAGATAGACAAACGCATGGATAAACACATGGGCGAAAACCCCGCCCATAAGGTGCGGATCATGAGGGTCGGGGAGTATCTGACGCTGGGGGACGGAAGGTGAACGTATTTGATCGGCGCCAAAAAAGTGCGGGGAAAATGTGGCTGCCGCTATTTTTGTCGTTTGTCTTTTTCTTTGTTCCTGCTCAGGCTTGCGCCATGAGCGAGGAGGAAAAGATAGCAACGCTGATAGAATCGATCGGGAACACTCCCGAGGGTACGCAGTTTGTACGAAACGGCAAAGCTTACGGTGTTGCCGAAGCGACCTCTCATCTTAATCACAAGTATTCAAGGGTAAAGTCTAAGGTGAAAACCGCGGAAGATTTCATCAAGCATGTCGCTTCCGGTTCTTCTGTTTCCGGGGAGGCGTATCTGATACGGTACCCAGATGGAACCTCGGTCACTGCGGCGGTGTTTTTTACGGAAAAGCTGCGAGGACTGAAAGGCGAGAGGCAGCGATCGTGAGGCGCTGCGAGATCGCCAAAAAACATCACGCGGCGGCGCGAGGTTGAATTTGGGCTGCGTCGGTTTTTTATATCTACAAGTTGGCAGAAAAGCGTATGCAACTGAGCGAACACCGTATTGCGGTAATCATTCCCTGTTATAAAGTAACGCACCACATCCTGAAAGTTCTGGAAGAAATCGACAATCGTGTCTGGCGTATTTATGTCGTTGATGATGCCTGCCCGGAAAAAAGTGGGGCGCTTGTTGAAACGCAATTCCGCGATCCGCGAGTCAAGGTGCTTTATCACGATCACAACAAAGGTGTCGGTGGCGCGGTCATCAGTGGTTATCGCGCAGCAATAGCTGATGGCGCGACCGTGCTCGTCAAGATTGATGGTGATGGCCAGATGTCGCCAGCGCTGCTGCCGGATTTTGCAATGCCAATTCTGACGGGCGCCGCAGATTACACGAAAGGCAACCGCTTCTATGATCTTGCCAAAATCAAGCAAATGCCGCGAGGCCGGATTTACGGTAATGCGATGCTATCGTTGCTTGCGAAATTGTCAAACGGTTATTGGGACTTGTTCGACCCGGCCAATGGATATACCGCCATTCATGCCGAAGTGGCGCGCCGCCTGCCGTTGGAACGAATCAGCGAGCGTTATTTTTTTGAGAGCGACATGTTGTTCCGGTTGGGGACGATTCGCGCGGTGGTGATTGATGTGCCGATGGACGCTTGCTATGGCGAAGAGGTGAGCAACCTCAAAGTCCGGGAAGAGTTCGGGGATTTTCTCTGGAAACTGTCACGTAATTTTTTCAAACGCATTTTCTATAACTATTTTTTGCGCGATGTATCGCTGGCTTCTCTGGAATTGCTGTTTGGAACAATTCTTGTGGTATTCGGCGGTGTTTATGGCGCGTATCATTGGGCGCATTCGGCATCGCTGGGCGTTACAACGCCAGCGGGCACGGTTATTGTGGCGGCGGTGTCATTGCTGGTCGGATTGCAATTGCTGTTGGCGTTTTTAGGCTACGACATCGCCAATGTTCCGCGGCGGCCTTTGCAGCAGTTTTTTACTGCGAACGCGAAATGGCAACACGACAAGAACAATGATAGAGACATTTAGAAAGCGCAGTTTGCCATGGTGGTCGATCGCGCTGTTTTTGCTGAGCGCTGCATTGCTGGCAACCGGGTTCGCGGTAACGGAGATCAAGAGCGCCTGGGTGTCGAAGCGGGCGATCGAAATGCTATTGATGGCGTTGCTGGTCGGCGTGCCTTGTGCGGTGCTGGCCTGGTGCCGACGCTGGTCGGCGGGCAGCCTTTTGCTCATTGTCTGGGGGATACTGGCGTTTTTTCATTTGGGGCCGGCAGTGGTCTTGACTGCCGGGTTGTTGAGCGCCGCCGCAGTGGGGCTGGGAGCTTTTCTGACGAACGGATTGGGGCGTTGCCGATGGGCGCTGTCCTGGCTGATCGGCTTGCTGATGATTGGCGGTACCCTGGGTTGGTTGTTGCCTTGGCCGGTTCACTATCGAAGCGTTTACCTCGTTGTTCTGATGGTGGTCGTGCTGTGCCGTTTTCGCATTCTTCTTCGCGCATGGCGCGATACGCGGGCAGCGTGGCGGTTGGCCACACGGCGGGCACCTCATATGGCATTTGTTGCGTTGTTGGTGGCGGGGTTGGCATCGACCATGCTATGGATGCCGACGCTTCAGTTCGATGATACCGCTTATCACCTTGGGTTGCCGACGCAACTTCTGAACAACCACTATTATCGGCTCGATGTACTGTCCCATATCTGGGCGTTGGCGCCGTGGTTGGGCGATACGCTGCACGCAGTGGTGATGGTCATTGCCGGGGTGGATGGACGCGGCGCAATGAACGGCGCGTGGCTGATTCTGCTGCTGTATTTCGTGTGGACGCTGGCGCGGTCGCTTCGGTTGGCGCATCGTGAACGCTGGCTCGCGGTCATGCTGGTTGCCAGTCAGCCGGGGTTGTTTGCTTTGCTTGGCGGTATGCAGATGGAACTGCCGCTGACCGTATGTCTGGCGGCAGCCGTTGTATTGGTTTTGCGTGAGAAGCAGGGGGCGCAACGCACAGACGCCGCATCATCTGGTCTGATACCACTGATGTTGGTGACAGCGGGGCTGCTGGCGCTCAAGGCTTCGGCCATCGTCTGGGTTGTACCTTTGGCTGTCTGGGCATTATGGAAACGTAATCTGCGTCACGATCTCAAGGCATTGGGGGTTGGCTTTCTTCTTTGTGCAGTGTGGGCGGGGTCGAGCTACGCCTATGCCTGGGGACTGGCAGGCAATCCGGTGTTGCCGTTGTTCAACGATATTTTTCAATCCCCCTATGCGCCGCCCGTTCGTCTGACCGATATGCGCTGGTTTGATGGTATCCGTCCGGCTCTTCCATGGGACTTGGTATTTAAAACAGACCGTTTTGTCGAGGGCTATCCGGGGGCGATCGGTTTTGGCGTCTTGATGCTGACAGCGGGAGGAGTTATGGCAACGGCGGTATCGGCAACAGCGCGGACGGTGTTTGTTTTTTTGCTGGTGGCGTTCTTCGCAATATTTCTTAATATCCAGTATGTGCGCTATGTGTTTCCGGTATTAACGCTGTTAATCCCTCTGGCTCTGGTGGGCTATACGGCGTTCTTGCCACAGGGGAAAAGAAAAGTGGTTGCGGCGGGGTTGATAGCATTGGCGGCGCTGAATCTGGCTTTTTACCCTAATTCCTGGTACGGCTATCGTAGTAAAATGCTGTGGCCGGTGTTTACGTTAAAGAAAACAGATGATTCGATTCATCAGGAATTTCTTCCCGAACAGTTCTTTGCGAATTATCTGCGCACAAACGGCGACAAAGACCACAGTGTATTGCTCGTCGATCCGAACAGGCCGCACGGTGGGTTGTTTGCCGGTCATGCCATGACTTGGAGCGTGTATGATTTTGAGCTGGCTCCGATGATAAAGGCGGCATCAGATGATTCAAGCGGCTCCGCATGGATACAGGTGTTGAAGACGCAAGGATTGACGCACGTGTTATCGCCTGAAAAAGAAGCCAATCCCGGACTGATGGAAGCGTTGACGCTATTGTCGGCGAATCCTGTTTACCAGGCTCATGGGATGGCGTTGTGGTTGTTGCCACCTGAGCAGCGGGGGTATCCCTCGTTATTCACGCGTCGAGACGAAGCACGGAAACGCCTGTGGTGGCGTACGGCAATTTGATTGCTGTGATCGGAAGCGGAAAGGGTTCCAGTTGAATGGCGCCAATGCCGGGAAATGGGCGGGAGGCGGATCGGTGATATCGAGACGCGGGGCGATGTGGCAGTACATGTTGGTGTAGCTGAAAAATCTAAAACAGCCCCAGCGCAGCAGCTTTTTGAATCCATACCGCTTTTTCTTCCTCCGGCAACGGCTTCAACCAGACAACCATCAAATGGGGGACGTCGGTATGAACGAAGCCGACACGCAAATCGACTTGTTCGGCCAGTTTGTCGCCGACCATCCCCCAGACCGCCAGAGTATCTTTGTTGAGTGCGGTAAAACTTTCGCGCTGCAAATATTCGGCAATGCCGCCCGCTTCGCGAATGAGTTGGCGGTGCGCTGCCGGAATAAGCCGATAGCAACGATCATCGATGACCAGTCCGCCGCATAGGTAGCAATTTTCCCACGGGGTTTGATGGACGTAACCGACCGGCATCATCGTTTTTTCGGCGGTTTTGTAAAACGCAACAAAATGCCGGGGCATGTCGGGAAAAGAGGGTGTGTTGAAACGCCGGCGGAAAAGATCGCCAACGAAAAATTCGGCGTTTGCTACTTCCGTAACGCAAAGAACGTCCGAAATGCGAGACGCGAAATAGGTCGCCGCTTTCGGCGACGGCACTTTGTTCTGTCCTGTTTTGGCGGAGGCGACCTCGGCAGGCGGTTGATTTTTCAGCAAGCGTTTCAGAAAATTCATGAACGATCTCCAAGGTCAGAAAAAAGTTTTCTGAAGTCGTCGGGGCTGCGCCAATGCTGGCCGCACACATAACGCGGCAGCGCCCAAAGGTTGCTGCTTTGGGTGACCGGTTCGCCGCCAGTGCCGAATGCCGCCAGTTGCCGGTGTTCTCTTTCGTAATTCGGAAAATACTCGTTGACGAGATAATCCGAAGCATGGCCATACGGATAGGCAAACAAGGGCGTGGCGCAACCGCCGGTCACCGCATCGAGATGGTCTTGTGCGGCGCGTATTTGCTGATCAGCATCGGTGTAAGTATTGATCGAGAGAAAAGAACCTTTGATATTTTCGGCTTGACACACGGTTTCAAGTAATTCGTGCGTATGGTCCCAACTGTGATTGCCGATGCCGATGATGCCTTTTTGTGCGCATTCGCGCCACCAACTGTCACTGAGGTAGTTTCCTCCAAGCAGGCAGGCCTGGTCAATGATGTGACGCGCGGCCGGGGAGACAATCATGAAACCGACGCTGGCGGGAGTGTTGCCGACAACGGTTTTGTGTAAAGGGCTTTGACTCAGGACAGTGTGAAAACTCTTTACGAAGCCAGCATTGAAATGTTCCTGATCAAAGTAATCGTAAGTCATCCCGTCATCAAACGTGATGCAAACGAGTTTTCCCGTCAAAAGAGCATCGTTTTCCTGACGGAGCGCCAGAGCCAAAGAAAGAGGTGAGAGCAGTCGATAACCGGCTTCCAGCAGGTAACGCAAATCTTCTTCCATCGCGACGGAGTTATTCTGGGAGTAAGCAGTCCCCCAGATATGGGAGCTGTGGTAACACAGTACCGGGATGGCGAACCGGCGACTGAGGTTTGATGTTTTTTTCTTGAAAAGGTTTTTCAGGAACAGCATGGCGGGCGGTGGCGATTGGTGTTAGGGCATATGAAAAATATCGGTCGTAAGAAACACCATACCAGAATTATGAGGCAAAAAATAACGGCGCAGAAGAAGCTCTTCTGCGCCGTTAGATTCGCTGTTTTTACTGCGAAACAGGTTGATACGCTTCAGTCTTGTCGCCGGAGCCAAGGAGCAGAACCGGTGTTTGCAGATCGTGGCGCGAAACTTCGACGACAGCGACGATCGGCGCTACGATGAGCTCCTCGTTTTTCGTCAACGGCTGCTGTCCACTGCCTGCCATCAACGGCACGATCATCAGCGCGACGATGTTGATGATCTTGATCAGCGGGTTGATCGCCGGGCCCGCCGTGTCCTTGTACGGATCGCCGACGGTATCGCCGGTGACCGCTGCTTTGTGGGCGTCGGAGCCTTTGCCGCCGAAGTTGCCGTCTTCGATGTACTTTTTGGCGTTATCCCAGGCGCCGCCGCCGGTAGTCATCGAAATTGCCACGAAAATTCCGGTGATGATGGTGCCCATCAGCAGACCGCCGAGTGCCTGTGGGCCGAGTGTCAGGCCGACGACGACCGGAACCAGCACCGGCAACAGCGACGGAATGATCATTTCTTTGATCGCAGCCTTGGTCAGCATGTCAACCGCTGTGCCGTATTCGGGCTTGGCTTTGCCTTCCATGATGCCGGCGATCTCGCGGAACTGGCGGCGTACTTCGATCACCACTGCCCCGGCAGCACGACCAACCGCTTCCATCGCCATCGCGCCGAAGAGGTAAGGAATCAGGCCGCCGATGAAGAGGCCGACAATCACCATCGGTTCGGAGAGATCGAACGTGATATTGATACCGTAATTTTCGAGCGCGTGCGTGTAGTCGGCGAAGAGCACCAGCGCCGCCAATCCGGCCGAACCGATCGCATAGCCTTTGGTCACGGCCTTGGTGGTATTGCCGACGGCATCGAGCGGATCGGTGACCGCGCGTACCGAATCCGGCAGTTCGCTCATTTCGGCGATACCGCCGGCGTTGTCGGTGATCGGGCCGTAAGCGTCGAGCGCGACGATGATGCCGGTCATCGACAACATCGCGGTCGCCGCGACGGCGATACCGAACAACCCCGCCAGCGCGTAAGCGCCGAGGATCGACGCGCACACCGCCAGCACCGGCCAGGCCGTCGCCTTCATCGAAATGCCGAGACCGGCGATGATGTTGGTGGCGTGACCGGTGGTCGAGGCTTGCGCGACATGCTTGACCGGTTTGAAGTCGGTGCCGGTGTAATACTCGGTGATCACCACCATCGCGGCGGTCAGCGCCAAGCCGATCAGCGAAGCGGCGTAGAGATTGCACCACGACAGATTGGGATACACATCGGAAATGTTGCCGAACATGAGGTACGTGATGACGGCGAAGCCGATTGCCGCTAAAACACCGGCGACGATCAGGCCGTTGTACAGCGCCCGCATGATCTTGCCGCTTTTGGTCTTGACGAAGAACGTGCCGATGATTGACGCGATGATCGAGAAGCCGCCGAGCGCCAGCGGATACGTTACCGCCGCTTCGCCTATTAATGGCAGCATCAGCGCGCCGAGCAGCATGGTCGCTATGATCGTCACCGCATAGGTCTCGAACAAGTCGGCAGCCATCCCGGCACAGTCGCCGACGTTGTCGCCGACGTTATCGGCAATCACCGCCGGGTTGCGCGGGTCGTCTTCGGGGATTCCGGCTTCGACCTTTCCGACCAAATCGGCGCCGACATCAGCGCCCTTGGTGAAAATGCCGCCGCCCAATCGCGCGAAAATTGAAATCAGCGAACCGCCGAATGCCAGTCCGACAAGTGGGTGAACGATGTCTTGCAGCCCTCTGGAAGTATCGCCTATCAGCAACAAAACCAGAAAGAACCCGGCAACACCCAGCAGACCGAGACCGACGACCAGCATGCCGGTGATGGCGCCGCCGCGGAACGCGACATCGAGCGCCGCCGCCAGCCCGCTGCGCGCTGCTTCGGCGGTGCGAACATTGGAACGTACCGACACGTGCATCCCGACGTAACCGGCCACGCCCGACAACACCGCGCCGATCAGGAAGCCGATGGCCATCAGCCAGTTGAGAGCAAAGCCGACAACGAAAAACAGCACGGCACCGACGATGCCGATCGTCATGTATTGACGGTTGAGATACGCTTTGGCGCCGGCCTGAATGGCGGCGGCAATTTCCTGCATTCGCTCATTGCCGGCGGGTTTGGCAAGAATCGATTTGGTGGTCAGGACGCCGTAAACAATGGCGAGGACGGCGCAGACCAGCGCCAGAAGAAGCCAAAATAACATAATAAATTCCCAGAAAAAAATCGTTCCGGGCGCCAAGAGCCCTCCCCGCGACAGCACATCCGCGAAACCGCTCAAGACTGCGTGCGCCCCCTCGTCATAAAAAAGTTCCCCGGAAGACACATAGGCTCCCGGTTGGGGAAACGGCGCTATTTTCCAGTGCTTTGGCGCAAATGTCGAGAGCGGGAGGTGGAAGGCTTGAATCAAGCCTACGTCATTACAGGGCGATAACCCAAGGCCAAAGGCTCCGCGATGACGCCGGAAAAGACAGGCAGAAGAGCCTGTTCCAGCGAAAACGCCCCTATTTTTTCTGGCGCCCTGCCTCAATCGCCTGTTGCAGCGCCTGTGCTTCTCGGCCCGGATCGTCGGCGAAGAGGATGCTGCGGCTGGCGTTGATCAGCAGGCCGCGGCGGTCGGAACTGGGGCTGTTGGCAGTAAGGCCGTGGCGCAAGACAGCATCGAGGTCGCCGCCCTGAGCGCCGATGCCGGGCACCAGCAACACCATATCGCCGGTATCGGCGCGTACGTCGCGGATCACATCGGGAACGGTGGCGCCGACGACCAGCATGCAGTTGCGTTGCGCGTTCCACTTTGCGGCGATTTGACGGGCGAGGTGACGCCACAGCGGCAGCGGAATGCCGTCGGCGCCGGTCACGGTCAAATCCTGCAATTCACTGCTACCGGGATTTGAGGTATGGCAGAGGATGATCGCGGCTTTGTCGGGTCGCGCCAGAAACGATTGCAGCGCTTCGCCGCCGAGCCAGGGGTGCAGTGTGACGGCATCGCAACCCAGCGTGTCGAAGAACGCGGCGGCGTATTGGGCGCTGGTGTTGCCGATGTCGGCGCGTTTGGCATCGATGATGGTGAACACATCGGGCGCGGTTTCGCACAGGTAATCCATCGTGCGCTGCATCGCTTCCCAGCCGACGGCGCCGTGGGCTTCGTAAAACGCGCTGTTCAGTTTGTAAGCGGCGGCGCTTTCGAGCGTTTGGTCGATGATCCAGCGATTGAACGCGAATTGCGGTTGCGCTTCTTTCTGAAAACGCGCCGGCAACCGCGCGAGTTCGCTGTCCAGACCGACGCACAGCAGCGAGCGCGAGCGGGTGATGCGGGAATTGAGTTTGTCGAGGATGTGCATGTTTCCAACCTGAAATGTTTTCTGTTTTCAATGCCGGTATTTTCGCGTGACCCGGCAATTTCCCTGGAGCGTTTTTGATTTAAAGGGACACAGTCATTAACCCCATCCCCACCCTGCCCCTCCCCTTGAAGGGGAGGGAACCCTCTCCCACCCCTTCGGGGTATCCTCCTCCTCGAGGGGCAGATTTTCTCCGCGTTCTTCGCGCCTTCGTGTGAACCGATCAGTTTTCGACGGCGGTGGCGGTGATGCCGTTCTTTTCTGCCCATGGCCACGGGTCGGCCAGCCAGTCGGCAATGATGGCCTTTTTCTTGTCGTCGAAAAAGCCGCAACGCACAGCAATGTCGAGGATCGCGTCAAAGGTCAGCAGCGTGTGCGGGGTGACGCCGGCGTCGGCGAACGCCTGCCGCGCTTCGGCGAAGTTGTAGCTGGTGATGCTCAGGCAATCGGTGACGATGGCGCCGGCCTGTCGCAGCGCCTGGACGCCGTCGAGGCTGGAAAGGCCGGTCGAGATGTGGTCCTCGATCAGCAGTACGCGCTTGTCGCGCACATCGCCGCCTTCGACGCGGTTGCGGGTGCCGTGCGTTTTGGTTTGTTTGCGCACGAAAACGCTGGGCACATTGCGCCGATACGCAAGCACGGAACTGTGCGGAATGCCGGCAGTTTCGACGCCGGCAATGATATCGAATTGAAACCTGCCCGACGCGATATGGGAACTCAGCGCGTCGATCAGAACATGCCAGGTTTGCGGATGATAAATCAGGCTGCGGTTGTCCACGTAAACCGGCGAGATCAGCCCCGACTTGAAACGAAGCGGCTGCTCAACCAGAAAAATGATCGCGTGGATGCGCAGCAGGTGTTCGGCCAGCATCGCGGTCGTGATCGGGGCGGGGTTATGTGAGGTCATGGCGGCGTTCCTTTTTGATTTGCTGAGCAAGACAGGGGTTCCACATGGCGCCGGTGGCGCTCATCACGGCGTCGGCGCCGGCTTGGCGGTAATCGGCATCGTCGGCGGGCGTCAATACGCCGCCGTTGGCGACAATCGCAAAGTGCAAGCTGTGGCGAGCGCGAATGTCGGCGAGCTTTTGTGTCATCGACAGACCGGCCCAGCGGATCGCTGCGCCGCAAATGCCGCTGATGTCGCGGCCTTCACCGGGCAATGCCGGTTGGCCGGTCGCATCGACGACACGCGCCGGCAGGGTGTTGATTGCGCAAAAGCCATCGACTTTATCAGCCAGAGCGCAGACCAAAGCCTCCAGTACGGAAGCGTCGTCAAAATACGCGAGCTTGAGCAACAGCGGGCGATCTGACACTTCTTTTCGAATCGCATCGACGACAGCGTTGACTTTTTCGAGGTCGAAACACAAAAGGCCTTTTTTGCCCTCGTTGGGACACGACAGATTGGCTTCCAGTACCGGCGCGCCGGTTTCAGCGACCAGCCGCGCGGCGCGCGCATAATCGGCGATTTGCGCGATACCTTCACCGCTGCCCTGAAAGCTGCCGATCATCACTTGTCCCTGTTGTGCGCTACGCACGGCGTCTTTCATATCGGATTGCCAGACATCCGGCGGTTGCGACGGCACGCCGAACGAATTGGTGATCGAATGCGGCGGCATTTTGCCGAGCGCGTCGGCCGGGTGCGCGATCAGCGTCTGGCCGGGAGCCATGGCGCCATCGCATTCGACGGCCAGTGTGTTCGGAAACGGATGGCTGGGATACGCGGCGCTGCGCACGGTTTTATAGACGCACAGATCGAAGCCGTGCGCGAAAGCGGCGGCGACGAATCGGCTGTTGAGCAGCGGCCCGGCCGGAATGCCGAAGGTGCTGTGCATCGGGATGCCGAGAAAGCGCTCGCGCGGCGCGACATCAATCGGCGAGGTCTCAGGAACCGTCGCAAACAACCCGAAAGGGCCGTGCGCATAGTTCTCTTCGTAGCTCAGCGACGGATCATAAAAGGGTCGCGTCGGCATGAGTGTTTTCCTTGATGGTGTTTGGTGCATTTAACAGCGGCAAACCCAGCGCACGGCGACCGTTGTCGGTGGCAATGCGCACGAGTTCGTCGAAATCGGTGTAACGGCAACCGGCGGCGAGCAACGACAGTTCGCGCCACATATCGCCCTCGCAGAAGGGCACCATCGCGTCACTGATGTTGTCGGTGCCGATGGCGACGGTCACACCTGCCGGGATCATTTCGTCAATCGGCGTTAAAGCGTTGTGCGCCGGGCCGATAAATTCCGAGCGCGGCGTATCGATCCACGCCATCGGGCAGGCGATGGTCATCACCCCGGCGTCGCGCATTTTTTCGTAAAGACGCAAACGGTACTGTTTGGCGTGAGCGGCGATTGAAATGCCGTGAATGGCGACGACGCGACCTTGCATGCCGTGTTCAACGGTTTTGTTGCATAACTGTTCGGTTTCGTGCTCGTGCGCGTCGTTGAATTGATCGACGTGGGCATGCACCATTTTGTTGGTCGCTTTGGCAACACCGAGCACGATGTCGAGCGCTTCGGCGCCGCGGCCGAAATCGCGTTCGTCGCGCTTCGGCAAGGCGCCGATGATGTCAACCAGTTCGACGCCGCGGTCGAACCAGGCGCGGGCTTCGGGATCGATCACGCCCTTGAGCGTCTGATTGGCGTAGAGCACGGTGATGTCGTCGCGGTACTGTTCGCGCGCGCGCAATGCGCCTTGAATGGCGCGGTCGCCGGCAGCCGGGTCGATATCGACGAACGAGCACATCGCGGTGACGCCTTGCGCGATCATCAATTCGATGGTTCGGCAGAAACGGCCGTAATAATCGTCAACGGACGAGTTGCGTTTCATCGCGTCCACCGCGTCCCACTTGCGTTCCAGCGTTTGCGTGCAGTAAATCTCGAGCATGTGCGCGTCGAGGGTGAAGGCGCGGTCGGCATGAGCGTGCGCATTGACCCAGCCGCCGTGTTGATGAATGAGCGGTTCGATCAGCGCGCGCAAGGTGGCCGGAGAGGACGAAGGGTGCATGGCGTGGTCTCCTGTAAAGTGGCGGGAGCGTTGTGTTTCCATTGGTGTCGTGCGGTGTTTCAAAAGCATCGGGATGCGGTTAAAAAAATCCCCCGAATAACGGGGGATCTCATAAAACAGAACGGCTCCGCAAAGCGCGGTCACGGAAAACAGCAATCTCTCGGTTTCGTGGCGTCAGCAAGTAGCGAAGCATCGTCATCAATCAGCAAAACCTGTCGGTAAGCATGGGCGAAAAAAATCCAGCACATGTGCTGGAACCGCATTATACCCGGATTTTGAAGCGCGGCTCGAATCCGGAAGACTTTTTACAAACAGTGGATCGGCGGAGCGCCTACCCGACGGCAGGAAGCGGTTTTGCGCGCCGTTTCCGCGCCGTCTTCATACGGTGTGCGGCGCTATGACGATGTGCCGGGATGTGTTTCCATCAGTTTTTTGCGGCGCCAGCGAATCGTCAGCCAGATACTGAGCAATACGAACGGTATGGTGGCGGCAATCGTAAGGTCAACATCGATCGGCACTCCCAGATGCGCCAGCGCTTTGTAGCCGTAGCCGAGCAGGCCGGTCAAGTAATAGCCTAGGATGAAGATCGACAAACCTTCGACCATTTCCTGCAAACGCAATTGCAGTTTGACGCGCTGGTTCATCGACGCCAGCAACGAACTGTTTTGTTCTGCCAGCGCCACATCCACCGTCGTGCGCAACAAGGTAGCGGCGCGGGCAACTCGCTGTGACAAGCGTTCCAGCCGCTCGTGCGCCGCTTCGATGGTGCGCATCGCTGGTGCGAAACGGCGTTCGAGAAATTCGTGAATCGGCGGCAGACCCTCGATCCGCGTTTCGCGCAACGCTTTCAGCCGGTGCTGCACCAGCGCGTGGTAAGCGCGGCCAGCGGAGAAACGGTAGGCGAACGATGCCGAAATGTGCTCGGTCTCACCGGCCAGCCGCATCAACTCTTGCAGGTTTTGCTTGTCGTGTTCGTGATCGGAGTCTTGCGCCAGCGAAGCGGTGAGATCGCTCAGGTGTTGCTCCATCCGGCTCAACTCCTGAGTCAAAAGGCGCATGCGCGGAAAACCGAGAATCGCCATTGCCCGATAGGTTTCGATGTCGAGCAGACGTTGCACCAGGCGTCCCGGCTGATGGCCGGTCAGATGGTGGTCTTGCACCAGAATGCGCGAAGAACCGTCGCGGCTCGCCAGAAAATCACTGAACACGCTGGCGCTGCCGTTGATCGCATGCGCGCCGATCAGTTGTGTCGTACCGAAGAGTTCATGCAACTGCGCCAAAGAGCGGGCGGGAGCAGACGCCGGTTCGAAAGCGATTTGGGTCGCCACCAGCAGATCGCCGGGGATGTCGCCGAGCCATGCTGTCGGAAGCGCTGTTTCGAAAGCAGGGGAAAAAGGTTCGGCGAACGCGCCCGACAGAAAAAAAGTGTAAGTCGAAAATTCCTGATGTCGCTCCCATTTAAGCGACAGCGTTTCACTGCAACGCATGCTGAAGTGCGCAGCGTCGCCAGAGGTCGGCGCGGTGACGCCGAAGTGCTGGCAAAGACGCGCCACGTGCTCATGCGTTTGGTCGGCTTGCGACGGTTCGGTGACCATGACCAGATGCATGATGCGCGCGGGCGGCTGAACGTTTTCGCAGGGGCGCGCGTGAAACTCGCGGTCGAGCGTTTCGCGCAGCGGATAAATGTTCAAGCCCCACAGCGGCGGCGCGGAAAGATCGGCGGGTTCGTTCATGGTTTTCGATAAAGTCAGCGAGGATGGCGAAACGGGGGGGGGGTGACAGTCCGGTGACGGAGAAGGGGGGGAAGTTATTTTCGCGGTTTGTGCGGCGCATGGGCGAACAGCGCATCATAAAGGACATTCGGCAGCACACGCAACAGTTTGCCGACGAGCATCATCGGCCAAGGGAAAACATAGCGGCGTTTCTTTTTCTCAATGGCTCGCACCATCAGGTCGGCTGCTTCGGATGCGGAGATCAGAAACGGCATCGGGTACGGGTTGTTCGCAGTCATCGGGGTGGCGATAAAACCGGGACACAGGGTGACGACGGCAATGCCGCTGCCACGCAGTTCGACCCGCAAACTTTCGAGGTACGAAATGGCGGCGGCTTTTGAAGCGGAATAAGCGCCGGAACCGGGCAGACCGCGAAAACCGGCGACGCTGGCGATGCCGACCAGCGTGCCGCGGCGCGCCTCGCGCATCGCATCGACGAACGGATGGAAGGTGTTGACGATGCCCATCACGTTGGTGTCGAACACTTCGTGGAAAACGGGCAGATCGGCTTCGCCCTTGCCGCCAGTGACGGTGCCGTGCGAAACGCCGGCGTTGGCGATCACGATATCGGGGACGCCGGCGGCAGCGAGGAAGTCTTGAGCGGCGTATTGCAATGCTGAGACATCGGTGACGTCGCCTTCGTAGATATGGACGGGCGAGGTCGCGGTCGCGCCCAGCGTTTCCTGCAAGTGACGCAAGCGGTCGCGCCGACGCGCAAAAAGACCGAGCGTGGCGCCGGTCTTGGCGTATCGATACGCCAGCGCCTCTCCCAAGCCGGAAGAGGCGCCGGTAATGAAAACGTTCATGCGACGAAAAGCCTTACTTCTTGCTGGTTTCCTTGCGGGCGATCGCAATCACTTCGTCGATGCCGCTGAACATTTGCGCAGCCGAACCGAACGCATCGGTATTGATTTCGTAACGACCGTTGATGTAGAAACGCGGTACGCTTTGCACTTTGTAGTTTTCCGCTTTTTTATTCCCTTGCATCACTTTGCTGTTGACGGCAAACGAATCGTACAGGCCTTCCAGCTTCTTGCGATCGCCCCCTTTCTTCTCGGCCCAGTCGAGGAAGATTTTTTTATCGGTCAGGTTGATCCCTTCTCTTTGTAGCGCGTTGAAAACATCGGCCGACAGCCGGCTTTCTTCGCCGATGGCGTCGAGCGCATGAAAGACGCGCGCCATGGCGTTCCATTGCTCGCGACCCCAACTGACCGGCACCTTGTGAAAGACGACATCGGCAGGAAGCGTCTTCTTCCATGTCTCAACCTGCGGGTTGAGCTGGGCGCAAGCGCCGCAACCGTAGGAGAAAAACTCGACCACCTCGATCTTGCCGGCGGGAACGTCCGTCGTTTGCGGGGCAATCCGCTTGAACTCTTTGCCTTCGGAGACGGCGGCCAACGCGCTCGACGGCAGCGACGAAGCGGCAAACAGGGAAACGCTCAACAGGGCGCCGAACAAAACCATCGGCCACGAATTGCGCAAAGAACGGATTTTCATGAAAGGACTCCTTGAGAAATAACTACAAATAATCAACTACAAGCGGACAAATTCGTTAAGAGCGCCGTCATCATTGGCGGACGACGGCAGCGTCGAATTTACGTTGCGTCAGTTCGGCTTTCATTCGCCCGGTTTGCTCGGCATTGTCGTAGGGGCCGACGCGCACCCGGTAGAGGATGCCGCGACCGGGTGATTCGCCTCTTTGGACGGTCGCCTCCCAACCGAACAACGCCAATTCGGCCTTGCGGTTTTCGGCTTCTTCCTGACGTGAAAACGAACCGACTTGCAGCCAGTAAATATCCTTGGGTTTGGCGGAGGTTGCCGTGGGTGTCGCGGAAACAGGCCGCGTCGCCGAGTTTTCCGGAATCGCTGCGACGGTGGCCGGACGTTGTTCGGCTGGCCTCGCCGCCGGTGTTGCCGGTGCAATGGTTTTGTCGTTTTGGGCGGTGGCGTCCCCGCCTTCCGGCAAAACCTTATAGAAATCGAAATTCGGCTTCTCACCGCCGGTTTTCGCCGTTGGGGCGTTATCGGGAATACGCTGGCTGGCGGCGGGTTTGTCTTTGGTGGCGAACACTTCGAGAACGGCGCTGCCGCCCAGTTTCCAGGCCGCCGTCAACGCCAGCACCAAGCCGGTGACGATGCCGACGAAAATTCCGGTGAACAATGTGCCCCAGCGAAAAGAGGTCGTTCTGCGTTGTGCCATCGTGATTTGCCTTGAACTTGCTTTCGTTGCGTATTTTCGTTGCCTACATTTCGTTGGGCGCGGTGATTCCCAGAACCGCCAGACCATTCCGTAGAGTCTGACCTACAGCGACGACCAATGTCAACCGGGCTTGTCGTAACGCGGCGTCATCGACCAGGAAACGCTCGGCATTGTAATAGCCGTGAAATTCGCCGGCCAGCTCGCGCAGATAAGCGGTGATGTGGTGCGGCGCCAGTTCGCGGGCGGCGACGGCCATGTCGGCCGGGAAATCGGCGAGCCGGCGCAACAGCGCTTCTTCGTGCGGGCGATCGAGTAGCGCCAGATTGGCCGTTTCCGATGCGGACGCCACGGCATCGTGCGTTTGCTGCGCCTGCCGCAGTACCGACATCACACGGGCGTGCGCGTATTGTACGTAATACACCGGATTTTCTTCGGCCTGCGAGCGCGCCAGCTCGAGGTCGAACACGAATTCGGTATCGGCCTTGCGCATCGACAGGAAGAAACGCACGGCGTCGCGTCCGACTTCGTCGATCAGGTCGCGCACGGTGACATAACTGCCGGCGCGTTTGGAAATCTTCACTTCTTCATGGCCGCGCATCACCGTGACCATCTTGTGCAGCACATACGCGGGGTAATCTTTCGGGATGCCGAGATTCAGCGCCTGCAAGCCGGCGCGCACCCGCGCGATGGTGCCGTGGTGGTCTGTGCCCTGAATGTTGATCGCCTGAGTGAAGCCGCGTTCCCATTTGGTGACGTGGTAGGCGACATCGGGGACGAAATAGGTGTAATGACCATCGGCCTTGCGCATCACGCGGTCTTTGTCGTCGCCGAAATCGGTGGTGCGCAACCACAAAGCGCCGTCTTGTTCGTAGGTGTGTCCCGAAGCGACGAGCTTTTGCACCGTCGCTTCGACGCGACCATCGGTGTACAACGAGCTTTCGAGGTAGTAATTGTCGAAGTACACGCCGAATGCTTGCAAATCGATGTCCTGCTCTTTGCGCAGTGCAGCAACGGCGAAACGGCGCACACCGTCAAGATCGTCAACCCTGCCGGCGTTTTGATCCAGATAGCTCTGGGCAATCTCGCGGATGTAATCGCCGTGATAACCGCTTTCGGGAAACACGGCCGCCTCGCCGCGCAATTCGTACGCACGCGCCTGTACTGACAGCGCCAGATTGTGAATTTGCTGACCTGCGTCGTTGTAATAGAACTCGCGTGATACCTTGAAACCTTGCGCCGACAGCAGGTTGGCGATGGCGTCGCCCAGCGCCGCCTGTCGCCCATGGCCGACGTGGAGCGGGCCGGTCGGATTGGCGGACACGAATTCGACGATGACGCGCTGACCATTGCCGCTTTGCCCGTGACCGAATGCCGCGCTTTCTTCGAGTGCGCAACGGACGATGGAAACGCGTGCGGTTTGCGTCAGAAACAGATTGAGAAAACCGGCACCGGCGATTTCATGACGCGCGACATGCGGCGAGGGCGGCAAAGCGTTTTGCAGTTGTTGCGCCAGCTCGCGCGGATTTTTCTTCAAGGCGCGCGCCAGCACCATCGCGGCGTTGCAGGCGTAATCGCCGTGCGCCGCCTGCTTCGGACGTTCGACGACGATATTGGCGCAAACACCATCATCGGCGTCCGGCGCGATGCGCTTCACCGCCGCCAGCAGCCATTCTCTCAATTCGGTTCTCAAATCTTTCACGCGTTCTTGCCGATAATCAAAAACCGAAATTATACCTTTGCTGCCGCGTCATATTTGCAGCGGATCGACATCGATCGTCCAGCGCACGTGTTTTGTCCGAAGCGCGGCGAGCGTCGGCTGCCACATGGTCAGAAAATGTTGCAAGGTGCGGCGGTCGTGACTTTGAATGACCATCTGAGCGCGGTTGTAGCCGGCGCGCCGCGCCAGCGCCGCCGGGGAGGGCGGATAAACGCGGACGGCGGGGTTGTCGAGCTCGAGCGCCTGCTGATGCGCGTCGCGCAAGAAGGTATTGAGGAGGTGGTCGTCGCGCGCCTCGGCAGCCAGCAGCGCCAGCGCCGAAAACGGCGGCAGGTGAGCCGCGCGGCGCTCGTCGAGCAGAACACGCGCAAAGCCGTCGTAATCGTGGCGGACGAGAGTTTCATAAAGCGGATGGTTCGGAAAATCGGTCTGGACGATCACTTCACCGGCGAGTGCGCTGCGACCGGCGCGTCCTGCCACCTGATGCAAGAGCGCCGCCAGTCGTTCGGTGGCGCGGAAGTCGGCGCTGTACAGCGCGTTGTCGGCGCCGAGTACGCCGACCAGCGTGACGCGCGGGAAATCGTGGCCCTTGGCGAGCATCTGGGTGCCGATCAGGATGTCGATCTGGCGATCAGCGATCTGGCGGTGAAGCGAACCGAAGGCGTGGCGGCGGCGGGTGCTGTCGCGGTCGATGCGGGCGATGCGGGCGTTAGGAAAGGCTTGCGCGAGCGCGGCTTCGAGCCGCTGGGTGCCGTGACCGCGCGGCAGCAGATCGAGGTTGCCGCACGAGGGACAGCGCTCCGGCACGCGCTGCGTGTGGCCGCAATGGTGGCAGCGCAAACGCAGCGGCTGGGTGTGCAGCACGAGGCGCACGGCGCAGTGCGGACATTGCGCTTCCCAAGTGCAGGCATTGCATTTGAGCGACGGCGAAAAACCGCGGCGGTTGATGAAGATGAGCGATTGCTCGTAACGGGTGAGCCGCGCCCCGATCGCCTCCCACAATACTGGCGCGATGCCTTGGTGGTCGGCAGCATCGTGGCTGGCGGGGGTCAACACCAACTTCGGCAGCGTTGCCTGCGGATCGGCGCGTTGTCGGATGTGCAGATGGCGATAACGGTCGTTTTGCGCGTGGTGGTAGCTCTCCAGCGACGGCGTCGCGCTGCCCAGCACGATCGGCACTTGCCGGACGCGGGCGCGCCAGACGGCGAGATCGCGGGCGTGGTAGCGGACGTTGTCCTGTTGTTTGAACGAGGGATCGTGTTCCTCATCGACGATGATGAGCGCCAGATTCGGCAGCGGCGTGAACACCGCCAGTCGGGTGCCGAGCACCAGTCGTGCCCGCCCTTCGGCGGCGCGTTGCCAGTGGTAGAGCCGTTCGCCGTCGGGCAGGCTGCTGTGCAGGAGCGCGGTGTCAACACCCGGCAGCCGCGTGTGAATGCGCGCCAAAAACTGCGGCGTCAGGTGAATTTCCGGCAGCAAGATCAACACTTGTCCGCCGTGCGCGACGATGTCGCCCGCCAGCGTGAGGTACACCTCGGTCTTGCCGCTGCCGGTGATGCCTTGCAGCAGGAACGGCTGAAAACTGCCGAGCGCCGCTTCGATGGCGTTGGCAGCGGCACGCTGTTCGGCGTGTAGCGGCGGGAATACCGTTGTTTCAACAGGGCTGGAAAGGGTTGGGCAAATGTCTTTCAGGACTGCGCCGTGTTTTTTACCCCTCTCCCGCCCCTTCGGGACACTCTCCCTCTCAAGGGGGGAGGGTGTATGAATTTGAGCCGAAACCGCTCTGACAGGAACCAGCCAGCCGACGGCACGCCAATCGCGCAGATACTTCTTCTGGGCGGTCGAGCACGCTTGTTGCTGCGCGATACTGATCGCGTTGCCGTTTTGCACGATCTCCCACAGCGCTCGCCAGGCCGGTGCCGGGCGTTTGCCGAGTTGCTTGAACTGGATGTCCAACTGTTCGCGACCGGCATCGGTCAGGGCAAGCGGTTCGGCGACCGTTTTGGGCGGTGTCGGTTGCGCCGACAACGGTGGCACGGCCAGCGAGCAGGCCAGACCGAGCGGCGATTGGTAGTAATCGCTGACGAACGCGGCGAGGCGGCGGATGTCGCCGGGCAACGGCGGTTGCGGGTAACCGGTTTCGAGGGACAGCAGGCGGGCGGCGTCGATTTCAGAATGGGTGGACACCCCGGTGACGACGCCAACATGTTTTCTTCCGGTCAGCGAGACTTGAACCAGGCTGCCGGGAAGAACGGTCTGAGCGGGCAGGATCCGGTAATCGAACGTCTGCGGCACCGCCACCGGCAGCGCCACATGGGCGATCGTCGGCGTTTCCGGCCAGTCGGAAGGCGGCGGGGCGGCAGATGGCGGGACGGACATGAAACCTGCTCAACGTGTGGATAACTTTGTGAGAAACCCGGCTACCGCTTTGTAAATTAACGACGAAATAAAAATCCGCCGCCGCCGCCGCCGCCCGCGTTTTTAATTAAAATCTTTTAAAATCAAATAAATACTGTTTCACGTTAAAGCAAAGTTAACAATTGTCACGCTAACTTGACTCGACAGCCTCAATGTGAATAACCCGTACGGTTCGACGCCTCTGAGCCGTAGCGAAGTCCTCACTCTCCCGTAAATTGCGCTTGACCGTGGCACTAGAATGCGAAGAACGGCAATGGCGCGGCAAACCGCTACGGCGATGCCTGACGCATCTCGCGCGATACCCGGTGTACCGTTTCCACCAGCACGCCGACATTTTCCGGCGGCGTTTGCGGCACGATACCGTGTCCCAAGTTGAAAATATGCCCCGGCGCCGATCCGGCCGCGCGGACGACGGCCTCGGCGGCGCGGGCGACGGTAGCAGGATCGGTCAGCAAGGTCAGCGGATCGAGGTTGCCTTGCAAGGCGACGCGCTGGCCGACAGCTTTACGAGCCTGCGCCAGAGCGACCGTCCAGTCGAGGCCGAGCGCATCGGCGCCGCTGGCGGCCATCTCGTCGAGCCAGACGCCGCCGCCTTTGGTAAACAGAATCGTCGGCATTTTGCCGGTAGCGCCGGGTTTCAGACCTTCCAGGACACGGCGCATTGAGGCCAGCGAAAACGTCCGATACTCCGCCGCCGGCAGCAGTCCGCCCCAAGTATCGAAAATCATCACGGCATCGGCGCCGGCGTCAATTTGTTCGTTCAGGTAAACGGTGACGGCTTCGGTGTTGACGTCGATCAACCGCTGCATCAGATCGGGGCGGCTGTAAGCGAGTCGGCGCACGTTGGGAAAACCGTCGCTGCTACCGCCTTCAATCGTGTAACAAGCCAGCGTGAAAGGGCTGCCGGAAAAGCCGATCAAAGGCACACGACCGTTCAGCGCTTTCTTGATTTGCGTCACCGCGTCGAAAACGTAGCGCAGCTTGTTCATATCGGGAACCGTTAGCGCCCGAATGGAGGCTTCCGAATCCGTTTTGTGCGCAAAGCGCGGGCCTTCGCCGACGGCAAACGACAGACCCAGCCCCATGGCGTCGGGCACCGTCAAAATGTCGGAAAACAGGATGGCAGCGTCGAGCGGAAAACGCTCCAGCGGCTGCAACGTGACCTCGGTAGCCAGTTCCGGGGTCATCGCCAACTGCATGAAGCTGCCGGCTTGAGCGCGCGTCCGGTTGTACTCGGGCAAATAACGTCCGGCCTGCCGCATCAGCCAGACGGGAGTATGGGAGGTTGGTTCACGGCGCAGAGCGCGCAAAAAAGTGTCGTTTTGAATCATGGAGGCTTCCAAGAAAGATTTTTACGCCCAAGCGGGGTGAACCGCGCCAAGGCCGCATTGTCGCCCAAGCCGGTCTGGCGGGCAAATGAAAAAGGTAGAAAGGGGATAATTTACCCTTCCCCTCGCGGGGGAGGGCGCGCCGAAGGAGCGGAAAGAGGGGAAAGCCTCCTTTTGAGAGGGGGAGCAAAGTGCGCGGTCAGACTTCGCAGAAGCGTAGAAACTCAAACAAATCCGCAGGCGTTCGCCGTGTATGGCAAAGGCACAAAAACCAACACATCCGCTCTTCGTCCCGGGAAATGCAAGAAATTCTTGCGTCAACCGGCGAAGTTGATGTCTAATCTCAAGGAGTGCCCCTATCTGCCTGTTCTGACGTATTTTCGGCATTCCGGGCGTCTATCCAAAATATCTTCAGGAAGGTGACCATGTTCTCACGCGCTTTCTCCCGAATCAGTTTCTTGCTGGCGATCTTCGCTGCGGTGCTTATGGCCGGTTGCGGTGGTGGTAGTGGTAGTCCGAGTGACGAGTTTAGAGTGCGTCTCAACGAAACAAAGATGGCTTATGGGCCGATTAAGTTGGATATTGATCATGGTCGCGCGCCTTTTGAAATCTGGACAAACTCAACAGGTGTTGTGTTTCCAGAGGAGAGGACAAATGCCAGAACTGTTTATGGTTTTGTCAAACTGGCCGCAGAGGATGGAACAGGCGTTGTTTTCGTCAGAGATAGCAATGGCAGGATAGAAAGCGCCTCTTTCGCATGGGTTGCCTTGAATCTTGAGCCTTCGTCATTGACGGTAACACCTATTGGCAATCCCCAGGGGTGCGGAGCAGGGCAAAGCGGCGATTACGCTCAGATTTGCGCTGGCACTCAGGGTATTGCTGAATTGCAGCTCAACGGTATTGGCGTTGGCAATGAAACGGTTCAATTTAACGTCGTCCAGGGAGATTATCAGCTTCAGGCGGGCAGTGGCTCTCCGTGGGGCACTTCTGCCGTAACGGTGACGGATAGCGGAGGGAAGGCACAGGCAACCATCCAGGCCAAATCAGGCGTTCCAACGCAGATGGCCACGATCAATGCAAAAGGTGGTGGCATTTCCATCAATACTTCGTTCGTCATCGTCAGTCCCAGTCTTGCGGTATTACCGGGAACGGCATCATGGACAAGCCCGACGGCGACATGTCCGTTGAGGACGGCGACCTTCGGGGTTTATGGAGGAACGCCTCCCTACGCAGTATTTACGACATTGGGAACGGTAAGCCCATCAACCGTATCGGCAATCGGCGGGACGGTGACGCTGACGGTGGCCGAATGCGGCAATGGTTCATTGACGGTGCGCGACGCAGTAGGGAATACCGCTACGGCGTCAATCGGCTACACAGCATCGTCAAGCTCGCCGCCGCCGTCGGTCTTGCCTCCGGTGACAACGCCGGTTGGCGGTGCGGCTGTTTGGGGTACTTCTGCGGCTCGGGTCTCGTGCGTCGCCGGTTCAACCTTCACGTTTACAGTGATGGAAGGGACATCGCCTTATGAGGCGTTCACGGTTCCTGCGGGTCCGAATCCGACCGTGACGGTGAGCGGGTCGGTGGGGCAGGTAGTGTTCTCCGCTGCGCCGCCGTCGCCTTCCACCTTCGCGGTTTATGTGGTGGACAAAGATGGCAAACAGAGCACGACGACGCCGACGATTTATTGTAATTAAGTGAGCGTTTGAAGTCGCAAAAAACGGCGCCGTAAGGCGCCGTTTTTTTAGATGGCCAGAGCACGCAAGATTTCACGATAGTTCTTTTTCCTGCCACAGCGTCGCCATGATTGACGGCGACAATGACGGCGAGGCGATTTCATCAACCTTTTGTCACGAAAAATATTGATCGCCCGCCAGGCAAAGGCTTTCTCTATAATGGACGCCTTTCGCGTATTTATTTTTAGAAGAGATGCTGCTCATGTTGCGTTTTTTTTCTGTTGTTGCATTGGCTTTGTCGTTGACGGCTGTCCCGACCGGGGTTTTTGCCCAGACGGGGAGTGCGCCGTCGGCTTCGCCGCCGATTTCCACGGTGATTCCGGCGCCGGCGGTTGCCGCGTCGTCGTACCTTCTTCTCGATATGGCGAGCAACCAGGTGTTGCTGGCGGTCAGTGCCGATGAGCCGCGGGAACCGGCGTCGTTAACCAAGTTGATGACGGCGTATCTGGCGTTCAGCGCATTGCGCGACAAAATGATCGGCCTCGACCAGAAGGTCTCGATTTCGGAACGTGCCAAGAGCGCGATCGGTTCAAGAATGTTCGCCGACCCGCGGGTGCCGGTGAGTGTCGATGAGTTGTTGCACGGGATGATCATCCAGTCGGGGAACGATGCCTCGATCGCGCTGGCGGAATTGATTGCCGGTGATGAGACGACTTTTGCGGCGATGATGAACGCGCAAGCTCAAAAAATGGGAATGACGAAAACGCATTTCATCAACAGCACCGGCCTGCCCGATCCCCAACATTATTCGACGGCGGCGGATATGGTAAAACTGGCGGCGGCGCTGATCCGCGATTTCCCCGACTACTATCCGCTTTATTCGCAGAAAGAATACCGCTACAACAACATCACGCAAAAAAATCGCAACCGCTTGTTGACGACGGATCCTTACGTTGACGGCGTTAAAACGGGATTTACCGACAGTGCCGGCTGGTGTTTGATCGCTTCGGCAAAACGCGGCGATCGGCGCTTGCTCTCGGTCGTTCTCGGGGCGGACTCTGACATCGCGCGCGCTTCGGAAAATCAGAAACTGCTGAACTGGGGCTATCAGGCGTTTGATGTCGTGCAGTTGTATCCCGCCGGGGAGCCGGTGTCGAAATTGCCGGTGTGGAAGGGCAACGCGCCGGAAGTGGCGGCAGGCTTTCTGAACGATCGTTATCTGTCGGTGCCGAAAGGCCAAAGCGATAAACTGCAAATCAAACTGGTGACGCAAGAACCGTTGACGGCGCCGATTCGGAAAGGACAAAACGTCGGCACGGTACAGGTACAATTCGCCGGGACACGGATGGCGGAGTTTCCGTTGGTAGCGCAAGAAGATGTGGCCATCGGCAGTCTGCTGCGGCGCGGTTGGGACGCGATGCGTTTGTGGTTCAAATGATATAAGGCAGACACGAATTAACCGCAAAAAACGCAAAGAAATTTCTCACGCGGAGACGCGGAGTGCGCGGAGAATTTGAAGCTCCCTCTCCTGCAAGCGGGAGAGGGCTGGGGAGAGGAGGCGGTGGATTCTGTGGCTTCGCTTCGCGCAGAATGACGGAATCTTTCTTCACGGAGCCAAGCTTTTGCATAAGCCTTTTTTGCGCTCTATGCGTTCTTTGCGGTTAAATAACAGGCCAAACGAAAAGAAGGGAAATCATGAATCAGGATTCCGTGGTTTATCTGAACGGTGTGTTTCAGCCGCTGTCGGACGCCAAAATCTCCGTGCTCGATCGCGGGTTCATTTTTGGTGACGGCGTGTATGAAGTGGTGCCGGTGTACCATCGCCAACCGTTCCGGATGGCGCAACATCTGAAACGACTGGAAAACAGTCTGGCGGCGATCCGCATTCCCAATCCGAAAAGCACCGCCGAATGGGAGGCGTTGTTTCTGGAAATGATCCGGCAAGCGCCTTATGAGCAGCAAGTGGTGTACCTGCAAATTACCCGCGGCGTAGCGCCGCGCGACCATGGTTTTCCACAGGGAGCAACGCCGACCGTGTTCATGATGGTCAACCCGTTGACGTTGCCGACGCCGGAGCAAGTCGAACACGGTGTGGCATGTGTTTCGGCGGAAGATTTTCGCTGGCATTGTTGCGACATCAAAAGCACTTCGTTACTGGGCAATGTGCTGTTGCGGCAAACCGCGGTTGAGGCGGGGGCGATGGAGACGGTGCTTTTTCGCGACGGTTTTTTGACCGAAGCGTCGGCATCGAATGTTCTCGCCGTCAAGGACGGCGTGATTCTGGCGCCGCCGCAGGATCACTTGATTTTACCGGGCATTTCCTGCGATGCCGTGCTCGAATTCGCGCCGATGATCGGCGTTTCGGTGGACAGGCGTCCGGTGTCGCGCGCGGAAGTACTGGCGGCGGATGAACTGTGGCTGACGTCGTCGGGTAAAGAAGTGCTGGCGATCACCACGCTTGACGGTAAACCTGTGGGGGACGGCAAGCCCGGGCGGGTGTTTAAAAAAATGTGGGCGTATTACCAGACGCAGAAACCATAACAAGCGGGCTTCATGAAGCAGCGGTTTGTTTCCGGCTGAAAAAGACGCTACCGCAAACCCTCGCGGGTTAAAAGGCGTGCGATAGGAGATGAGGGACATGCGTTCTCTGTGTGTGTTTTGCGGCGCGGCGTTCGGCGCGCGTCCGGCGTATATTGAAGCCGCCGAAGCGCTGGGTCGGTATCTGGCGGCGCATGAAATCGAACTGGTGTGGGGCGGCGGCCAGGTGGGGCTGATGGGAACATTAGCCGATGCGGTGATCGGCGGCGGCGGGCAAACCTACGGCATCATTCCCCGCTTCATGGTGCAGCGCGAACTGGCGCATCCGGCGGCCACGACCATGGTTGCCGTCGATTCGATGCACGAGCGCAAGGCGGCGATGGCGGCGCGTGCCGACGGATTTGTGGCGCTGCCGGGCGGCTTCGGGACGCTCGATGAGCTGTTCGAGGTCATTACCTGGGCGCAACTGCATATCCACGCCAAACCGGTCGGGTTGCTGAATGTCGATGGTTTTTTTGATCCGCTGTTGACCATGATGCGGCATCTGGTCGGAGAAGGCTTCGTGCCGCGCGCCCATGTCGATATGCTGCATGTGGCGTTGACGCCGGAGGAGTTGCTGACGGCGATGCAGAGCCACCATGCGCTCGACGGTGACTGGGCAGGTAAAGTGTCGCGGGCACGACCGGCATTCAACGAGGATTGAGGCATCGCCGGCTTTCCCACAACGGGTTTTTGTTCGAAAAAGTTGCGGTGTGGGTTGATTTCCGGTTGCGCCATCCCTATCATTAGCACTCAAGCCGCAAGAGTGCTAACAACGCCCGGGGGTTTCCCCCATTTCATCGTTGCGTTTGGCGCATTTCTGCGAACCACCATCATTTATAGGCTATTTACACAGGAGTGAGTGCCAACATGAAACTTCGTCCTCTGCATGACCGGATTATCGTAAAGCGCGTTGAAGAAGAGCGCAAAACCGCAGGCGGGATCTTCATCCCCGACACCGCTGCCGAAAAACCCTCGATGGGAGAAGTCGTCGCCGTCGGCCCGGGCAAAACGGATGACAACGGAAAAGTTGTCGCCATAGGTGTCAAAGCCGGCGACAAAGTGCTCTTCGGCAAATACTCCGGCCAGGAATTCAGAATGGATGGCCAGGACTATCTGCACATGCGCGAAGACGATGTGATCGGCATCGTCGGCTAAACAGGCCGCTCTAACCATCATTTACCGAATTCCCCAGGAGAAATCACTATGGCAGCAAAAGATGTCCGCTTCGGCGAACAAGTACGTAACAGAATGGTCAACGGAATCAACACGCTGGCTAACGCCGTCAAAATTACGTTGGGACCGAAGGGTCGCAACGTCGTTTTAGAGCGCAGCTTCGGCGCGCCGACGATCACCAAGGACGGTGTTTCGGTCGCCAAAGAAATCGAACTCAAGGACAAGTTCGAAAACATGGGCGCGCAAATGGTCAAGGAAGTTGCCAGCAAAACCTCCGATGTGGCGGGTGACGGCACGACGACGGCAACCGTTCTGGCGCAATCCATCGTCAGCGAAGGCATGAAATATGTCGCTGCCGGCATGAACCCGATGGATCTGAAGCGCGGTATCGACAAAGCCGTTACTGCGGTCGTCGAAGAATTGAAAAAGATCAGCAAGCCCTGCTCGACCTCGAAAGAGATCGCCCAAGTTGGCTCGATCTCGGCCAACGCCGATGAGTCGATCGGCCAAATCATCGCCGATGCGATGGACAAGGTCGGCAAGGAAGGCGTGATTACCGTCGAAGACGGCAAGGGATTGGAAAACGAACTCGACGTGGTCGAAGGCATGCAGTTCGATCGCGGCTATGTCTCGCCGTATTTCATCAACAACGCCGACAAGCAAGCGGTTTTGCTCGACGATCCTTATGTGCTGTTGCACGACAAGAAGATTTCCAACATCCGCGATCTGTTGCCGGTGCTGGAAGGCGTCGCCAAAGCGGGCAAGCCGTTGCTGATCATCGCCGAAGACATCGACGGCGAAGCGCTGGCGACCTTGGTGGTCAACAACATTCGCGGCATCCTCAAAGCCTGTGCCGTCAAGGCGCCGGGCTTTGGCGACCGCCGTAAAGCGATGCTCGAAGACATCGCCGTTCTGACCGGCGGCACCGTGATCGCCGAAGAACTGGGTCTGAAACTCGAAAACGCCACGCTCAACGATCTGGGTCGTGCCAAGCGGATCGAAATCGGCAAGGAAGACACCACGATCATCGACGGCGCCGGCGATAAGAGCACCATCGAAGCGCGCGTCAAGACGATCCGCAAGCAAGTCGAAGAAGCGACCAGCGATTACGACCGTGAAAAACTGCAAGAGCGCGTCGCCAAACTGGCGGGCGGTGTGGCGGTGATCAAAGTCGGCGCCGCGACCGAAGTCGAAATGAAAGAAAAGAAAGCGCGTGTCGAAGACGCTCTGCATGCTACCCGTGCGGCGGTCGAAGAAGGCATCGTTGTCGGCGGTGGCGTGGCTTACCTGCGCGCTCGTGCGACGCTGAAGAGCCTCAAAGTGGCCAACAGCGATCAGGAAGCCGGCGTCAAGATCGTGCTGCGTGCGATTGAAGAGCCGCTGCGCCAAATCGTCGCTAACGCCGGTGAAGAAGCCTCGGTCGTCGTCAACAAAGTGATCGACAACAAAGGCAACTACGGTTTCAACGCGGCGACCGGCGAATACGGTGACCTCGTCGAAATGGGCGTACTCGATCCGACCAAGGTATCGCGTACCGCGCTGCAACACGCGGCGTCGATCGCCGGCCTGATGCTGACGACCGACTGCATGATCGCCGAACTGCCGAAAGAAGATACCCCGATGCCGGGCGGCGGCATGGGCGGCATGGGCGGCATGGGGATGGATATGTAATCGAGGCGAATGCCTCACCATCTGCCCAAAGCGGCAAGTCAAGACAGTAAACAAAGAACCCGGGGAAACCCGGGTTCTTTGTTTTGGGGTGGCACACATCCGCTATCGTCTGAACGTCTACATCTGAACTGATCATTTGCCGCTGAACGACACAAACGTGCTACGATGCGCACCTCCCGCCGTGCGCTCATCGCGCCGTTGCGGGTGTCATTTACGGAAGCGTGGCAGAGCGGTTGAATGCACCGGTCTTGAAAACCGGCGAGGGTGCAAGCCCTTCGTGAGTTCGAATCTCACCGCTTCCGCCAAGAGGCTATCGCTCCCCGCTTTTGTACTCGACGTATGCCCGGTCGCGCGTTTGCTGGAGGTAGTCTTCAAACGCTTCGTCGCTCTTGCGCTGATGCAATGCCGACCGCGCCTGTTCGCGCTGGTGTTCTTCGGTGACGTCTTGCTGGCGGCGCTCAAGCACTTCGATCAGGTGCCAGCCGAACGGTGTACGGATGGCACCTGATCGCTGCCCCGGTTGCAGCGCATCCATCGCCCGCTCGAAATCGGGAACGGTGTTGCCGGGGCTGATCCAGCCCAGATCGCCGCCGCGTGAGCTGGAGGCGTCTTCGGACATTAGGCGCGCGAGGGTTTCAAATGACTCACCCGCTCCGAGCCGATCCACGGCGCGCTCAATTTTTTGTTTGGCGTCGTCTTCCGAGGTGGTTTCGGAGACGCGCGCCAGAATATGGCGGGCGCGGGTTTGCTCGACCACTTTCGGTTCATTGAGGCTGCGCGAATCAACCAGTTTCAAGAGGTGAAAACCAGCCGGACTGCGCAGGATGGCCGAAATCTGATCGTTTTTCATGGTGCGCGCGGTGTCGGCGAACATCGCCGGCAAACGGGCGGCGGTTCGCCAGCCGAGCGAGCCGCCGGTCAAGGCGTCGGAGGCATCCGATGTGGAGACGGCGGTTTGCGCGAAGTCGGCGCCATTGCGCAGTCTCTTGAGGATGTCTTCGGCGCGGGCGTGGCGCTCATCGATAATGTCGGGAGTTGCCTGAGAAGGGATAGCGACGAGAATGTGCGAGATCAGATACTCGGTTTCGCCGCCGGTCTGAGCATTGACCAGCTTGAGGTAGTTATCGACTTCGGCATCGGTGACGACGATGTGGTTGTCAACATCGCGCTCACGCAACCGTTGCAGCGTTATTTGTTTGCGCAACTCTTCACGATACAGCGGCAACGGGATGTTTTCTTGCGCCAGCGCCGCCCGCAGTTCTTCGAGCGTCAAGTTGTTGCCCTGAGCGACCTGGGAGATGGCGCGATCAATCATCGTGTCGTCAACGCGGATACCGGTTTCTCTGGCGAACTGCATTAATGCTTTTTCGACGATCAGCCGTTCGGTGATTTGACGTTCGAGTTCGCTGTCGGGGGGCGGCGCGACATTGGCGGCTTTCATCCGCTGCACGATGGAGTTTTTTTGCGTGCCGATGTCGTATCGGGTGACGGCTTCTTCGTTGACGGTCAGCACGATGCGGTCGAGCAGTTCCGGAGCCCCTCTGCTGGGCGTCGCGGGCGCGGTGGCCGGTTGGGCGAACGCGCTGTTGCCAAGCAGCGCACCAAACAGCAATATGCCGGCGGTAGCAGCCAACGGGAGCGAGAAAGAAAGAAACGTGCTGCGTGGTTTCATGAAAGCCTCAGAATTCAGGGTAAGTCGTGTAGCCGGGCGTTGTATCGCGCCGCGCCGGATCGTTGAAGGTCGTGTAACCGGGAACGCTGCGGCGCAACACCTCCAACGGCGACGGGCCGATGCGTCCCAAGCCGCTCAACTCCAGTTGCAGAAAGAACGAGGTGTTGGTCTGTTGTACGGTCGTGGCCAGACGGTGGATGGCGGCGCGGATGACCCAGCAGTCGGCATTGTATTCGACACCGACGATCGCTTCCAGCGTTTTTGGTCTTGTTTTTGTTTTGGGGTCGTCAACGAACGAATAATTCCAACGGCCTACCGCGCTCCAGCGCGCCGACAGCGGCCATTGCGCGGCGAGGTCGATTTGTTTCAATTCAGTCGGACCTTTTTCCGGGTCTTGAATTTGTCGGGTATAACGCCAAGTTCCGGACAACACCCGCCCCGGCGACGGCATCCAGCGGGCGCCGATGTTGAAGCGCTCGGAGCGGGACGTATCGAAATTGAATTGGGTCAGCATCGACGCCGACCAGGCGCGTGATAGCTGCGCTTCGGCACCGAGCAAAAAGTCGGAACTGTTGGCTGAGCGCGGCACTTCTCCCGGGAACATCACGCGCTGGCCGGAAAAATAAAAACGTTCACCGGCCATCAACCGCAGGATTTCGGCGCCGTTGTCGGCCAGGATGCGTGAAGTCAGCGCTACCGTCAGTTGATTGGCGTCGCCGAAACGGTCATAGCCGATGTAGCGGTTTTCGCTGAACAACTGGGAAAAACTGAAATCGTCGATGGTGGTATCGAACACCGGCAGGTTGTTCTGGTTGCGGAAGGGGACGTAAAGATAGAAGAGACGCGGTTCCAGTGTTTGCACATAATGGGTGCCGAAGAGCGAGCCTTCGCGCTCGAAAGTCAGGCCGCCATCTAGGCTCATCATCGGAATGGTGACGCCCAGAGATTTGTCGGGCGTCGGCGTGGGGGAAGCGGGATCGAGCCAGTAATTGCGTTGCTGAACGCTGGCGCGGGCGGCGGCGAACCATCCCAAGTCCTGCTTTTTCCAGGCGAGCGTCGGTTGGATGACGAAACGCTGGCCTTGTGTCAGAGCGATATGGCGAAAACGCGAGTATTCGGCCGATCCCGAAAGACTGAGATCAAAGCGCTGCAAGCTTGGGGTCATCCATTCGCCCATGGACACCAGCATTTGCGGTGTACGGTTGTATGGTGGATCGATGTTAGCGCCACGATCTTGCAGTGTCTGGAAATTCTGCACGCGCGTCAGTACGGAAAAAGGACCTTGCCACAGTCGGAGTCCGGCCTCGCGCGGCAGCGTGGTTTGCGAAGTGACGGACAAGCGATCGGCGAGATCGGCGAAATAATTGTCGTCGGAGACTTTGGTGGCATCGACGTAAGCGTTCATCCACGGCAGCAAACCTTGCTGATGTTTCCACGACATCAGGTAGCGGGAACGGTCGGCCTGCCGGTCGTTCGGCAGGTACTCGCCGTTGAATTCGCCGTTCATCGACCAAGCGCCGCCCAGCAAATAACGGAACTGGTTGTTCAATTGCAATCCGCGTTTGGTCATCAGGCGCGGCATGATCGTGGCGTCGTAATTCGGCGCGAGGTTGAAATAATAGGGCGACATGAATTCGAAACCGCGGGCGTTCGACGAACCGAACGTCGGCGTCAGAAAACCGGACTTGCGGTCGCCGCTCAACGGAAATTCCAGCCACGGCGAATAAAAGAGCGGCACGTTCATGAACCGGACTGAGGCGTTGTAAGCCGTGCCGACTGAACGCTGTGTGTCAATTTTCATCGTGCCGGCGTGCAAAAACCAGTCATTGCGCGGCGCCTGGCAGGTAGTGAAGCGGCTGTCGCGCAACGTGTAAATGTCGGGGCCGTCGAAGGTCAACGTCTGCGCGTCGCCGCGACCGCCAACTTCATCGACGTAAAACGACGGCGATTGCAAGGTGCCGGTCGCTGTGCCGCGCGCGTAATCGACATCCGGGCCGGTGACCCAACTGCCATAGCGACGCATCACCACATTGCCGCGAGCCTGTAACGTGTCGGTGTCCTGATCGTAGCGCATCCAGTCGGCCAGCACCGTTTCCCGGTGTGCGCGCAATTCGACGTGACCGCTGGCCTCGACTTGCGGATGGGTGCCTTCGACGCGGTCGGCGCGCAGGAAAACGGCGCCGCGTTCGTCGCCTTCGCGCGAGAAAGCGTGTGGCCTGAACGAAACGTCTTGTTGACGCCGTGTGATCGTTTCGAACGGCGACAACTCACGCGCTTCGCGCAGCCTGAGCGGGGCAGACGCGGCGGCGGCGGTTTCCGCGTCGGCAACTTGTGCCAAGGCAGCGGATGCCGGAAATCCGAACAGGCTTCCGGCGGCGGCCGCGACGAAAAGCGCTTGCCTGAGCACTTGCTGCACCCGCTGAACCGTTTTCTGTAATGTCCGCCGCAATGACATGAAGATCGACGCCGACATAAGGAGGAAAATGCGTTATTCTAGCCGACGCGATGGCTTTCGTTGCTGCTATTTCGGCCTCGTGGCCGACCTCGTGGCGTCACGCAATTTGATTTGTATGGGTTGGAGTGCGCACGGCAAACCCCAATGTCTCGGGGTGACGTCGGGGCTCGCAAGCGCACTCTCGCGCGCCGGAACCGTTTTTTCAATTTTTCATGTCGAATTCGCCTGTGACCGCCGATCTTTCCCGTTCCGCTGCGTTGGCCGCCTGGCTGGACTCGCTGTTTGGGGGAACTTCCTACGCCATGACGCCCGCGTCGGCGGACGCCAGTTTCCGCCGTTATTTTCGCGTTGCGTTTCAAGCACCCCCGCCCGCGCCGTACGCGGGCGAGCCTTCGCTGATCGTGATGGACGCGCCGCCCGACAAGGAAGACTGCCGCCCGTTTATCAAGGTGGCGGGCTTGCTGCACGGTTGCGGCGTCAACGCGCCGAAGATTTACGCGCAGGAGGTGGCGCAGGGGTTTTTGCTGCTCGGCGACTTGGGCGCCACCACTTATCAGACAGCGCTGGAGCGCGGCGCTGACGCACAGGCGTTGTATCTGGACGCCATCGCGGCGCTGGTAGCCTGGCAGCGCGGTACCGAGCCACAGGCGTTGCCGCCTTACGACGAGGCGCTGTTACGCCGCGAACTCGACCTTTTTCCGGACTGGTTCGTCGCCAGACATTGTGGGCACGAACTGCGCGAGGCGGAACGGGCGATGCTGGAGCGCACGTTTGCGCTGTTGATCGCCGCGGCGCGGGCGCAACCGCAGGTGTTCGTACACCGCGATTACCATGTTCGCAATCTGATGGATGTTGCGGAAAACCGTCCCGGTGTACTCGATTTTCAGGATGCGGTCGTCGGGCCGATCACCTACGATTTGGTATCGCTGTTGCGCGATGCGTATGTGGCGTGGGACGAAGAGCAGCAACTCGATTGGGCGATTCGCTACTGGGAACGCGCCCGTGCCGCCGCCTTGCCGGTGGCGGTGCGGTTCGACGATTTTTGGCGTGACTTCGAATGGATGGGGGTGCAGCGCCATTTGAAAGTCGTCGGTATTTTCGCGCGCTTGTGGCACCGCGACGGTAAAGATGCGTATCTCGCCGAGGTGCCGCGTGTACTCGGTTATCTGCGGCAAGCTTGTGCGCGTTATAGCGAATTGACGCCGCTGTTGCGTTTTCTCGATGTGCTCGAAAAACGCGAGCCGACCATCGGTTACACCTTTTGAAGTGGCGCGGAGATGAAAGCGCGAGCGATGATTCTGGCGGCGGGGCGCGGCGAACGGATGCGGCCGTTGACCGACGATACACCGAAGCCGTTGCTGTCGGCGGGTGGCAAACCGCTGATCGTCCGGCAGATCGAGGCGCTGGCGCGCGCCGGATTTCGCGAGATCGTGATCAACGTTGCCTGGCTGGGCGCGCAAATCGAAGCGGCGCTTGGCGACGGCACGGCGTGGCAGGTTCGGCTTCTCTATTCGCGGGAGAATCCGGCGTTGGAAACGGCGGGCGGCGTCGCGCGGGCATTGCCGCTGCTTGAACCCGGGCCGGTATTGGTCGTGAGTGCCGATGTCTGGTCGGCTTACGACTATCGGACGCTTTTGCCACGCATCGAAGCGATACGCGAGGAGAAAAATACTACGTTCGCGCATCTGGTGATGGTGCCCAATCCGCCGTACCATCCCGAAGGCGATTTTGCGCTGGACAATCACGGGCGACTGCGCATGGACGGCGAACGGCTGACGTTCGGCAACATCGGGATTTATCACACCGAATTGTTTGCCGATATCGCTCTCGGTGTGCCACAGAAGCTGACGCCGTATTACCGGCAGTGGGTGGCGCAAGGCATCGCTTCCGGCGAACGTTACGACGGACCGTGGTTTAATATCGGGGTGCCGGAAGACTTGGCGGCGCTTAACGCGACACTGAACACAACTCCGGCTTTCCGGGAATTTTGAAATAACCGTATTCACCATGAACAATCCCTTACTGGTTTCCTCAGGCCTTCCCTCTTTTGCCGATATCCGTCCCGAACATGTCGCGCCGGCGTTGGCGCAACGTTTGCAGGAAGCGCGCGATGCCCTCGAGCGCGTCGTCGCTTGTGGCGAATCGCCGACTTGGGAAAATCTGGCGGCGCCGCTGGCGGACGCCCTCGACCAGCTCGATCAAATGTGGGGTGTGGTATCGCATATGAACGCTGTCGTCAGTTCACCGGCACTGCGTGATGCGTACAACACCGGCTTGCCGCTGTTGACGGCGTTCCATAGTGACGTATCGCAAGATGCGCGACTGTTTGCGCGTTACCGCGCCTTGCGTGACGGGACGTTGTTCGTGACGCTGCCGGAAGCGCAACAAAAAGCGATCGACAACGCGTTGCGCGATTTTCGTCTGGGCGGCGTCGAACTGCCGGAGCCGCAACGGGTGCGCTTCAAGGCGTTGCAGGAGGAAAAGGCGCAGTCGTCGGCAACCTTCGACGATCATGTGCTTGACGCGACACAGGAATTTTCGTTCCTGGTGGCCGACGAAAAAGAGCTGGCCGGTTTACCGGCCGACGTGATTGCCGAAGCGCGGGTGCAGGCGGAGAAAAACAAGCAACAGGGCTGGCGGTTGACCTTGCTGGCGCCGTGTTACCGGCCGGTGATGCAATACGCCGAACAGCGTTCATTGCGGGCGGCGCTGCATCGTGCTTATGTGACGCGCGCGTCCGAACTGGGTGTCGATCCGGCGCACGACAACACGGCGCTGATTGGCCGGTTGCTGACGTTGCGGGCCGAAGAAGCGGAACTGCTCGGTTATCCGCATTACGGCGCTGTTTCGCTGGTGCCGAAAATGGCCGGCAGCGTTGACGAAGTGCTGGCGTTTCTCGGCGATCTGGCGAAACGGGTACGGCCTTTCGCCGAGCGCGATCTGGCGGCGCTGAAAACGTTCGCGCGCGAAACGCTCGGACTGGAGGCATTGATGCCGTGGGACGTGGCGTTTGCTTCGGAAAAAATGAAGCAGCGTGATTACGCGTTTTCCGATCAGGAAGTGCGTGCGTACTTTCCGGAAGAAAAAGTGTTGAACGGCTTGTTCCGGGTGATTGAGACCTTGTTCGGCTTGGCGGTTGGCGCCGCGCCGACGGAAACCTGGCATCCCGATGTTCGCCATTTTGAGTTGCGCGATGAAACGAGCGGAGACGTCATCGGGCGGTTTTATCTCGACCTTTATGCGCGCGAAAAAAAGCAGGGCGGGGCATGGATGAACGGCGCGCTGCCGCTGCGGGTGACGCGTGACGGCATGCAAAAGCCGGTGGTGTATTTGACCTGTAATTTTCCGGCGCCGGTGGACGGCAAGCCGGCGATATTTGCCCACGATGATGTGCTGACGCTGTTTCATGAATTCGGCCACGGTCTGCACCAACTGCTGACGCGTGAGCCGACGCCGGGCGTGTCCGGGCTGGAGGGGTTTGAATGGGATGCGGTGGAATTGCCCAGCCAGTTGATGGAAAACTTCTGCTGGGAATGGGACGTGGTCGAGGCGATGAGCGGGCATGTCGAAACGGGCGAACCGCTGCCGCGGGAGTTGTTCGACAAAATGCGGGCGGCGCGCAATTTTCAGGCGGGGCTTCATCTGCTTCGGCAGATCGAGTTCGGCATATTCGACATGCGGTTGCACGCGACGCGGCTGGTTCCCAACGCCCGCGCGGTGTTGAACAGCGTGCGGCGCGAAATTGCGGTGGTGGCGTACGCCGATTACGACCGTTTCGAGAACGGGTTCGGTCATATTTTCGCCGGCGGCTATGCTGCCGGTTATTACAGCTATTTGTGGGCGGAAGTGCTGTCATCGGATGCTTACGGTCTTTTCGAGGAAGAGGGCGGGGTCTCGGCCAAGACCGGCCGTCGGCTGCGCGACGAAATCCTCGGATGCGGCAGTGTACGAAATGCGCTACAGTCTTTCATTGCCTTTCGTGACCGTCCTCCGCAAATGGAGGCATTTCTGCGGCATAATGGCATTATTGGGGTTGTTGATGAGACTGTTAATGAGGTTTGACCATGTTCGTTCATTCTTCGTCTTTCGTTTCGTTGTTGGGTCGCGTTGTGCCGGCGGTGGTAGTGCTGGCACTGGCGTTCAATGTGTCCGCGCAAGATAAAAATCTCTATCGCTATCTCGACGCCGATGGCCGTGTTGTTTATACCGACCGGCCGCCGCCGCCCTCCGCCAAGGACACACAGATCAAGCGTCCCAGCGGCAATTTCATCGAGACCGACAAAATCTCGGCGGGCACGCGGCAAGCGATGGAGCGTTTCCCGGTGACGCTGTACGCCTTTTCATGCGGAACGCTGTGCGAGGAAGCCGAAGCGCTGTTGCAAAAACGCGGTATCCCTTACACCTTCGTCAATACGCAGGATGAAACCGGTATTGAGCGATTGAAAAAGCTGACCGGCGGGCTTCAGGTGCCGGTGTTGCAGGTGGGGACGGATTTCGCCAGAGGATTCAATGAAACAAGCTGGCAACAGATGCTTGATCAGGGCGGTTACGCCAAGGATGCCGGCGTAAAAACCGCGGTGAAGCACACGTCGGCACCGGCGCCTTCGTCGGCACCGGAGCATGAGCCGGAACCTGAAGCCGCGCCGTCGCCGGTAACGCCGCCGCCGGCATCTCCTGGCCGTCCGCTGACTTGAGCAGGGGCTGAAGAACAGTAAAGGCAAGGCGGCTTGAGAGCCGCCTTTGTTCTGGTGAAGAAATCGCCCGCCATGAAGATTGCCGCCTGGAATGTCAATTCGCTGAACGTGCGTTTGCCGCGCTTGCTGGCTTGGCTGGAGAGGCAGACGCCGGACATCGTGTGCTTGCAGGAAACCAAGTGCGAGGACCATCGCTTTCCGCAGGAAGCGCTGCTCGAAGCCGGTTACCGGAGCTGTTTTCATGGACAGAAAACGTACAACGGCGTGGCGATTCTGGCGCGCCGCGAAATACAGATAACCGAAGTGCCGATCACCGAAGTGTGTTGCGGGATCGCGGATTACGATGATCCGCAGGCGCGGGTAATTGCGGCGACGGTGGCGCAACTCAGGGTGGTTTGTGTCTATGTGCCGAACGGGCAGAGCGTGGGCAGCGAAAAATTCGAATACAAAATGCAGTGGTGCCGTCGCTTGCGGCGTTATCTGGAAGAGATGCTGGCGCAGTATCCGAAACTCATTGTTGCCGGTGATTTCAACATCGCACCGGACGATCGCGATGTGTACGATCCCGGCGCCTGGCGCGGCCAGATTTTATGTTCCGACGAGGAGCGTGCCGCCTTCCGGTCGTTTCTTTCGCTGGGGCTTGCCGACAGCTTCCGCTTGTTCGAACAACCGCCGAACGTATTCAGTTGGTGGGATTACCGGCAACTGGGGTTTGCCAAAAACCGCGGCCTGCGTATTGATCATTTGCTGGTTTCCGAAGCGTTGCGGCCGCAATGTGTTACCGGTACGATCGACCGCGACGAGCGCAAAGGCGAAAAACCATCGGATCACGCGCCAGTGATGGTGACGTTGTCGGAGTAGTGTGAAAAGGCTTTAACCACAAGGAACGCAAAGAGTCTCGGCCCCTTTGAATTTCTGTGTTCTCTGCGGTTAATGCGTTCGGTTGTTGGCGTTTTGCATCTTTATTGCGGATGTTCGGCGGCGGCAGGCGCTTCATCATCCTCTTCGGTCAGCCATTCCCGCCAGATCGCCACCAGCAAGGCCATCACCACCGGCCCGACGAACAGGCCGACGATACCCATCGTCTGAACGCCGCCGACCAAGCCGAACAGTGTCGGCAGGAGCGGCAACTTGGCCGGGCCGCCGACCAGTTTCGGACGGATGGTTTTGTCAACGACGAACAACTGGATGGCTCCCCATGCGAACAAACCCAGTCCGGCCATCGGATGACCGCTGCCGAGCAGATAGAGCGACACCAGCGTCATTGAGGTCGGCGCGCCGCCCGGAATCATCGCCATGACGCCGGTGATGATGCCGAGCGTCAGCGGCGACGGTGCGCCGAAGAGCCAGTAAGCGAAGCCGAACACAATGCCTTCGCCGATGGCGATGATCGTCATGCCGGTAACGGTGGCGCTGACCATGGTCGGGGCGACGCGCGAAACGCGGTACCAGCGCTTCGGCAAAATACGTTCGCCGACTTTGTCGAGTTGCTGCGCGAGAGAATGTCCGTCCTTGTAAACGAAAAACAGGGTAAACAACATGAACAGCAGCGCCAACAGAACCGAAAACAACTGGCCGCCGAACGTGATCACCACTTTTGAGATGTTGGCGAGTTGCCCCAAGCCGATCAGTTGTGTCAGTTCGCTGATGGCGTGCGGATGGTTCAGCGTTTCGTCCCACCATTCCGCCAAATACGCCCCGACAACGGGTAGTTGCATGATCCAGGCGGGCACTTCGGCACCGTAGCGGTTGACGGAAACCAGCCAGGTGACGCCATGCTGGACTTCGCGGATGGTGTAAAACACCAGGATGACCAGCGGGACGATGATCAGCAGAAACACCAGAAAGGTCGCGATGCTGGCCGACAGCCACGTTTTATTGCGGCAACGCACGACCAGTTTTTTGTACAGCGGCCACGACGCAAAGGAAATGATCAACGCCGCCAGAATCGGCACCAGAAAGCCGTGAAAGAAATACACGCCGACCGCAAGGACGATCAGAATCAGCCAGCGGGCAACCGGATGAGCGGCGATGGGAGCGTTGGCAGACATAGGCGGTGGAGGCGGCAATCAAAGGTCAGCAAAAGATCATCATAGCAAGTTTGCGATATTGCCGCGATACTGCCAGTATCGGAGAGCGTGTTTTCTCTCTTTTTCGATCCCGCAAAAGCGAAAGCCCCACATACGGGGCTTTCCACAAACTGCTGTCGAGCGACTTCCCGCTGGGCGGGCGAGATCAAAGGTTTCTGGCCGCTTCTCTCGCTCTTTCTCTTCTCAGCCTGTCTTGATCGACGCCTGTGAACGAGCCGGCGACCAGACGGACAGCCGCCGTATCGGTATCGGCGGCGCGCTCCTCCAGTTGCACGAAATCGCTGCCGAGCTGCCAGGTGGCCAAGTGGTTTTCAAAATTCTGGCCGAATCTGTTCTGGATCGTCTCAATTCTTTCCGTTGCCTGTGCACCGTACTTTTCGATCAGGGCGCCACGAACCTCTTGATACCAGGTAGAGTTGAAAATAACGGAAACGTAACCCAGCCGGTTGTTCTCAAATTTCGCAACATAGACCTGGACGACGGCCGGACCGTACCTCATCACGTCCCGATAGTAGCGCTCGCAGTCCAAGGATTTTTTGACATCGACGATGTCCTTGGGATCCCTGTTTTTGTTTTCCGCGCATTTTTGGGCGGTCTCCAAGTCAACATAGAGATTGCACGTCCCCTCACTGCACTTGAAGTCGGGAAACGCTTTGAGAAGCGTCTCCTGCGAGGCGCCAAAGGGAATGCCCTTAAATTCGACCTTTCCCGGATCGGCAGCACCCACCAGCAGCGACCAAGCGAACAGTGTCGCGCCAAAGAGCGCAAACAGAGTTTTTTTCATAATCATTCCTTGGTTAAATTTAAAAATCTCCAGCTCCAGATCTGTATTTCACCCTCCCGATGACCTGAACGGCATCGGCGCGGTCTCCGGGCAATTCAAACGTCAGCCCCTCGGAAGGGTTGTCACTTTGTACGCGCAAACCGTCCGGCAGCTTGAACAGGCGCTTCACCAGCATTTCGTCGCCGTAAGCGACGGCGAACACGCCGCCGGCGACCGGCACCCGCGTTTCCGAGCGGTCGATCACGACAGTATCGCCGGAAAACAGCAAGGGCTCCATGCTGCGGTCTGTTACTTTAACAGCCAACAGGTGTTTTGGCTCGGATTTAAGTTGTCGCAGGCCGTCTGTCTGGAAAGGAAGAGGGATTTCCTCGGCAGCGCTCGATGGTTTTTCCCCGCTACCGGCGGACAGAGTCGGGCGGGCGGACGGGATAAGCACGGTTGATTCCATGGGCAGCTCATCAAGCGACGCATAGGTCAGGATGGGTCGGGCGCGCGCCGTGCCGGGCGAAGCGTCGCGGCTGTGGTCAGCATCCATCCAGCCGGTCGGTTCTCCCAGCGCTCTTTCGATCTTTCTTGCGACATCGTCCCCTACCCCCTTTGTCTTGCCCGTTTTTTGCTCTATGACACCGTTTTTCAGTTGGCTGATGTACGACGGAGAGGTTTCTGCATTCTTGGCGAGGGTGTCAATACTGCCTTTTCTGGCGATAGCCAAGAAAAGGTTATCAAGCCGGATTTCCTTCGACGTCTTCATTATAGCATTCTGTATCATTTCGCTAATTTATGAAAGGTAGAAATCGCTATTATCCGGCCATCACCGAATCGGTAGTATAGGGTTGCAAAAGCTTCGTAATTATCTCACTCAACAGGAAGCAAGGTGTTTTTTGTCGGTGGTTGCTCGTGTCTGAATCGTCGGTGTTTGTGCGATAAGCGACACTCCTGCGGTCGCCGCCATGACGCCGCGGTACGAAACACCAGAAAAAGGGAGGCGCTGTTGATGGGGTCATGCGTCACTCGCAGGGACGAAAACGTTTTTGTCCCTAAAACCGATGACACCGCTCGCCGTCGGATACCCGGAGGGCGCGGCTTGATAGCCTTGCCCAGCCGGCTGCCGACTCAAAGCGGTGCGCCGATTCGTGCCGCCACTTTACGGTAGTACTCGATGACGTCGCCGAGATCGCGGCGAAAACGGTCCTTGTCCATTTTCTCGCCGGTCTTGCTGTCCCACAGCCGGCAACCGTCCGGGGTGAATTCGTCTCCCAGCAACAGCGGCCCCTCGGGGTCGTCGATGGCGCGACCGAACTCGAGCTTGTAATCGACGAGGTCGATGCCGGCATCGGCGAACAACGGTTGCAGGATTTTGTTGACGCGGCGGGTAAGAATGCGCATACGCTGAACGTCGTCTTCGCTGGCCCAGCCCAGCACGCGGATATGGTCGTCGTTGACCATCGGATCATGCAGCGCGTCGCTCTTGTAGAAATATTCGAAAACCGGCTCGGACAGACGGGTGCCTTCCGCGATGCCGAGACGTTTGCTCATCGATCCGGCGCAGACATTACGCACGACGCATTCGACCGGCAGCATTTTCATGGTGCGCACCAGTGACTCGCGCTCGTTCAACAGCTTGCCGAAATGGGTCTTGATGCCGGCTTCTTCGAGCTTGCCCATGATGAAGGCGTTGAACTTGTTGTTGGTTTCCCCTTTTTTGTCGAGTTGCGCGAGCTTGGCGCCGTCGAAAGCGGAAACGTCATCGCGGTAATGCATGATGACCCAGTTCGGATCGTCGGTCGCGTAAACGGTTTTGGCTTTGCCGCGATAGAGTTCTTTGCCCTTCATCATGATGCCGCCTCTTTCGTGAACTGAAAACAAAATAATAGCAGGGAACGGCGCGCTGCCCTACAGGCTGCGCCAGCCAAAACCCTCGTCCTGATCGGCGAGGCCGATCCAGTCGGACGCACAGCCCAAGACCTGCGCCAGCGCCGCTCGCGCCTTATCGGGATGGTTGTTGTGCTGCGACAGATGCGCCGCGATGACATGTTGCAGGCGCGAGCGGTCGATGGCCGCCAAAAGTTCGGCGGCGGCTTCGTTGTGCAAATGACCGAGGCGGCCGCTGATCCGCTGCTTGAGGGGGTACGGATAGGAGCCGTTGTACAACAGATCGAGATCGTGGTTGCATTCGAGCACCAGGGCGTCGCAACCGCTGATTTGCGCTTCGATGTAGGCGGTCGAAGCGCCGATGTCGGTGAGTACCGCCAGCCGATGAGCGCCGTTGCTGACGACGAACTGCACCGGTTCGCGGGCGTCGTGCGGCACCGGCAGCGCTTGCACCTGCAAATCGCCGAGATCGAGCAGCGCGTGGCTGTCGAAGGTGTGCAAAACGTCGAGTTTGTCGAGCTTGCCGTTCAGCGCCGAGCGGGTGCCATGGCTCATCCAAACCGGAATCCGGTATTTGCCGGCGAACGCGGCGGTGCCGCCGATGTGATCGGTGTGTTCGTGGGTAATAAAAATGGCATTGATCGACTCGGGCTCGACATGGCAGCGCTGCAACCGGCGCACGGTATCGCGCAAGCCGAACCCGCAATCAATCATCAGGCGGACACCGCCCGCTTCGACGAGCAGGGCATTACCGCTGCTGCCGGAACCCAATGAGGCGAACCGCATCGCGCTTATTCCCGAAAACAGAGCGTTGGGCGCGTGGGAATTATTTCAACTGTTCCTGCAAAACCGTCAAAATCTGTTCGGCGTCGCCCGACTGAATGGCGGTGCCGGCATCGCTGAGAACGGTGACGGCACTTTGTTCGCCGCCGGCGGCGACAAGGACGCGATAATTTTCGGCGGCGCGCGCTTCATTGCTGCGCCAGAACGCCAGTTTGGACAACCAGGAATCGGATTTGGCGAGGTCGGCGCTCGGATCGGCATAACGCACATAGTAAATGCCTTGCGCGCGGTCGCGGTCGGTGACGGTGAAGCCGGTGCGGTCAAGCGCCAAGCCGACGCGCCGCCACGCCCGGTCGAAGTCATCGGCCAGCACCAGCTTCATTTCTCCACTGTCCTTGACCAGGCTGGCGCGTTGCGGGGTGTCGCTGCTTGGCGCGACGGCGGTCTTGGCTTGCTCCTCGGCGGCGCCGAAACGCACCATGATCCGCATCAACATTTCCGCTTCCAGTTCGGGATTGGGCGGCATCAACGCCCAGGCAAACGCGGCCGGCGAACCGCCATCGAGCTTGGTGGTCGGCACTTGTTCCATGCCGCGATGCGACAAATAAATTTCGACAGTGTCCGGTTCCGCGCTTTTTTCGATGCGGGTGCGGAATTTGTCACGCTTGTACGTCGTGTAGAAAAAGTCGATGTATTTGCCGACGGTGCGACGCAGAATATCTTGAGGAATTTCGGCGCGGTTTTCGGCCCAATCGGTTTCCATGATGCCGATCATCGGTTTTTCCTCGGCGAGAACGAAACCGGTGTCGATCCAGAATTGCCGCAGGATCTCCCAGGCGACGGACGGCGAAGCCTGAACCACCAGCCAGCGTTCGCTGCCGGCACGCTCGAGGCGAGCCAGCGGCACATCCGGCAACACCGTTCTTTGCCGGGCTTCGGCGCGGATATCGCGGCTGGCGAGATCGGAAGCCGAAGCGACGGCGTAGCGGTCATCGTACTGCGGCGCGGAAAGATCCGGCGGGATTTCCAGCGCCGGTGACGAGCGCGCCGATTGGTAATCAATACGTTTACCGGAGGTAAGACCTTGTACGCCCCCACAACCGGACAACACCAACATCGCGGCCGCGACGACCATCGCGGCACGCATTTCAAAACAACGGATCATTCCATCAACCTTTGGAGAACAGTTAAGCAAGACAACCCGCTGTGCGCAAAGCTTGCCGCAGCGGTTCGTGGTACGGTTCGGACAACGGCGCCAGCGGCAACCGGAGTCCGGCAGAAATCAATCCCATTTGCGCCATCGCCCATTTGACCGGCACGGGATTGCCTTCGACAAACAGTTTCCGGTGCAACGGCAGCAACGTGTCGTTGATGTCGCGCGCCTGCGTGACATCAACGCGCGCGGCGGCACGACACATTCCGGCGATAAGCTTGGGCGCGACGCACGAGGTGACTGAAATCACGCCGTGTCCGCCCAGCAACAGAAACGCCAGACTGGTGATGTCGTCGCCGCTGTAAAGCGCAAACTCTTTTTTACCGGCGTCGTTCAGTGCCCTGACGAGTTCGGTGGCGCGGCCGATGTCGCCGGTCGCGTCTTTCAATCCAATAATGCCCGGCACCTGCGACAAACGCAGCACCGTGTCGTTCGTCAGATCGGCGACGGTGCGCCCCGGCACGTTATAAAGCACCAGCGGCAGCTCGACTTTCTCGGCGATCGCTTTGAAATGTCGGTACATCCCTTCCTGCGTCGGCTTGTTGTAATAGGGGACGACCGACAGGCAACTGTTGGCGCCGACTTCTTTGGCGTAAGCGGTCAATTCGATCGCTTCGGCGGTCGAATTGCTGCCGGTGCCGGCCATCACATGAACGCGACCGGCAACATGATCGACCGTCGTCTTGATCAGCGCGTGGTGTTCCTCAAAATCAATGGTCGGCGATTCGCCGGTCGTGCCGACGACCACAATCCCGGCCACATCATTGGCGATGTACCAGTCGATCAACTTTCTCAATGCCGCAAAATCCAACGCGCCGTCAGGCGTCATCGGCGTCACAATCGGCACCAAGCATCCTGTCAGCATAGCGCTCTCCCGCGAAGGCAATGTTCCATTTTACCCGAATCGTCCGATGTCCATAAGCAGAGAATGACGGATTCGGGAGGGTTGCGGGACGGCGCAATGACACCGTGTTGGTTCGGCGGGGCTGTGCTACAGTTAACAATCGTCCGGGAAACCTATGCATTATTCTTTTTCTTCAGCTTCGTTCGATGTTGATACGGTGCCCGACTGGCGGGGGCGCGATGTTGCCTTGGCGCTGGCGGTCGGCGGCGCGCTGGGGACGGCGCTGTTTTTCCTGTTGTTGCCGGCGGCGGCGCTTGATCCGAAGAATTTTCAATGGCTGATGTCGGGCGACCTAATGCAGTCTTATGTGGGCTGGCATTTTTTTCGCGGCGAGCCGTGGTTGCTGCCGCCGGGCGCCAGCCATTACGGGATGGAAATGGGCAGTTCAATCGTGTTCACCGATTCGATCCCGCTGTTCGCGCTGCCGTTCAAGTTGTTGGCGGCATGGTTGCCGGCGACGTTTCAGTATTTCGGCATCTGGGTTTTGGTTTGCTTCATCTTGCAGGGCGTGTTTGCCTGGCTGTTGGCGTGTTGCGTCACGACGCGCCGGAGCGCGCAACTGCTGCTGGCGCTGTTGCTGACTGTCAGCACGGTGATGACGCTGAGGGTGGTCGGTCATCATGCGCTGGTCGGGCATTGGCTGATTCTGGCGGCGTTGCTGTTGTACTTGCGACCGCCGGCGACGACGGTTCTCGCTTGGTGTGTGCTGTCCGGGGCGGCGGCGCTGGTGCACGCGTATCTGTTGTATCTGGTGCTGGCGGTGTGGATGGCGAGCGTGTTACGGCGCTATGGCTGGGCGGACGCGCGTCAGGCGCTGACCGAGATCGCCGCCGTGGTGCTGAGCTTGCTGACGGTGATGTGGTTGGCCGGTTATTTCACGTTGCCGACCGGATCGTTTTCGGGCGGCATGGAATACTACGGCCGCTATGCCGCCAACCTCAACGCTTTCTGGAACCCGGATTGGGGATCGCGTTTTTTGCCCGCACGTCCGTCAACACCGGAATCGGCATTTGAAGGATACGCGTATCTGGGTGCCGGCGGCTTGCTGCTGGTGGCGCTGGCGGCGTTGTTGCTGATGGTTTCGAAAGCGGCGCGGGCGGACGCGAAACAACACTGGCCGCTGATCGTGGTGGCGTTGGTGTTGTGGGCGATAGCGGTATCGAACCATGTGATGCTGGACGACCGGGTCGTGCTGGAGGTGGCGCTGCCGAAACCCCTCTTGAAAATGCTGGCGATGGTACGGGGATCGGGGTGGTTGTTGTGGGTGCCGTACTACGCACTGCTGTTGGGGAGCGCGGCGTTGTTGCTGCAATGCGCGCGGCCACGGCTGGGAATAGCGATATTGCTGGGAATCGTGGTGTTGCAGGGCTTGGATTTGTCGCCGCGGATGCTGGGGTTGCGCAGCGTTTTCCACGAGAATATCGCAACGCAGACAAAAGAATGGAAAAGCCCGTTGGTGTCGCCCTTCTGGGATGAGGCGGCGCAACGGTACCGGACGGTGCGTTTCGTGCCGGCGCGACCGTCGGCGCCCGATTATGGCGCGTTTGCGCTTTACGCCGCCGATCACGGGATGGCGATCAACGTCGGTCGCTATGCGCGCGTCGCCGGGTCGCGTGTCGGCAAGATGAATACCGCGCAAAACGAAAGGTTGGCGAAAGGCGATCCGGACGTGAAAAGCCTTTACGTTTTCTGGACAAGCGCCGAGGAAGGGCCTTTCCCGGTGCGGATCGGACGGCGGGATCGCGTTGACACCATCGACGGCTTTCGGATACTGGCGCCCGACTGGTATGGCGATTCGGGGAACGCACAAATCCGCTGGGCGGATGACGAGCGTAACAAAGACATCTTGCTGCCGTGAGTATTTTTTGCAAAAGCATGCCTCATCTTTTGTTAAAAAATGTTGCAGCAGGAAAAGCAGCTTTTCCTTACGGGCAAAACCATGGCAGAATGAACAAACGTCTCAAAAAAGGAATTGCGATGAAATATTCCCAAGGTTCTTGCCTCGCGTTGCTGGCTTTGTTTCTCTCGGGTTGTGCGACGGAAAGTCACCGGAGTCTTGCCGTCGAGCAGACGCAAGCTGCCAAGACGCCTTACAGCGGCCCGCGTTCGCCGATCGCCGTCGGCAAGTTCGACAACCGTTCCAGCTTCATGCGCGGGCTTTTCTCGGACGGCGTGGATCGGCTGGGCAGCCAATCCAAGACCATCCTCATTACCCACTTGCAGCAAACCAACCGTTTCACCGTGCTCGACCGCGACAATATGGAAGAGGCGAAGCAGGAAGCCGAAATCCGCAAGGAAGCCCAGCAGTTGAAGGGCGCGGCTTATGTCGTCACCGGAAATGTCTCGGAATTCGGCCGCAAGGAAGTGGGCGACCAACAGTTGTTCGGCCTTCTGGGGCGCGGCAAATCACAAGTGGCTTACGCCAAGGTCAGTCTGAACATCGTCGATATCCACACCTCTGAGGTGGTTTACTCGGCGCAGGGCGCCGGCGAATACGAACTTTCCAGTCGGGAAATCGTCGGTTTTGGCGGGACGTCCGGCTACGACTCTACCCTGAACGGCAAGGTACTTGATCTGGCGATTCGCGAAGCGGTCGATCGCCTGACCGACGCGATCGACAGCGGTGCCTGGAAGCCGACGAGCAAGTGAAAGCATGATGGAAACACGTCTTGTCCGCCGGGTTTTTCCGGCGCTGGTTTTTGCCGCCTTTCTTTCCGGGTGCGCGACCCCGCCGCAGTCGCTTTATTCCTGGGGGAGTTACGAATCGCAGGTTTACGCGCATCTGAAGGGCGAGAGTCGGGGAGCGCAAATCGAAGCGTTGGAGCGCGATCAGGAAAAAATCGCGGCCAGCGGAAAGACCGCTCCGCCGGGCTTCTATGCTCACTTGGGTCTGCTGTACGCGGAGATTGGCGATGATGCGAAGGCTATCGCCAGTTTTGAGACAGAAAAAGCACGGTTCCCGGAAGCTGCGGCCTACATGAACTTTCTTCTCAAGAAAAACGAGAAAAACAGGAAAGAAGAAAAAGGAGAGAAAGAGGGAGGCGCGCCATGAGAGATTCGTCTAGGTCGTTTCTTCCGCCTTTTCGCGTTGCGCGTCTTGCGGTGGCGATGGGAACGGTGCTCCTGCTTTGTGCCTGTGCCGCGCCGGTCGCGCAGAGGGATGACACGGCTTTCCGTGATAGTCGCCCGCGTTCCATCCTGGTGATGCCGCCGATCAATCAGTCTCCGGATGTCAAAGCGACGGCGAGCTTTCTCGCTACTTCCACCGTGCCCTTGGCGGAATCCGGGTATTACGTGATTCCGGTGACGCTCTCGCAAGAGACGTTCAAGCAAAACGGCGTGACTGTCGCCGAGGAAGCGCACGCGATTGAGTTGGACAAATTGCGCGACATCTTCGGCGCGGATGCGGCGCTGTACATCACCATCGTTCGCTACGGCACGAGTTATCGCGTACTCAGCAGCGTGGTAGAGGCGGCGGCGATAGCCAGGCTCGTCGATCTCAAAACAGGCCAGGAATTATGGGCAGGCAGAGCCGCTGTCCAGTTGGGGGGTAACAGCGGTGGCGGTGGTCTCGTCGGCGCATTGGTGAGCGCGGTCGTCAACCAAATCGTCAATACCGTCGCGGACAGAGCGCACGATGCGGCCAGAGCGGCGGATTATCAGATGCTTTCCGCTGGACACCAGAACGGCATTTTGTTCGGACCCTATCACCCCAGGTTCGGAACGGACTGAATGCTCCCCTCTTCCCTTGCGGGAGGGAAAAAGTGTACGCATTTGAGCCCAACCAGCTCTAAGGAAGCCCTGAATAGCCCTCCTGTCATTCTGCGCGTAGCTAAGCGAAGTCGCAGAATCCATGCGATGTGCGGATCCTGCGACTTCGCGCAGGATGACAAAGTTCCTCCTCTCTCCCACTTGTGGGAGAGAGGTCGGGAGAGAGGGCAAAACCGGCAACGAAAGGCCTCTCTCACCTGCGAAGGTTCTTCACCCCCTCCCTATCCCTCCCCCGCAAGCAGGGGAGGGAATGTGGCTCCTTCCCTCGCACGCGGGGGAAGGTTGGGATAGGGGCGCCGCATCAAAAAGTGTACGCAACTAAAACGCTCTAGTTATCTATACACCCAGAACTTTGAAATCAGAAAACCGAACGCGGCGAGCAGCGCGTCGAACAGCGGTTTGACGAGCCAGGCGAAATAAAGCCCTTCCGCGCCTTCGGCCAGCGTGACGGCGGCGGTGCTGGCGGCTGTGGTGAGGCACCACATCACGATGAAGCGCGCCAGATGAGCGGGTCGCAGTTTGCCTTGGGTGGTGACGCCGAAAGTGTGTTTGCCGTTGAGCCAGAAACCGAGCAGCGCGCCGCTCACGCGACCGATCAGATTGGCGGGCGCAGGCGCCATTCCGAACCAGGTCAACGCGACGAAGCACAACCAGTCAACGGCGAGTTGCACCAGTCCGAAGACGAGGTAAAGCACACCTTGACGACCAAGGCTCATGGAAGGAGCCCGGATTTTTTATTACAGCAACGCGGGGACGATGGTTCACGCGGAGGCGCGGAGAGGTGTTTTTCCCCCTCTTCCCCGACCCCTCCAGGGAAGAGGGGAGTGTCGGGTTCGAACACCGCGATCGATTCGACGTGCGCGGTGTGCGGGAACATGTTGACGACACCGGCGGCGCGCAACGCGTAACCGCGTTCGTGAACGAGTACCGCCGCGTCGCGCGCCAGCGTTGCCGGGTTGCACGAAACGTAAACGATGCGGCGCACGGCGGCGCTTTTATTACTCGCATCGTTCGCATGCGGCAAGGCTTTCACCAGTTCGACGGCGCCTTCGCGCGGCGGATCAATCAGAATCTTGTCGAGCGGCAGCAGTAACGGCAGCGTTGTCTGCGTCGTTTCAAACAAATTGGCGCAGAGGAACGTGCAACGTTCCATCAATCCGTTTCGCTGCGCGCCTTGTTCGGCGCGACGCACCAATGCCGGACTGCCTTCGATGCCGGTGACGTGCGCGCCGCTGCGGGCGATTGGCAGTGTAAAGTTGCCGAGGCCGCAGAAAAAATCGGCAATCCGCTCACCGGGCTGCGGATCGAGCAGCGCCAGAGCGCGACGCACCAGCACACGGTTGATGTCGTGATTGACCTGAGTGAATTCGGTCGGCGCGAAGGGCAGCGAAACAGCAAACTCGGGCAGCGAATACATCAGTGCCGAATCCGGCGGGTGAAACGGATGGGCGGTGTCGGGGCCGCCGGTTTGCAGCCAGAAAGCGATACCGTGGCGGTCGGCAAACGCGCGCAACAATGCCTCATCGCTGCTGCTCAACGCTTCGAGAATACGCAGCACCAGAACATACGCCAACGGATCATGCGCCAAACCATTGGCGGTCGCTTGCGAAGAAGGGTGCAGCGGTTCGCCGACGGCGACTTCGATTTGCGGAAGCCGGTCGCGAATCGACAAGGATTCAATCAGTTCGCGCAGAGGCAGCAGCAGCGCCGAAACCGTCGGCGGCAACACCGGACATTCGCGCATGTCGGCGACGTAGCTCGACTTGCGCTCATGAAATCCGACGAGTACGCCGCCTTTCTTGAGCACATGGCGCACCGACAAACGGGCGCGGTAACGGTAGCCCCACGCCGGCCCGTGAATCGGCGGCAACAGTTGAGCGGCGCGCACATTGCCGAGGCGTTGCAACGCATCCTCCAACACGCGCTGTTTGGCGGCAACTTGCAAGGCTGGAGTGGCGTGTTGCAAAGAGCAACCGCCGCAAACGCCGAAGTTCGGGCAGCGCGGCGTGACGCGGTCGGGGTTGGCGGTGAGCACACGCTCGGCGCGCGCCAGTTCCCACGACGGTTTGCGCTTCAGGATGTGCGCGACGACGGTTTCGCCGGGCAATGCGCCTTCGACGAAAACGGTTTTGCCGTCGAGGCGGGCGATGCCGCGACCTTCCTGGTCGAGCGATTCGATGGTGGCAGTAAACATGAAAGCACGGCGCAACACACGCCGCTGGAATTGGCAAGAAAGGCGTATTGTACCGGGCGTTTTTCCGGCGAGAGAGATGGCGGCGAATAGTACAATGCGCGCATGGTGAAGAATTTCAGAGTCGCTTTGATCCCAATGAAGACATTCCTGCGAGGGCACGCCGTACTTTTCACCCCGCTCCCCTTGAAGATGGCGGGTGAAAAAGGTACGCATTCGAGCCAAATGCGCTCTGGAAAGATCGCGTGAATTCCGTTTCGGACGATTCTCTGGTTCCCGGCGCCCGTGCCGAGTTTCTGGCCGGCGTGCGGGCGGAGATGCCTTTGCTGCTCGGCATCGTACCGTTCGGGCTGATTTTCGGGGTGCTGGGACTGGCGGCGGGGCTGCCGGGCTGGGCGGTGATGGCGATGTCGGTGATCGTCCTCGGCGGTTCGTCGCAAATCGTCTTCGTGCAACTCTGGGGCGCGGCAGCGCCGTTCTTGGTGATCGGCACGACCGTCGGCGTCGTCAATCTGCGGCATTTGCTCTACAGCGCCAGCATGGCGCCGTATCTGGATTCGTTGCCCTGGCGCTGGAAATGGTTGCTGTCGTATCTGCTGACCGATGAAGCGTACATGGTGGCGATACAGCGTTTTCGCGATGGTCCGGCGACGGCGCATCGGCACTGGTATCTGCTCGGGACGGGGCTGACGCTGTTGGCGGGATGGTTCGGTTCGACCGTTGTCGGCGTTTGGGTGGGGCAGGCGATTCCGGCAAGCTGGTCACTGGATTTTTCGATTGCGCTGACCTTCATCGCGCTTCTGGTGATGTCGGTGCGGCGCAAGAGTGAGATTTGCGCGGCGCTGGCGTCGGGCGCGGCGGCGCTGGTGTTGCAGCCGTTGCCGCACAAGTTGTGGATTCTGGCGGCGGCAGCGATTGGAATGCTGGTTGGCCTGATCACCTACCGCTGGTGGGGCGAAGGCCGGACAGAAAGATAGAAAGACAGATAGAAAGAACCACGGATGGACCTTCTTTTTCTCATGGCGGTGTGCGGGGCGCTGACGTTTCTGCTGCGTTTCTCGTTCATTGCCGGCAACCGTTTCCTGCCGCAAAGTCCGGGATTGCAGCATGTGCTGCGCTATGTGCCGCCGGCGGTGTTGGCGGCGTTGATCGCGCCGGAAATTTTTGCACATAACGGGACGTTGTCGCTGGCGCTAGACAACATCCGGCTGTGGGCGGCGCTTGTCGCGATGGCGGCGGCGTACCTGACGCGGCACGTATTGGCGACCATCGCGGCGGGCATGGCGGCGCTGTGGTGTCTGCAAGCGTTGTTCCCGGGATAACGCCCATTTGTTGAATTGTCCGCGAACGGTCGGCGACGGCAGGTAAAATAAGACGATGCGCCTCCTCGCTTTGGAAACCTCCACGCACTGGCTGTCGGTCGCCGTCGGCGGCGCGGCAGGGTGGGTGACGCGCGATGTCGAAGTCGGCCCCGGTCATTCCGGACGGATTTTGCCGCTGATACAGGAAGCGCTGGCGGAAGCGGGAACGTCGCTGAAACAGATTGACGCGATCGCTTTCGGCGCCGGGCCGGGGTCGTTCACCGGCGTACGCATTGCCTGTGGTGTGGCGCAGGGGCTGGCGTTGGGTTTGGTGTCCGGAGCGGGGGTTCCGCTGGTGCCGGTGTGCAGCTTGTTGGCGGTTGCCGAGTCGGCGCGGGTGCGATATGGTGTTGAGCGTGTTTGCACGGCGACCGACGCCCGGATACGGGAAGTGTATGCCGCCGCTTGGCAGTATCAAGCCGGTGGGTGGGATGAGGTGATGGTGCCGATGGTGGCGCGCCCGGAAGAAGCGGCAGCCGCGTTTCGCCGGATCGCCGAAACGGCGGAGGACGCTTGGAGTATCGCCGGCGACGGGCTTGCCGTCTATCCCGAACTGGGCTCGGCATTGCCTTGGCAAGTTGCGGAGGCGAACGTGCGCCCCGCCGCGCAAGCGATAGGTGAACTGGCGCTGGCGGCATGGGAGCGCGGCGAAAAGGTGACAGCGGCTGAAGCCATGCCGTTGTATGTGCGCCAACGGGTGGCGCTGACTCGTGCCGAACGGGAGGCGGGGGAGACGTTGTGAAAGTGCAGGAACATGAAATCATCGCTTGTCCGCCGGGATTTGCTTCGCGGCCGATGTTGAGAAACGATTTGCCGCAGATTCTGGAGATCGAACGCGAAACGCATTTCACGCCGTGGGGAGAACAGGCGTTTCTCGACGCAATGGCCACCGGCGACGAGTTGCCGGTCGTTCTGGCGGACAGAGAAGTGGTCGGGTACGGCGTGCTCAAAATTCTCTGGCGCGAAGCGGACTTGCTCAATTTGGCCATCGCCGCGCCGTGGCGGCGGCGGGGATTGGGGCGTTTTCTGGTGACCACCTTGTTGCAGTCGGCGCTGCGTCACGGCGCGTCGGAAGTGTTTCTGGAAGTGCGCGAATCGAATACGGAGGCACAAACGTTGTACCGGCAGATGGGGTTCGAAGTGGTCGGGGAGCGCAAAGCGTATTACGCCTGTTCGGGCGGCAGCCGCGAAGACGCGCGACTGATGCGTTGGCAGGAAAAAGGATTTCGGGATGATGCGGCGTGACGAATTGCTGAATGCGCTGGGACTGACGCCGTGGCGGTTGCGGGGAACGGCAACGCCGAACGCGGATGCGGGCGCAGAGCCGCAGCAGCAACACATAGCCGTTGACTTGGCGAACGCCTTGCCGCGCGAACCGCAGCCGGAAAAAACACCGTCGGCACTCCCGGCCATGGCGCAAGAAACATTATCGCCGGACGGACGCGCGCAACGAATCGCGCAATTGTCGTGGGACCTTTTTGCCGCCGATGTTGCCGCCTGTACCGCTTGTGACCTGTGCAAAACGCGCACCAAGCCGGTGCCTGGTGTCGGCGATGTCCGCGCGCGCTGGCTGTTCATCGGCGAAGGGCCGGGCGCCGACGAAGACAGAAAAGGCGAACCGTTCGTCGGTCAGGCGGGAAAACTGCTCGATCAGATGCTGGCGGCGCTCGGAATGAAACGCGGCAACGACGTTTACATCGCCAACGTACTCAAATGTCGGCCACCGAACAACCGCGCGCCGACGCCGCAGGAAGCCGATGCTTGCCGCCCTTATCTCGAACGGCAAATTGCGCTGATTCAGCCGAAGATCATCGTTGCGCTCGGCAAGAGCGCGGCGATGCTGCTGCTGAACACCGACGCCAGCATTGCCAGCCTGCGCGGGCGCGTGCACCGCTATCGGGAAGCGCCGCTGGTGGTGACGTACCATCCTGCATACTTGTTGCGCAATCCGGCGGACAAAGCAAAATCGTGGGAAGACCTGGTGTTCACGAAGAGACACCTGGAGAGTGTTTTGGCTTCTGAGTGTTAAAGCGGTTTTGGTTTGAGCGCGGACTCCCGCTTTCGCCGGAGTGACGGAGTAGTCCAACGGACGCCTATAGCGTTTCAATAGTTTTGAGATAGGTTCTAGAGCAGTTTTGATTTAAGCGATTACTCCCTGCGATGGCGAGCAGCACTTCGCTCCCCTCTCCCCTTGAGGGAGAGGGGCTGGGGGAGAGGGGTGAACGTTTTCTCTCCCCCTCTCCCGCCCCTTCGCGCCACCCCTCCAAAGGAGGGGAATTATCAAAATGGCGCTGAAAAGAAGAAGCCCGTGGATTCTGCGACACCGCTTCGCTTCGCGCAGAATGACGATGCGCAAGTTAGGGGCATCCACCCGCCCCGTCATCCCAGCTTAGCGCCCTCTTTTCAAAGGGGGTGCCCGCCAAAGGCGGGCGGGGGTTTGTGGTGGGCACGCTTCGCTCTGCCCACCCTACACGCATCAATCCCAACTCAAGGTTCCGCCGGTCTGATACTCGGTCACCCGTGTCTCGAAGAAGTTCTTTTCTTTCTTCAGGTCGATCACCTCCGACATCCACGGGAACGGATTGTCGGCGCCGGGAAAAAGCTGGTCGAGGCCGATTTGCTGGCAACGGCGGTTGGCGATGAAGCGCAAGTACTCCTTGAACATCGGTGCATTGAGGCCCAACACGCCGCGCGGCATGGTGTCTTCCGCGTAGGCATATTCGAGATCGACCGCCCTGCTGATGAGGCTGCTGATTTCCTGACGAAATTCCGCTGTCCACAAATGCGGATTTTCGAGTTTGATGGTGTTGATCATGTCGATACCGAAATTGCAGTGCATCGACTCGTCGCGCAGGATGTATTGATACTGTTCGGAGGAACCGACCAGTTTGTTCTGCCGGCCCAGCGCCAGGATTTGCACGAAGCCAACGTAAAAGAACAAGCCTTCCATGATGCAGGCGAAAACAATCAGCGATTTCAGCAACTGCTGATCGTTTTCAGCCGTCCCGGTTTTGAAATTGGGATCGATCAGCGTCTCGATGAACGGCATCAGAAATTCGTCTTTTTCCGCAATCGACTTGATTTCATGGTAGGCGTTGAAAATCTCGCCTTCATCGAGGCCAAGGCTTTCGACGATGTACTGATAGGCATGCGTATGAATCGCTTCCTCGAACGCCTGCCGCAGCAGGTATTGGCGGCACTCCGGCGAGGTGATGTGGCGGTAGGTGCCGAGCACGATGTTGTTCGCCGCCAAGGAATCGGCGGTCGAAAAGAAGCCGAGGTTGCGGATCACGATCAGCCGCTCGTCATCGGTCAACCCATTCGGGTTCTTCCACAGTTCGATGTCGCGCTGCATGTTCACTTCCTGCGGCATCCAGTGGTTCGCGCAACCGGCGAGGTATTTGTCCCACGCCCAGTTGTACTTGAACGGCACCAACTGGTTGACATCGGCCTTGCCGTTGATGATACGTTTGTCTTCGACGCGCACCCGGCGAGTCTCGATATGTTTGGCGGCGGCTTCGGCCATCGCGCGGTCGGCTGCACTGGGCGCGGCCACTTCTTCAAAGGTCAACATAATATTTTCTGTCCTCGTTTATTGCTTTAAGCGTTTTTTGTTTCTGCAAGCATGTTCTCATAAACATGCGCTGCTTCCCTCTCCCCTTGAGGGAGAGGGTGGCCGGAGGCCGGGAGAGGGGGGCTCACGAAGGTGCGGAGATGCTAAACCACCCCTCTCCCCCAACCCCTCTCCCTCAAGGGGAGAGGGGAAAGTGCTGCTCATTGACATGCCTCACAACCCGGATCGTCGATCGCGCAGAACTTCGGCGCCGCCTCTTCCGCAGCAGCCATCGGCGCATGCGCCGACACCGCATTCAATTCACCGCCGCGCCCGGTCGATTTCTCGGCGGAACTGACGGCCAGCGATCGCAGGTAATACGTTGTTTTCAGTCCCTTCGTCCAGGCGAGTTTGTAGGTGTCGTCGAGTTTTTTGCCGGACGCGCCCGCCATGTAGATGTTGAGGCTTTGCGCCTGGTCGATCCATTTCTGCCGACGCGACGCCGCTTCGACGATCCAGCGCGGCTCGATTTCGAACGCCGTCGCGTACAGTTCGCGCAGCGGCGCCGGCACCCGCTCGATCTTCGCCAGTGAGCCGTCGAAGTATTTGAGGTCGGCCACCATCACGTCGTCCCACAATTCCAGTTCTTTCAAGTCGTTCACCAGTTGCTCATTGACGATGGTGAATTCGCCGGACAGGTTCGACTTGACGTAAAGGTTCTGGTACTCCGGTTCGATCGATTGCGACACCCCGATGATGTTCGAGATCGTCGCCGTCGGCGCGATGGCGACGCAATTCGAGTTGCGCATCCCGCGCGCCTTGATCTGCTTGCGCAGCGCGTTCCAATCGAGCGTCGAAGAGGTGTCAACATCGAGGTAACCGCCGCGCGCTTCTGCCAACAACGTCATCGAATCGTGCGGCAGGATGCCGCGATCCCACAGGCTGCCCTTGTAGCTCGAATAAAAGCCGCGTTCCTGCGCCAGTTCGCTCGACGCCCAATAAGCGTAATAGCAAATCGCTTCCATCGAGGTGTCGGCAAAGCGCACGGCGACATCCGACGCATACGGCACCCGCATCAGGTGCAGGCAGTCCTGAAACCCCATCAGACCAAGGCCGACCGGGCGGTGTTTCAGATTGGCGTTCTTCGCTTTTTCAACCGCGTAGTAGTTGATGTCGATCACGTTATCGAGCATCCGCATCGCGGTATTCACGGTTCGCTTCAGCTTGTCGAGATCGAGTTGCCAACCGTCGTCCGCTTTCTTCATATGAGCGACGAGGTTGACCGAACCCAAGTTGCAGACGGCAATTTCGTCGGGCCCGGTGTTCAGCGTGATCTCGGTACACAGATTGGAGCTGTGAACAACGCCGACGTGTTGCTGCGGCGAACGCGCGTTGCAAGGGTCTTTGAACGTCATCCACGGATGGCCGGTCTCGAACAGCATCGACAGCATCTTGCGCCACAGTTGTACGGCGGGCAGCTTCTTGAAAAGCCGGATCTCGCCGCGCTCGGCTCTCGCTTCGCAAGCGGTGTACGCTTCTTCAAACGCTTTGCCCCACAAATCGTGCAGATCGGGAACGTCGGACGGCGAGAACAAGGTCCACTCGCCGTTTTCCATCACCCGCTTCATGAACAGGTCGGGAATCCAGTTGGCGGTGTTCATGTCGTGCGTGCGGCGGCGGTCATCGCCGGTATTCTTGCGCAGCTCGAGGAATTCTTCGATGTCGAGGTGCCAGCTTTCGAGATAGCAGCACACCGCGCCCTTGCGCTTGCCACCCTGATTCACCGCCACCGCCGTGTCGTTGACCACTTTCAAAAACGGCACCACGCCCTGCGAACGGCCATTGGTGCCTTTGATATGCGATCCCATCGCCCGTACGTTGGTCCAGTCGTTGCCCAGCCCGCCGGCGAATTTCGACAGCAGCGCGTTCTCTTTGATCGCTTCGTAGATACCGTCAAGATCGTCGGCAACCGTGGTCAGATAACACGACGACAGTTGCGAGCGTTGCGTTCCCGAATTGAACAGCGTCGGCGTCGAACTCATGAAATCGAACGACGACAGCACATTGTAAAACTCGATGGCACGAACGGTACGGTCTTTCTCTCTCAACGCCAGTCCCATCGCCACCCGCATGAAGAAACACTGCGGCAATTCGAAACGGCGGTTATGCTCGCGGCTGCGGTCGTAGGGATCGTTCAGAAAATAACGGTCATACAGCGTCTGCAAACCGAGATAGCCGAATTGCAGATCGCGCTCCGGTTTCAGCGCCGCGCCGAGTTTGGCGAGATCGAAGGTTGCCAGTTCCTTGTTCAACAGACCGATCTTGATGCCGTGCGCGATGAATTTCGGGAAATATGCCGGGTACTGTTGCGTCATCTCGGCTTGCGTCGCCTCGACACCAAGCGCTTCAAAGCGCAGCGAATCGAGCAGGAGCCGCGCCGTCACATAGGAATACACCGGGTCTTTTTCGATCAACGTGCGACCGGCCAGCACCACCGCCTTGCGCACTTCGGCCATCGGCACGCCGTCGTACAAATCCTTGAGCGTCGCTTTCAGAATGCGTTCCGGTTCGGTCGCCGCCAACCCTTCGCACGAAGCGCGAATCAAGTGTTCGAGCCGCGCCCTGTCGAGCGGTTTCGATACGCCGTCTTCGGTGACGTGCAGTTGTTGCACAACGGCCTTCACTGCCGTTGTCTGCACCGCTGCCGCGCGCTCCTGCGCCCGCCGTTCGCGGTACAGCACATAAGCGCGCGCCACCTCGTGTTCGCCGCCGCGCATCAGCGCCAGTTCGACCTGATCCTGGATTTCCTCGATATGGATCGCGCCGCCTTCCGGCTTGCGCCGCATCAGCGCCTGAACCACCGTCTCCGTCAATTTGGCGACCTGATCGCGCATCGCCGCACTGGCGGCGGTCGGGTCGCCGCGCACCGCCAGAAATGCTTTGGTCATCGCCACCGCGATCTTGCCCGGCTCGAAACCGACCACCGACCCGTTGCGACGGATCACTTGATACTTGGCATAGCGCGGATCGGCAGGCGGAACGGGCGAAGAAGCGGACGCCGGAGACAAAGATGTGACTGATGCGGACATGAAAACCTCGGAAACAGGATGAGAAACAATCGCGATAAGCACCGGGCATGACCGACCGGAACCTTCAAGGCGCCGCCGATAAAGCGGCAACGGGGTGAGTAATCTACTATATTTAGCGAAAAAATTCGATAGCTATCTACAGGTGGTGGCGACAGCCAAAAGTTGTCCTGTGAAACAGCCGCCATTGCATGATGCCACAAGCGTTCAATAAAACCTTGGTAAAACAGTCGGATATACGCCTCCCTCCCTGCTGGCGCGCTTTTTTTCCCTAAGGTTACCCACAATCAAAACTACAGTTATCCACAGAAGTGCTCATTTCACGCCCGCTCTTCACCCGCTTTTTCCAGCCCAAGCGCAGGCGGCGCTTCCGCTATAATTCCCGTTTCGCCGGTTCCGTCGCAGGGTTTCTGCACTCTTCTGCCGTCCGGCCGTTCATCTGCGTTTTGCTTCAAGAGGCTCGCTTTGCGTCTGACCCTTATCAAACTCTCCGGCTTCAAGTCGTTCGTCGATCCGACCGCCATCGCCACTCCCGGCCAGTTGGTCGGGATCGTCGGCCCCAACGGTTGCGGCAAATCCAACGTGATCGACGCCGTGCGCTGGGTGCTCGGCGAATCGAAAGCCTCGGCGCTGCGCGGCGAATCGATGCAGGACGTGATCTTCAACGGTGCCGGTGAACGCAAACCGGTTTCGCGCGCCTCGGTCGAACTGCACTTCGACAACAGCGCCGGTCGCATCGGCGGGCAATGGGGAAAGTACACCGAACTGTCGATCAAGCGCGTATTGACCCGTGACGGCGACAGCACCTACTACATCAACAACATCCCGGTGCGCCGCCGCGATATTCACGACCTTTTCCTCGGCACCGGCTTGGGCCCGCGCGCTTACGCGATTATCGAGCAGGGAATGATTTCGCGCGTGATCGAAGCGAAACCGGAAGAGTTGCGCATCTTCCTCGAAGAAGCTGCCGGTGTTTCCAAATACAAAGAGCGCCGCAAGGAAACCGAAGGCCGCTTGTCCGATACCCGCGAAAATCTGGCGCGTATCGAGGACATCCGGTACGAACTCGGCAACCAGTTGGCGCACCTCGCCATGCAGGCCAAGGTCGCCGCCGAATACCGTGACCACGAATCGCGTCTGAAGAACGCTCAGCACATGCTGTGGTATTCGAAGCAGCAGGACGCCGCCAAAACGCGCGAACGTTGCCAGGCCGACGTTGCCGGTCTGGCCGTCGCTTTCGAGGCGGCGCAAAGCGAGGTCCGCGCGATTGAAACCAAGCTCGAACATCTGCGCGACGCACACTACGCCGCCAGCGACGCGCTGCACGATAAGCAAGGCGCGTTCTACGCCGCCAATTCGGAAGTCACCCGGTTGGAGCAGCAACTGGCATTCGCCCGCGAAAACGAAACGCGGATCGCCCAACAGGTCGAGCACATTCACGAACAGATCAGCGCGTTGGCCGCGCAGGAAACGCAGTTCGACGGCGAACAGGTTTCGCTGGAAACGGCGCTCGAAAATGCGTTGACCACGCAAGAGCAAGCGCAACAAGAAGAGCGTGACGCGCAAGCCGCGTTGCCGACACTGGAAACCGCCGTGCGGGAAGCCGCGCAACGGTTCGCCGAATTGCAGCAGCAGATGGCGCAACTGGAACAAACCGTGCGCGTCGCCGAAACCCGCCGCGACAACAGCCTGCGCACCACCGACCGCTTGCAGCAGCGCCGCGAAAGACTGGAAGCGGAACTCGCCGCGATGAGCGGGCCGGGGGTGGTGGCGGTAACCGATGTCGAAGAACAACTCGCGCAGGAAACCGCCGAATGGCAGAACCAGCAGCAGGCGCTGGCCGATATGCAGCAAAACGTTCAAACGCTGCAAAGTCAGCAGCGCGACGCGCTCACTCACTGGCAGGCGCAAAGCAAGGCGCTCACCGACCACACCGCCCGCCATCAGGCGTTGGCGGCGTTGCAGGCCAGGATCGGGCAGCCCGATGCCGAAGCTTGGCTGACGCAAAAAGGGCTGAACGAAGCCGCCCGCTTGTGGCAGAAGCTCGACATCGAAACCGGCTGGGAAGACGCGCTGGAAGCCGTGTTGCGCGAGCGCCTGAACGCGCTGGAACTCGATTCGCTGGCCGATGTGACGCACTGGCTCGATAACGGCGACGCCGCACCGAAAATCACCGTGTTTTCGGCGCAACGCGCCGGCGCCGCCCGCGTGTCGCCGCCGAACGATGCGTTGTTCCACAAACTGCGCATCAAGGACTCCCGCTTTGCCTCGCTGCTGGCCGATATGTTGTACGGCGTACGTTGCCGCGATTCGCTGGCGCAGGCGCTCGCCGATGGCGCCGACTTGCCGCCCGGTGGCAGTTTCGTGATTCCGCAAGGCCACATCGTGACCGCGCAGAGCGTGACCGTGTTTGCGCCCGACAGCGAACTGCACGGCGTCATCGTTCGCCAGCGCGAACTGGCGCAACTCGACGAGCACATCGCGCTGGCCGACACACAGGCACAGGACGCCCGTCGGGCGCTCGATCAGGCCGAAGAGGCGCTGGCCGCGGCGCAGCGCAACGACCAGAATCAGCGAACCGCGCTGGCATCGCAACAAAAACGCTGCCACAACCTCGAACTGGAACTGGCGCAACTGCGCAAAGAAGCCGAGGCGTTCGCCGGTCGCAAAGCGCAGATTTCGCACGATTGCGAAGAACTGAGAACGCTCGAAGCGCAGGAAGCCGAACAGCGTGACACCATCGCCGCCGAAATCGGCGAAGCGCAAGTGCGGCTGCACGATGACATGACGCAGCGCGAAAGCTCACGGCACACGCGCAACGAAGCCGATGTGGCGCTGGCGCGTGGCCGCGAGCGCGGGCGCCGTGCCGAAAACGCCGCGCAGGAAGCGCGTTTCGCCGAGCGCAGCGCCCGCGAGCGTTTGCAGGAACTGACGCGCCGTCGGCAATCGCTGGCGGCACAGAAAACACAGCAGCAAGGCCTTCTCGACCAGTTGTCGGATGAAAAACAAGCGGTGGACTGGTCGCCGGTCGAGGCCTCGCTGCAACAACAGTTGACCGTCCGCGCCGATGCCGAACAAGCGCTGGCCGCCGCCCGCAACCAGCTTGAAACGCTGACCGCCGAGTTGCGCGCTTCTGAAGAAACGCGATTGACCGCCGAACACCAACTTGAACCGGCACGCGCCCGCATCGAAGACATGCGCCTGAAAGAACAGGCCGCCGTCTTGCAGGAGCAGCAGTTCACCGAACAACTGACGGAAGCTGAAGCCGATGTGGACGCTTTGCCGGGAATGCTCAAAGCCTGGGGCAGAGGTTCGCTCAACAACGAAATCGACCGCCTGCAAAAAGCGATCGCCGCGCTCGGCGCAGTGAATCTGGCGGCGCTCGAAGAACTGACCGCCGCCGAAGAACGAAAAAACTACCTCGACAAACAGGCTGCCGATCTTACCGAAGCGATGACGACGCTGCAAAACGCCATTCGCCAGATCGACAAAGAAACGCGCGAACTGTTGCAGCAGACGTTCGACATCGTCAATGACAATTTTGCGCGGCTGTTCCCGACCCTGTTCGGCGGCGGCCAGGCCAAGCTGGTGCTGGCCGGTGAGGAAATCCTCGATTCCGGCATTCAGGTGTTCGCGCAGCCGCCGGGCAAACGCAACACCTCCATCCATTTGCTCTCCGGCGGCGAGAAAGCGCTGACGGCGACGGCGCTGGTGTTTGCGATCTTCCAGTTGAACCCCGCCCCTTTCTGTTTGCTCGACGAAGTCGATGCGCCGCTCGACGATTCCAATACGCTTCGCTTCTGCAATCTGGTGCGCGAAATGAGCGCGCAGACCCAGTTCCTGTTCATTTCACACAACAAACTGTCGATGGAAATGGCCGGACAACTGATCGGCATCACCATGCCAGAACCGGGCGTGTCGCGCGTGGTCGCGGTCGATATCGCCGAAGCGGTCGATATTGCGGCGGCGGTGTAATCCCTGCGTCTGCTTTGAAGCCTTTTTAGCTGTCCTCCTCATAGCGACATCGCTGAATGAGCTCTTTCATCCTTCACGAACTCAAGACGCTTGCCGATCCCGCTCAAGCGCTTATCCTGCAGCGCTTTTTCAAAACCGGTAAAGGCGAATACGGCGAAGGTGATGTTTTTCTGGGTATCCGGATGCCCGCACTTCGTGCGCTCAGCAAACAGCGCGAAACGCCACCGCTGACCGAATTGCAAACCCTGCTCGACAACCGCCATCACGAGGCGCGCATGCTGGCACTGCTATTCCTGATGCGCCGCTATCGTGCAAGCCGCGATGGTGCAGCGCGGAAACAAGTGTACGACTTCTACCTGGCCAACACCGCGCGCATCAACAACTGGGATCTGGTGGACATTACCTGCCGCGACATCGTCGGTGCTTATCTGCTCGACAAAAGCCGGAAGCCGCTTTATCAGCTCGCCAAAAGCAAAAGCCTCTGGGAGCAACGCATCGCCATCATTTCAACGTGGACGTTTATCAAACACCATGATTTTGACGACACGCTGGCATTGTCCGAAAAATTGCTCACGCACCCGCACGACCTGATGCACAAAGCGGTCGGCTGGATGCTGCGCGAAGTCGGCAAAAAAGACACCTCGGTATTGTGCGCTTTCCTCGACCGCCACTGTTCGCAAATGCCGCGCACAGCCCTGCGATATGCCATCGAGCATTTTTCGGAAAAAGCACGCAAGAACTATCTGACGAGATCGCGCCTCCGATGAAAAGTATTTTGGCATGTCGCCGCTCAGGCTCACGCAAACTCGTTTCCGGCGCGCTTACTTCGCATAAAAAGAAGTAAAATTATAGTTTTCATTTATTGTTCAATTCATAAACGGGAGATCTTGTCATCATGAGTTCGCTCCAAGCAGTGCTGTTGGTCGCCGCAGTGGCGTTGGTGTTGGTAGTTCTCATCTACAACGTCATACAAATGCGCGCCTTCAAATCCCGGCTTGCCGCCTCCGCCCGAAGAGGAACTGCCCTCCCCCGTTCCAGCGAAGCGCCGCGCGAGCCGGTACTGCGTACCGATGCCCCCGCCCCGACGGCACCGCCCGCTCCGAGAGAGGCGCCGGATTTCATGGCCGAAGCCGTGCTGACGCTGCAATTGCCCGATACGGTCAATGTCACCTCCGAATTGGCGCAACAAATACTGAAAACCCCGGGCAAACGGGTTCGCCTCTTCTGGCAACCGCAAGGAACTGTCCACTGGACATCGCTGCAAAGCACTGCCGACATCCTCTCCTTCCTGGGAAATTCCGCTTCTGACGAAAGCTCCTCGACGCAGCCCGACGAAACCAGCCCGGCGCCGGTACATTCACTGGCCTTCTGTCTGCAACTCGCCGATCGCGCTCAGGCGGTGACGCCCGAGCAACTCGACGCGTTCCAGAAGCACGTCGAAGGCGTGGCCTCTCTGTTGTCGGCCAGTTATACGCCGTTCGACGTGGCGCTCGAAGCCGAACGCGCCAAGGCGCTCGACAAAGCCTGCGCTCAACTCGACCTGCAAATCGGTTTGACGCTGCACGGCAAAGTCGGTCCGCTGCTCGGACAGCAATTGCTGCAAGCGGCACAGAAACTGGGGCTTGTTCTCGAGAAAGGCGCTTTGCGCTACCTGCAGAACGGCCACGAAGTATTCAGGATCGAAAGCCACGAGGGCTCGGCGCTGACCGAAGAGCGTCTGCGTACGCCCATTCAGGATCCGGTCATGCTGCTTGATGTGCCGCAAGTGCGCCGTCCCGAACAAAGCTTTGATGAAATGCTGAAACTGGCCACCCAACTGGCGCAAGCACTGTCGGCGCAACTCGTCGATGACCGCCAGCGCCCGGTCAGCGAACAGGGTTTGGCGTTGATTCGCACCGAGATCAGCAAATCCACGCAAGCGTTGCGCGACATCGGTATCGATCCGGGCAGCCCGCGGGCACTGCGCCTGTTCACGGCCTGACGCTATCGCGGTTTTTATTTAAGTGCATACCTTTCTGCGGAGATACATCGCGTTTTGTTCCTTCCCCTTGAAGGGGAAGGCTAAGATGGGGATGGGGTTTCCTGGCGGCCTGTGCAAACAACCCCTCCCAAACCCCCCCCTTGAAGGGGAGGGTTTTATCAGCGACCTGACTTTTCCCCGAAGCGGGAAGAGGAGGAAACATAGGCACATGCGAGAAAACGCCGTGCCCCCCCCTCTCCCCTTGAGGGAGAGGGGCTGGGGGAGAGGGGAAAAACAATCGCTTCTCTCCCTCTCCCGCCCCCCTGATCAAAAGCATTTCGAGGGCAGGCTCTTCGGGGCACCCTCCCCCTCGAGGGGGGAGGGAAGTACGCATTTGAACCCAAACCGCTCTAAGGACGCTCTGAACAACCCTGCTATCCCCCGCTTGTCATCCTGCGCGAAGTCGCAGGATCCACGCGGCGTCTGGATTCTGCGACTTCGCTTCGCTACGCGCAGAATGACAAGAAGGATTTTTCAGAGGCTCTCTAAAAGAAGTGGTACATGCCCATCGCCACCCCCTGCTGGTTGGTTCCCAATGCAACACTGCTGGGACCAAACGGCACGGTGCGGTTGCCGTCGCGGAAAAACGTGTAGTTGGCACGCGCCTCGTTTTTCAAATACATGTAACCGGCGTAAACGGTCGTCCGTTTTGAAAACGGATAACTGACCGACAAGGTGAATTGCTGAGCGCCGGTGTCGTGACCGCCGCGAATGTCGCCCACCTGCAATGACGTTTTCCCCTTGGCATCATCAGCGTAGCCGTAATAACCGAAGACCTTGAACGCCCCCACCGGCACTGTCGCCGCCACACCATAGAGGTCACGTTTCAGCGTGTCGCTACCGTTGTTCAGTTCGTATTCGAGATGTTCGTACAAACCCGCCAACGTCACCGGACCGAAGTTATAGCTGACCGCCAACGAGGTTTCCCAATCGTTGTTCCCCGCTGCGGCAGCATGGCCAAGCTTATAACGGTAATCATGCTGATAGCTGTATGTCGCGCCTGCTTGTAAATTGCCGTTCATATAGATCAGCGAGCTGCTCAGGTTGTACGCGTGATGAACGTCCTCCGCCGTTGAATATTGAATTGCACCGCGTAGCCCGTTCCATACCGGCGATTCATACCGGACGGCATTCGACAACGTATCGATAAAGCTTCCCCCTTTGGCCGCTACGCCTCCTTGCGCCCACAAGGTTGAACTCGTCAGCACGGCATTTCGCCAAGCGTTGTCGGAAAAAATGAAGAAGAGATTGTCCACTGCGCTGGTTATTCGGCCAAGTTTGACCGTCCCCCAGCCGCTCTGCAATCCAAGATACGTCGTACGCCCCGCCAGCGACGTTCCTCCCCGGTCTCCCGAAATGGCTGACTCTATCTGGAAAATGGTATTCCACCCATTTCCCAGCGACTCTACCCCTCGGAAACCGAGCAAAGAGCCGCCCCATGAGGTCACGCGATTGATTTTGAGCGCTTCGCTGTTATTGGCACTAACCCGATCGACACTCATGTTTAACGTTCCGTACAGCGTCACATTTGTCGTTTGCGCCGAAGCCGATGATAAAAAACATGCCCCAGCCAATAACGGAAAAAGCGCCTTGACGGCGCCGATTCTTTTTCTGCTTTTCATGAAATAAACCCCGTATTGAAAATATCGTTATCAAGCGTCGTAACCTTCAACTATCGCAACGCATTATTGTTTCATCCACAGTAGGGACTTGATGAGCCTAACATGAAGCATTGAAGCGCTTTTGGAAGACGCTGTTCCTGTTTTTGAAAAACACTTTTTTCTTTACGAGCACCGCCGAAACAGCTTTCGTCTTGTTGGTTTTGACCATCGAAAACCTCAACCGAATCCGGCGACAACAAGCAAGCAACAAGCAAACAGCGGCTCGGCAAACCTTGCGACAAAAAAGGAACGCCGCAGGCGCTTGAATCCCAAACAAATCCGTCGTTGAAATTGGCTTTTCTTCTTTAATTTACAATGGCTTGGCTTGGTTTCCGCAAGCCGGTTTCAAGGCGCGTTTCTCTCTGCGCCCTCTTTTTATATTTATGCGTTCGGCCTCGGTTTTTTCTCTAGCCGGATGTGTTATAAAGAAAGTTTTAGTGCCGCCGCAACAAACCGGCGTCATTGACTCGAACGATCCCAGGAATACCTTCTCCATGAATCACGATCTTGCTTCCCTCGTCGCCGCTGCCCGAGACGAATTCGCGCAAACAACGGACGCGGCAACGCTGGAAAATTGCAAAGCGCGTTATCTCGGCAAAAGCGGCGTACTGACCGAACAATTGAAAACCCTCGGCAAACTGCCTCCCGACGAACGCAAAACCGCTGGCGCCCGCATCAACGAAGCCAAGATGGCACTGGAGGCCGCGCTCGATCATCGTCGCGCCGAGCTGGCGAACGCCAAAATGCAGGCCCGACTCGACGCCGAAGCGATCGACGTGACGCTGCCGGGGCGAAGCGCCGGTTACGGCGGCCTGCATCCGATCACGCGCACCCGCGACCGAATCGAAGCGCTGTTTCGTTCGCTGGGTTTCGAAGTGGCCGACGGCCCCGAGATCGAAGACGACTTCCACAATTTCACCGCACTCAACACGCCGGCGAACCATCCGGCACGGTCGATGCAGGATACGTTCTACGTCGATAACCACCTGGTGCTGCGCACGCACACGTCGCCGATCCAGGTGCGCTGGATGGAAAACCATTCGCCGCCGATCAAAATCATCGCGCCGGGACGCACGTTTCGCGTCGATTCCGACGCCACACACTCGCCGATGTTTCATCAGGTCGAAGGCTTGTGGATCGACCGCGCGGTGTCGTTCGCCGACTTGAAGCAGGTGTTCACCGAATTCCTGCGCCTGTTTTTCGAGCGAGACGACATCCGTGTGCGTTTTCGTCCGTCGTTTTTTCCGTTCACCGAACCGTCGGCGGAAATCGACATGGCGTTCGGTAGCGACCGCTGGCTCGAACTCGCCGGTGCCGGGCAAGTGCATCCGAATGTTTTGCGCGCCGTCCATCTCGACCCCGAACAGTGGCAGGGTTTCGCGTTCGGTATGGGCATCGAGCGGCTGGCGATGCTGCGTTACGGCGTGACCGACTTGCGGCTGTTTTACGAAAACGATCTGCGCTTCCTGCGTCAATTTTCCTGAGAGACTCCGATGAGATTTTCCGAACACTGGTTGCGCACACTGGTCGATCCGCCGCTCGATTCTACGGCGCTGTGCGATTGTCTGACGATGGCGGGGCTTGAAGTCGAAGAAACGACGTCGGCGGCACCGCCTTTCTCCGGTATCGTCGTCGCCCGCATTCTCGATATCGAACCGCATCCCAACGCCGACAAGCTGTGTGTCTGTAAAGTCGATGCCGGTCAGGAAAAGCCGCTGCAAATCGTCTGCGGCGCACCGAACGCCGCAGCGGGACTGGTCGTCCCCTGCGCACTCGAAGGAGCGGTGTTACCCGGCGGCTTCCCTATCAAGCGCACGACGATGCGCGGCGTCGAATCGCAAGGCATGCTGTGTTCATCGCGTGAACTCGGCATCAGCGAAGATCACGGCGGTTTGATGTCGCTGCCGACCGATCTCAAACCCGGCACCGATATCCGCGCGGCGCTGCATCTCGACGATACTTTCATCACGCTGAAACTGACACCGAACCGCGCCGACTGTTTGTCACTCATTGGCATTGCGCGTGAAGTCGCCGCGCTGACCGGCGCGCCATTGCGTTTACCGCCCCGCGCTCAGATAAGCACCGATTCAAAAGCGGCGACGGCGATCCGGCTTGAAGCGCCCGACGGTTGCCCCCGTTTCGCGGCGCGAATCATCGAGAACGTCAATCCATCGGCACCGACGCCGCTGTGGATGCAGCAACGCTTGCTGAGCACCGGCATCCGACCAATCTCGGCGCTGGTTGACATCACCAATTATGTGATGATGGAGATGGGGCAGCCGATGCACGCCTATGATTGCCGTCAAATCGACGGCGACATCGTCGTGCGCTTCGCCCGACCCGGCGAAAAGCTGCTGTTGCTCAATGAACAAACCGTCAAACTCACGCCCGATCTCCTGATGGTGTGCGACGAGAAAAAACCGCTGGGGCTGGCCGGCATCATGGGCGGCGAACACACCGGCATCGCCGCCGACACCACGAACGTTTTTCTCGAAGCGGCGCACTTCTCGCCACCCGTGATTCAGGGCAAGATGCGACGGCTGGGGTTCGCCTCCGATGCCGGTCACCGCTTCGAACGCGGCGTCGATTTCGAGTTGCCGCCGCGTGCGGTCGAACGCGCTGCCGAGTTGATTTTGGCGATCTGCGGCATTCCCGGCAAAACGGCCGCCGGCCCTTTGATCGACGAATGCAAAACCCTGCCAGCGCGACCGCCCGTTCGTGTGCGCACGGCTCGCGTCTCGCGGATTCTGGGCTGGACTTTCGAGGCCGATGCCGTTGCCGCCGTTTTCCAGAAACTCGGTTTCGCTTTTACGCGCGATGGCGACAACTTCACCGTCACGCCGCCGTCGTACCGCTTCGATCTGACGCTCGAAGAAGATTTCATCGAAGAAGTCGCCCGCATCCACGGTTACGACAACATTCCGTCGCCGATGGTCGCGCATGGCCAGCACATGTTGGCGCTGCCGGAAACGCAGTTGCCGATCGCCGCGCTCAAGCAGCGCCTGGCCGATCAAGGCTGGCAGGAAATTCTGACCTTCAGTTTCGTCGCCTCCGAAATGGAACAGTTGCTCAACGGTGAAGAGAACGGAATTTCTCCGGTGCGCGTTCACAACCCGATCGCCGCTCAACTCGACGTGATGCGCACATCGTTGTTGCCGGGGCTGCTGGAAACGCTCAGAAGCAACCTGAACCGCAAGGAGCCTTACCTGCGACTCTTCGAGGTCGGTCGCATTTTCCTGTCCGCCACTGCCGATACCGCTGTCCAACCCTACCGTCTTGGCGGGCTGGCCTATGGCGATGCCGTCCCCGAACAATGGGGCGTCTCCTCGTCAACGCGGCGGCCTGTTGACTTCTTCGACGTCAAAGGCACACTGGAAACCTTGGTTTCTCCGCGATCGCTGACCACGGCTCCGGTCGCCAATGCCGATGACTTGCTGCCGGCGTTACATCCGCGCCGTGTTGCTTATGTGCAACTCGATGGCGTTGCCATCGGCTGGGTCGGCGAGCTGCATCCGCGCCTTGTCCAGCACCTCGAAATTCCGCAAGCACCTGTGGTTTTCGAACTTGACTGGGAAGCGTTGCGCGAGCAAGCATTGCCGCAAGCCAAGCCGATTTCGCGGCAACCGATGGTGCGACGCGATTTGGCTGTCATTGTCGATGCGGATGTTCCGGCGCAGACCTTGATTAACACTCTGGAAAATATCCGCCCGCCTCACATCGAGAGCCTTCAGCTTTTTGACATTTACCAAGGCACCAACTTGCCCGCCGGCAAAAAAAGCGTTGCGATTCTTATGGTTATGCGAGATACTGAACGTACTTTAACAGATCGCGACATCGACGCAACGTTAAAAATTTTTTGCGCTGCGCTGGAGAGTGATCACGGTGCGTGTCTGCGCTCTTGAGGATTCAGTGTATGTCAACGCTTACCAAAGCTGAACTGACCGACTTGCTTTTTGAACAACTGGGGCTCAACAAGCGCGAGGCCAAGGATATGGTCGAGCGTTTTTTTGAAGAAATCCGTTTGTCGCTTGAGAACGGCGATGCTGTCAAGCTGTCCGGTTTCGGCAATTTCCAGTTGCGCGAAAAAGCGCAGCGACCGGGACGCAATCCGAAAACCGGTATCGACATCCCGATCTCGGCGCGACGTGTCGTCACTTTCCACGCCAGTCAGAAACTCAAAGCCATGGTCGACGAGGCAGCCAATGCCCGAAACGCCGCACCGCGCGCCTGAGTTGCCGCCGATTCCCGCCAAACGTTACTTCACCATCGGTGAAGTCAGCGAATTGTGCGCGGTCAAACCGCATGTGTTGCGGTACTGGGAACAAGAATTCTCGCAACTGAAACCGCTGAAGCGGCGCGGCAACCGGCGTTACTACCAGCACCACGAAGTACTGTTGATTCGCCGCATCCGCGGTCTGCTCTATGAGCAGGGCTTTACCATCAGCGGTGCCCGCCACCAACTCGAAGAACTCGTGACGACAGAAAAAGCCGTTTCGCCGAACGCTTCCAAAAACAAATCACCTGCCACTGTACAACCGCCATCGGTTCACGCGCCGCTCGAACACGCAAAACTGCACGACGAGCTTCAGGAAATACTCAAACTGCTCAAAACAAAGCGCTGATTCGAGCAGAGAGTGAGCCGCTCTCCTCTCTGTCTTTTCCAAAAAAATGATTCTGCGCTGTTTGGGAACCTGTTAAACTGTATTTTGTCTTGTCGATGACACGTTGTTTTTCGACAGGCCTTCTTGATTTCCTGCGACAGGTATTCACATGCATTCCGACCTTCCTCCGATCATCGCGCTTTTCCTGATGGGTCTCGTCGGCAGCGGCGGTCATTGTTTGTTCATGTGTTCGCCGATCATGACGGCGCTGACGCTCAACTCCTCCCGTCGCTGGTTGCTGATCGTCGGCTACAACCTTGGCCGGATCGTGACTTACACGCTGATGGGGGTTCTCTTCGGCGCGCTCGGTCATTGGCTGGCGCAACGCGTCGGCACCCTGCTTCAAGTGCAACAACTGATGACCGTCATCGCCGCCCTCATCATGCTGCTGATCGCACTGCAAGTCAGCGGTTTTTACAACGCGCTGGCGCCGCTCGAACGTCTGGGCAGTCGCCTCTGGCAAAAGCTTCAGCCGCTCACCCGCCGTCTGTTGCCGGTGCAACATTTCCCCGGCGCGCTGGCGTTGGGCGGTCTCTGGGGCTTCATTCCGTGCGGCATGGTTTACGGCGCGCTAGCCGCCAGCCTCGCTGCCGGCGGCGCTCTTGAAGGCGGCGCGTTGATGCTGGCGTTCGGTCTCGGTACGCTGCCGGCGCTGACGGCGGTCGGTCTCGCCGCCAGCGGCTTGAGTCGTTGGCTGCGACACGCCTGGTTGAAACGTCTGGCCGGAATCGCCATCGCCTTATTGGCGGTCTGGATGCTTGTCCATCAATACACGAAGTCGCCGCCGAACTTTGATGCTTCGGAAACGCCGGTCGAGATGGATTGCCATTAGAACAGTTTCGGTTCAAGTGAATACATTTCTGCGAGTATGCACTGCGCTTTTTTCCTTCCCCTTCAAGGGGAAGGCCGGGATGGGGATGGGGTGTTTCTTCGTAGCTGTCTGTGCAAACAGCCCCGTCCCCACCTTGGAGCGGCTTTGATTTATTCGTTCACAACAGTTTTTAGCTACCGCCGAGGGATTCTCAACTCCCTCTCCCTAACCCTCTCCCGCAAGCAGGAGAGGGAATGTGGCTCTTCCCCCCGCGCACGGGGGAAGAACCTGTCCTCGTGAAGGCGGGGGTTGGGATGGAGGCGCCGCATAAAAAAGTGTACGCAACTGAATGACTGCTTAACTTTAAAAAAAGCCGTACGAAATGAATGTGTTTGAGCAAAGAACTGGTGTTTTCTCTTTAAGAAAGGTGGTGCAAAATGAAAGTGTTCAAGCAAAGACGCAATTTTCTGATTTTTCTCTCGATGACTCCATTGCTGGCTTACGCGCAAAATCCTGAAACCGGCGTTAAGCCGCGGGAAGCCAAATGGGGTCAAGACAAATGCGCACGTTGCGCCATGGCATTAAAAGACCCCCTGAACTCGGCGCAAATCGTCAATCCGGAAACGGGAGAAACGTTCATGTTCGACGATCTCGGCTGCGCGGTTGCCTGGCTCGATGACAAGAACCCGGCATGGCGCAGCAAAGCCGTTATTTACGTCAACGATGCTACCGACGGCGCATGGCTGAAGATGGATGAAGCGATCTTGGCAAACCCCTACCCCACGCCGATGTCGTACGGCATTGCGGCCTTTCGCAACAAGGAGAAGGTCGGAGCCGATAAGACAGTGCTCACAGTCAAGGAAGCCGAAAAGCTCATCCTGGACACCGCCCTGGAGCGCAAGAAAAAGAAAGCCATGAAGCATCAGTGATGATTGCTTCGCGGCGCGAACTGCATGATTCATCCCTCTCCCGCTTGCGGGAGAGGGAAAGAGAGAATTTCCCTGGGTTCCCGCTTTCGCTGAAATGACGCGATCTCGTACTGCTTTTCTCAATAGCAACAATGACCTTTGCTCAACTGTCAGCAGTGTCTGTTGCGTCCACCATGTTCCGTCATTCCCGTGAAAGCGGGAATCCAGAGGTGTTTGTTTGAACCAAACCGCTCAAATCGCGCTACGGTAAATCACCACCACCGGTGAAAATGATGCGGCGGACCGATGCCGCGCCCGACGGATAAGCGGTCTGCCTGCATCAACGCCTGCGTCAGCCAGTCTTTGGCCTCCTGCACCGTCGTTTTCCAGTCGGGGCGCTGCGGTCGCAATGCGGCCAGCGCCGCCGACAGTGTGCAGCCGGTGCCATGGGTGTGGCGCGTTTCGACGCGCGGCACGGCAAAGCGCAACTCTTCAGCCGGCGTGATCAACCAATCCGGGCTGTCTCCGCTTTTCAAATGGCCGCCTTTCATCAACACCGCTTTGGCGCCAAGCGCCAGCAACGCGCGCCCCTGTTGCCGCATCGCCGTTTCATCGGTGGCGATGTCTGTATCGAGTAGCGCCGCCGCTTCAGGAAGATTTGGCGTCACGATATCCGCCAGCGGCAACAGCACCTCACGCAGCGCCCGCACCGCCTCTGGCGCCAACAACGTATCGCCGCCCTTTGCCACCATCACCGTATCGAGTACGAACACCGGCGGTCGGTAACGTACCAGACTCGCCGCCACCGCTCCGATCACCGCCGCGTTCGCCAACATCCCGCATTTGACGCTGTCGATGCGCAAATCGCCGAAAACGGAATCGCATTGCGCCATCACGAATTCCGGCGTCACCGGAAACACACCTTGCACGCCTTGCGTGTTCTGCGCCGTCAGCGCGGTAAGCACCGACGCGCCGTACACGCCCAGCGCCGAAAAGGTTTTGAGGTCGGCCTGAATACCGGCGCCGCCGCCGGAATCGGAACCGGCAATGGTCAACACAATGAATGTTTTGTCGTTTTGCTGCTCATTTACCATTGTTTATTCCCACCCGTGAATAAAAATATTACGCACAAAGAACACAAAGGCCTCAAAGACTTCTGAAATCTATCTCAAAATCGTTGAGATACTGTGAGCGTTCATTTGGTAACTGCGTCGTTCCGGCGAAAGCCGGAATGACGGCAATAAAAGGATTGATCCTTGATCCTCATCCCTTGTACCGCAAGCCCCAGCCACGAGGAACACAAAGACCTCAAAACACCCTTAACTCTTTGTGCTTTCTGCGTTCTTTGTGGTTAAAACCGTTTTTTCGCTCCGCCGATACAAACAAGAATCAGCTTCCGATCACTTCGCTCAACGCCCGCGCCGCTTCTTCCGGCGCTTCGCTGGCGCAGATCGCCGACACCACCGCAATGCCATCGACGCCGGTTTCCATCACCGCCCGTGCATTGTGGGCGTTGATACTGCCGATGGCGACTACCGATAACGGAATTTCCTTCTTCATCGCCAGCAACGCCCGCAACCCGTCGATCCCCAGTGCCGGTCCCGCCTCGGGCTTGGTTGCCGTCAGTTCCACCGGCCCAAGGCCGATGTAATCCGCCACACCGGGCTCAATATCGCGCCACTGTTGCGCGTTCGATACCGAAACCCCGACGATCTTCGTTTCGCCCAGCAAGCGTCGCACTTCTTTCGCGGGCAAATCCTGTTGCCCGACATGAACACCGTCGGCGTCCACCGCCAGCGCCACATCAACGTGATCGTTGATGATCAACGGTACCTGGCGCGACTGACACAAGGGCTTCAACGCGCACGCCGCGTCCCAGAACGCCCGCTTGCGCCACCCTATCGCGCGCAACTGCACCACCGTCACACCTCCGGCAATCGCCGCTTCCGTCACGCGCACCATGCCGGCCACACCGCCGCACATGTCGGGGTCGAGCACCAGATACAGCGACACATCGAGTGCCGCACGAGGAACTGTTCTATTCATGATCGCATTCTCCTTTCAAGCGCCACGCCATCGAGTACGGCCAGCGCATCGAGTAAATACACCGCAAAACTGCCCGGCCCTTCGTTCCGGTCAAGCGCTTTCTCTGCCGCCATTTCACCGGCAACCGCAAAAACGGCGCAGGCGCTTGCCGCCGCTTCCATCACTTCCTTTTTATCCACCGCCGTTGACACATAAGCCGCGACCAGCGCCGACAACGCGCAACCGGTGCCGGTGACGCGCTGCAACAGCGGATGACCGTTATCGACACGCAGCGTACGTTCTCCGTCGGTGATGTAATCTGTCGCGCCGGTCACCACGACAACGGTCTTCGCTTCGGTCGCCAGATGTTTCGCCGCCGGCAGCGCCTCGTCACTGTCGTGCGCGCTGTCGGCGCCGCGGCTCTGCGCCGCCTCACCAGCCAGCGCCAGAATTTCCGAAGGGTTGCCGCGAATCACCGTCGGCGCGTCACCAAGCAAGCGATGGCAAAGCGTTGTCCGAAACGGCAGCAGCCCCGCTGCCACCGGATCGAGCACCCACGGTTTACCGGATCGTCGCGCCGACGCGGTTGCCTTGAGCATCGCTTGCGCGTGCATGGCGTTCAACGTTCCGACATTGATCAGCAGCGCCGACGCCACAGAGGCAAGAACCTCGGATTCCGACTCATCGTCCAGCATCGCCGGTGACGCATGGGCTGCCAGCAACACATTCGCCGTCCAGTTCGTTACCACGTTATTGGTCAAACAAAGTGTGAGCGGTACCGCCGCACGCACACGCTGCCAGTAAGCAAAGGCCGTTTGAGAAGAAAGAAGTTGCGCCATCGAATCCTCTTGAAAAAGAAACCGCATAGAAGAGGAGGCGCCAACCGCGCTGTGACCTCCCTACGCTGGTATGAACCAGATCAGGTGATGCGGGTTTTTCTCAGTCCGCCGATGACAATACGCCGACGCACACCCCGAGCCACTTTTTCCAAAGCTCGCGCTTCGGATGTTGGAAATTCTGCGTAAGAAACGCCAAGCCGTCAAGTCCCTGGAACCCGCGCCAAAACCATTCAGGGAATATGGCAACGAGCCGCGCACTGCCTGTTTGGCATTTCGCATAACGGAATACTGCCGCTTTCCTCGCAGCCAATCGCAATTGGCGTTAACAGGGCTGGCGGAGAAAACACGTTCGCCAGAGGGGGCTGAATTGCTTGACAAACTGTTGGCGTAAGTAGTTCAGATGCCGCAGCGTAGGTTGGAATGAAGCGCAGCGAAATTCCAGCAACCTCGTTCAAATGAAATGAGATGTCCCTCAGCGCTCGCGCGTGTCCGACTCGACATCCCGCGGCGCTCGACCCGCGCCCAGACCCACCGCTCCAACGGCAGCCATGCCGCCGCCTCCACCCGCCCCCCGGCCTCCCGCGTTCGCGGCGCCGCTGCGTCCGCCCGTTGCGCTACGCACCGGTCCCTGCTTCGGAAGCACCAGATCGTCCGGCACCGCATCCAGTTCCAGCACCTCGCGGATGAAATCGCGCAACGACACGACCAGTGCGGCCGTTTCAATCTGACGCCCGGCCACCATGTCGTTGGCGGCTTGCGCGGCCAGCCGAACCTGCTCGGCCGTGCCCAGCAGCATCACGTCGGACAGCGCCGCCTCGACTGTATCGCGGATGCGGCGGCGACGCTCGGCGTTGCCTCCTTCCGGCACGTCCTCATCCTGCATATCCTCCGCGGCTTCGGCGGTGCGCATGCGCAGGTCACGGAGATGGCCGGGATCCACGGCCAGATTGCCTGTGAACGACCCGCCCAAGGTCTTGTAGGCCGCGATCAGTGTTTTCAGCCGCTCGTTGATCTGACGGTTCTGGCGTTCGCGGCGTTGCTGCACGCGTTGCATCACCAACAGCCGGATGCCCACCGCCATGACCGTCACAAGGAGCAGCCCCAGCAACGTGGTCAGCATGCCTTGCCAGGAGTTGAAGTCGATCAGGTTGCGCATGGGTCGGTGTGTCGCAGTACAAAATACAGGAGACACATCATACCGGTATCTTTCCCAAACATGAACTCGCCGTCACAACCTGCGTGAACTACGGAAAAAAACTACGAAATAGTACGGGCGCCACCGCCCGTATATCGGGAAGCAGATTGCCTCCCCTACGAATCGGGGCGAAAATACCGCCACCGCCATCACATCTGCGCCATCATCCGCTCACCGAATCCCGAGCACGACACTTTTTCGGCGTCCGGCATCAGGCGAGCGAAATCCACGGTGACGGTTTTGGCTTGTATGGTTTTTTCCATCGCCGCGATAATCACGTCCGCCGCCATCGTCCAGCCGATGTGTCGCAACATCATTTCAGCCGACAGGATTTCGGAGCCGGGATTCATCGTGTCGGTGCCGGCGAATTTCGGCGCTGTCCCGTGCGTCGCTTCAAACACCGCCACCGAGTCGGACAGGTTGGCGCCCGGCGCGATGCCGATGCCGCCGACTTGCGCCGCCAGCGCATCGGAAATGTAGTCACCGTTCAGGTTCAGCGTCGCAATCACGTCGAAGTCTTCCGGAACCAGCAGAATTTGCTGGAGGAAGTTGTCGGTAATCGCGTCTTTGATCATGATTTCGCGGCCGGTTTTCGGGTTCTTGAAAAGGCACCACGGCCCGTCACCGATCAGTTGCGCACCGAATTCGCGTTGCGCCAGCGCATAGCCCCAATCGCGGAACGCGCCCTCGGTGTATTTCATGATGTTGCCTTTGTGCACCAGCGTTACCGACCGCCGATCATTGTCGATCGCGTATTGCAAGGCGCGGCGCACCAGCCGCTCGGCGCCCTCGCGGGAAACCGGCTTGACGCCGATGCCGGAGGTTTGCGGAAAGCGGATCTGGGTCACGCCCAGTTCGTTGGTCAGGTAGTCGATCAGTTTTTTCGCTTTCTCCGATTCGGCAGGCCACTCGATACCGGCGTAAATGTCCTCGGCGTTTTCGCGAAAAATCACCATATCGACTTTTTCCGGCGCTTTCACCGGACTCGGCACACCCTTGAAGTAACGCACCGGCCGCAAGCACAGATACAGATCGAGCGTCTGCCGCATCGCCACGTTGAGCGAGCGGATGCCGCCGCCGACCGGCGTGGTCAGCGGTCCTTTGATCGAGACCACAAACTCTTTCAGCGCCCGCATCGTTTCATCCGGCAGCCAGGTTTGCGAGTCATAAACCCGCGTTGCTTTTTCGCCGGCATACACTTCCATCCAGCGCAGTTGGCGTTGGCCGCCGTAGGCTTTCGCCACCGCCGCATCGACGACCTTGATCATCACCGGGGTAATGTCAGCACCGATGCCGTCGCCTTCAATGTACGGAATGATCGGGTTGTCGGGGACATTGAGGCTGCCGTTCGGTTGGATCGTGATAGGGGCGCCGTCCTGAGGCACCCGGATGTGTTGGTAGGTCATCATGAACTCTCTACTGACAATGAAAAACGCCGGCTGTGGCCGCTGCGTGAAACAAATATTATTGTCCCACGTTTGCTTCCTGTAGAATCCCTATTCATGGTCAGGCTATTGCGCTTCCACAAACCGTACGGTGCGCTGTGTCAGTTCACCGGTGACGGTGCGCGTCCGACACTGGCGAATTTTATCGACGTCCCCGGTGTTTACGCCGCCGGTCGGCTCGACGCCGACAGCGAAGGGTTGTTGATGCTGACCGACCACGGCCCTTGGCAGACGCAGATCGCCGATCCCCGCCACCGCCTCATCAAAACGTATTGGGCGCAAGTTGAAGGCGTTCCCGACGATGATGCGTTGCGCGCTTTGGCACGCGGCGTCGCGTTGCGCGACGGCATCACCCGCCCCGCCGAAGTCCGGCGGATGGATAAGCCGCCGAATTTATGGCCGCGCACGCCGCCGATCCGTTTCCGCGCCGCTATCCCGACCGCTTGGCTGGAACTGCGGCTGATGGAAGGCAAAAACCGCCAGGTGCGCCGGATGACTGCTGCCGTCGGCCATCCGACCTTGCGGCTCATCCGCACCGGAATCGGCCCGTGGACGCTAGACGGCCTCGCCCCCGGTCAGTGGCAAGCGGTCGATGACCCGACAGGCATGCTATCATTACCGAGTACAACTGTTTCCAAAATAAAAGCCGCGCCGCCCGCGCGGTTTCAACAGCAACGCTCTTCTCGATCACCGCGTCCGCCGCCCGGCTCCCGTTCCCGACATTCATGATCGGCCATTTTATCTCTCGTCTTCTACCGAAGCGTTTCAAGAAAGCGCCGCGCATCTACCGCGCCGCCCAGCACAACATTCGTGCCGACGCCATCGACGAGGCCGCGCTGAACGTCGTGCGTCGCCTGCACAGCGCCGGATTTCAAGCGTTTGTCGTCGGCGGCGCCGTGCGCGATCTGATGCTGGGTCGTCGCCCGAAAGACTTTGATGTCGCGACCAATGCCACGCCGGAAGAAATCAAACCGCTCTTTCGCCGCGCCTTTATCATCGGTCGCCGCTTTCGTCTGGTTCATGTTCATGTCGGCCACGACGTTATCGAAGTTTCGACGTTCCGTTCCGCCCAAACCGACGAGGACGCCACCGACGAACACGGTCGCCTGCTCTCCGATAACGTTTACGGCACGCAAGCCGAAGACGCCGTGCGCCGCGACTTCACGATCAACGCGCTTTACTTCGAACCGGAGTCCGAAGAAATCTGGGATTACGTCGGCGGCGTCAACGATGTACGCGCCCGCCGCCTCAAACTGATCGGGCCGCCGGTCACCCGTTACCGCGAAGACCCGGTGCGGATGCTGCGCGCCGTGCGTCTGACCGCCAAGCTCGGGCTGACGCTGGCGCCGACCTCGGAAGCGCCGCTGGTCAAACTCGCCGTGCTGATGCGCAACATTCCGCCGGCACGGCTGTTCGAAGAAACGCAAAAGTTGCTGCTCTCCGGCAATGCCGAAGAAACCGTCGCGCAGGTGCGCCGCTATCAGTTGTTGCCATCGTTCGATGCGTTACTCAGCACACCGTCCGCCGAACGTTTCGCCGGTATCGCGCTGGCACACACCGATGCGCGACTGAAAGCCGGTAAAACCGTGTCGCCGGCGTACCTGTTTGCCGCCCTCTTGTGGCCGACGGTGATGCGTGAGCGCGACGCCCATCTCGAAACCGGGATGAAACCCGCGCCGGCGTTCATTGCCGCGATGGACACCGCGCTTGAAGAACATGCCCAGATGCTCGCCGTACCGCGCCGTTTTCAAGGCATCATCCGTGAAATCTGGGGAATGCAACCGCGCTTCGAACAGCGACAAGGGCAGCGTCCCTACCGGCTGCTCGAACAGCCGCGTTTTCGCGCCGCTTACGACTTTCTGTGCATGCGCGCCGAAAACCGGGAAGTACTGCGCGAACTAAGCACCTGGTGGGAAAAATTTCAGGTCGCCGATAGCGATACCCGCAAAGCCATGCAGACGGCCGCGCCCCAACCCGATGCCGGTTCCCGTTCGCGGCCACGGCGGCGGCGCAAAGGTCACGGCAAAGCGGCTGCCCCCTCTGCCGAATGACGCTTCCGGTTCGCGCTTACATCGGCCTCGGCAGCAACCGCGGCCATCTGCACGACAACCCGCGCCGCCATCTCGAACAAGCGATCGCGCAACTCGCCGCGTTACCGCAAACACAACGCATCCAGTCGGCGCGCTTCTACCACACCACGCCGCATGGTGTAAGTCGGCGGCAGCCCTCGTACCTCAACACCGTTGTCGCGCTCGACACGACGCTTCCGGTTGGCGAACTGTTTGCCGCGCTGCGCCGCATCGAGCGCGAACACCGGCGCACGCGCCCTTACCCGAACGCGCCGCGCACACTCGACCTCGATCTTTTGCTTTACGGCGACCGGATCAGTCGCAGCCGCAAGATGACCCTGCCTCACCCGCGCCTGCACCAGCGTCCCTTCGTTCTGATTCCGCTGCTCGACCTCGCCGACGCGCCGATTCCCGGCAAAGGCCGCGCTACGGCGGCATTGCGGCGTTGCGCTCCGGCAACCGTCGTTGCTGTTCAAGAGCGGTAAAGGTCGCCAGGAATAGCCGCTTTACACGCTTTTTGTCTTTTTATATGATCCTTGGAAGCAGCAAACATTTTTACTGGGAGCGAGGCAATGGATACCATACCGACTAACGTTGAACCCTTGATCGAGCGCGCCGCTACGGCGGTTTTCAGCTCGATCGACAGCGACGGTTTCCCCAACACGCGCGCGCTTCTGCCGCCCAGAGCACGCGAAGGGTTGAAACACTTCTACTTCACGACCAACACCTCATCGTGCAAAGCCGCCCATCTTGCTGTCAACCCCAAAGCCTGTCTGTACTTTTACGACGCCTCCCGATTCATCGGCGTCATGTTGATCGGCACGGCGGCCATTGTCCGGGATGAGGCAAGCCTCGCTCTGGTCTGGCGGAAAGGCGACGAACAGTACTACCCGCAAGGCATCGACGATCCCGATTACGCCGTGTTGAAATTCACCGCGCACACCTTGCGCTATTACAGCGACTTCAATCCGAGAGATTATCGGCTGTAAGTAAAACCACGGTTTAGCCATAAAGAGCGCAGAGAATGTAGAAAAATCTTTGCGGCTTTTACGCTCTTCCTAGGGCGGTTTTGGTTCAAATGCGTACACTTTTCCCCTCCCCCTCGAGGGGGAGGGTGCCCCGAAGAGCCTGCCCTCGAAATGCTTTTGATCGGGGGGGCGGGAGAGGGGGAGGAAGTTCACGCAGGAATGGCGGTATCAGACGCCGCGCCGCCTCGGCGGGAGCGACGGAGATCAAGGCAGCAAACAACCGGAGCCCGTTCTGTTGCGTTTTCACCCCAAAACGCGCCCTCCCCGACGCTCCGTCTGCGCCATAAATCGTAAGAATGTTCAATGATTACGTTAATATAATTAATTACACCCGCTTGAGCATATGTTTCGGTTTCGTTCTTTCAAGGGATCGGCGCCGCTGATCTTTCCTGATGAATCTTGGTGAAAGTAAAAGCCATGAGACTCTTTACCTCTCCGTGCCTTAATCGCCGCGCGTCTTACCTGAAACGCGCCGCCGCGCTACTGGGATTGCCCCTCGGCCTGGCGCTCTTCGCCGCTTCGGCCTCGGCAGCGACGATTACCGTCAACACCATCGCCGATGCCACTCCCGCCGATGCCGCCAACTGCGCCGCCGGTAACCCCAGCACCTGCCGCTTGCGTGACGCCATCGCCGCCGCCGCAGCTTCCGGCGACACCATCGACTTCACCGCTGCGCTCGCCGGTTCCACCATCACGCTGACCAGTACACTGACCGTGGACAAGAGCCTGACCATCGATGGCGCCGGAGCCTCCGGCCTCGCCGTCAGCGGCAACAATACGATTCGGGTGTTCACTGTGACCACGGGCGTCATCGCCGAATTCGCCAACCTCATCATCAAAGACGGTCTTTTAAGCGGCTCTGCCCAAGGCGGCGGCATTTACAACGCCGGCACGCTCACGCTGACCAACAGCACGGTGTCCGGCAACAGCACCTACAACGGCGGCGGCATTTACAGCGCCGGCACACTCACGCTGACCAACAGCACGGTGTCCGGCAATACCGCCCGATACGACGGCGGCGGCATTTACAGCGCCGGTGCGCTCACGCTGACCAACAGCACGGTGTCCGACAATGTCGCCGATAGGTTGGGTGGCGGTATTGATGTCTCGGGCGGTACGCTCTCGCTGACCGGCAGCACTGTATCCGGTAATAGCGCCTACTACGGCGGCGGTATCAGCCGCAGCGGCAACGGCACGGCTACGCTGACCGACAGCACCGTATCCGGCAACAGCGCCGACGTCTGGGGAGGCGGCATCTTCATCAACAACGGCGCCGGTGACTCTCTTACGCTGATCCGCAGTGCTGTCTTCGGCAACAATTCCAGTTACGAAGGTGGCGGCATCCTCAACGGCAGCACCCTCACGCTGACCGACAGCACCGTGTCCGGTAATACCGCCGACGACTACGGCGGCGGCATCAGCAACTACGGCACAGCCTCGCTGACCAACAGTACCCTGTCCAGCAATACCGCCCAATACGACGGCGGCGGTATTTACAACGACAACGGTTCTCTCACACTGATTAACACCACGATGGCCGGCAACACTGGTGGAGACCTTTACAACGATGCCGCTCCAGCGAATGCCCGGTTGACCAATACGATTGCCCAATCTTGTGCCGGCAACACCGTCACCGACAACGGCGGCAACCTCGATGGCGGCTCCAATTGCGGGTTCACGACGGTCACCAGCATCAGCAACGCCGTCCTCGATCTCGGCGCGTTAGCCAATAACGGCGGCCCGACGCTGACGATGCTGCCGGGCGCAAGCAGCGCCGCGCTTGCCCGCGGCCTACCATCCGTGTGCGCGGCTTCTCCGGTCAACGGCGCCGATCAGCGCGGCGTCGCGCGCTCGGCCACCGTCTGCACCAGCGGCGCCGTGGAAGTCGATGTCACAACCCTCACCGTCAGCGTCACCGGCAACGGCAGCGTCAGTACCTCGCCCGCGTGGATCAGCGGCTGCACCACCAGTTGCGCCGCCTTCTACGTCACCGGCTCCTCCGTGACCTTGACCGCTTCTCCGGCGGCGGGTTACGCCTTCGCCGGCTGGGGCGGCGCTTGCACCGGTTCTTCGCTCACGGCCACCGTGACCATGAGCGCGGCGCTCACCTGTACCGCGCAGTTCACGCCGCAGACGATCACCACCACAACCGTCCCGACGACAGATCGCTGGGCGCTGCTGCTTCTTGCACTGCTGGCGGCAGGCGTGGCGTTTCAGCGACTGGAAAGCAGAAAACCGTTCTGATGTCTGATCCCTCCCTCTCTTCCGCTGGCGGGAGAGAGGGAGAAAAGCGTCATTCTTCGCGAAAGCGGAGAAGCCAGAAAAGGATGTCTGGGTTCCCGTTGATCTCTGCCACACCAACATTTACCCAAACTTTACATTGCCTTGACACCGCTTAACGCCGAAGCTCCTATACTGGCGTCACCTACCCGACCCCTTCACGAAAGGAGAGCACCATGAAAAAGACACTGATCATTACGGCAATCGCTCTGGCTACCACCGGCATGGCGTTAAACGCAACCGCTCAAGGGCCAAAATTCAACAATGCCGCCAACTGTCCGACAGCCAACTGCCCGGCGCCTGACTGTCCGATGGCTGCCGCCGGCGGTATGAAGGGCGGAGGCCCCGGTTATCACCGCGGCGCCGGTCGCATGATGAACGGCCTGAATCTCACTGATGCACAAAAAGCGCAAGTCCACGACATCATGGCGCAGCAGCGGGAAGAGACGCATGCGAAAATCCGCGCCGTCCTGACGCCGGAGCAGCAAGCGCTCTTCGACGCCCGCAAACAGCAACGGGACGCCCGGTTTGAGCAGCGGATGGGCGGGTTCTGACCGTTGGTCGCTGACTTATCCCGGCAGGGGCACGTTTTTCGTGCCCCTGTTTGCGATGAAATACGGTAATCTTTTTCAGATGCGCTCACTGTTCTGGAAAATCTTCTGGAGCTTCTGGCTCGCCATCGTATTGATCGGCGGGCTGACATTCGTGCTCGGCCGCTGGATGGCCGAAGAGCGCTGGCTGATGTCGCTTTATCCGAACCTGTCCGCTTACGCGCCACAGTGGACGGCGCTCTACGAAAAAGAAGGTTTCGCCGCCGCGCAGCAGTTCTCGGCGCAACAGACACGCGACAACAGCATCCAGGCCAGTGTTCTCTCGGTTGACGGAGATCTGCTGACGCCCCTGATGACACGACGCAGCACCGCTCCCGGGACGGAACCAAGGCCGGGAATGATGCAAGGAGCGGGACAAGGAACAGGGCCGGGAATGGGGTGGGGACGCGGTATGGGGCGCGGCCTCTTGTCCCAGGAATTTCGCCGGATCAATTACGAATACACTTCGGAAAGCGGTAGCCATTACCTTTTCCGCTTTTTGCTGCCGGCCGCCCAGGTACGCGCTTGGCAATGGCGTACCTTGTTCTGGCCCCTCAACACCGTCGTCGCCCTGTTTGCGATCACCTTGGCGAGTTGGCTGCTGAGCCTGACGATCACCCGGCCGATTCACCGTCTGCGCGATGCCGTCGAGAGGCTCGGGAAAACGGATTTTCAAAGCGCCCAACTCACGCAGATCAGCCGTCGCCACGACGAACTCGGCATGCTGGCGCGCGACTTCAACCGGATGGGCGAACACTTGCAGACGCAGATCGCCAGCCAGCGCCAGTTGCTGCGTGATGTGTCGCATGAACTACGTTCGCCGCTCGCCCGCTTGCGTATTGCGCTAGGACTGGCCGAACGCCAAGCCGAAACGCGCGAGGCCTCGCCTGAAACCTGGGAGCGGCTGCAACGCGAATGCGATCATCTCGACCGGCTGATCGATGAAATCCTGACGCTGTCGCGTTTCGATTCGCACGCCGAAGAAGCGCAGCCGGTCAATCTCAGTGCGCTGCTTCGTGAGACGCTGGCCGAATTCCCCGATCTTCCCGTCAAGCTCGACATGCCGGCCGAACTGTGGGTGCACGGCTGGCCGGGCTGGCTCGAAAAGGCGCTGTCCAACCTGTTGCGCAACGCCGCCCGTTTCAATCCGCCGGACACCGCTCTCGACCTCACCCTTGTCACCGACGGCACGACGCACACGCTGCGGCTGCGTGACCACGGCCCCGGCTGCGACCCTGCCCTGCTGCCGCGGCTGGGCGAGCCGTTTCTGCGCGCTCCCGGACAGCGGGCGAGCGGTTACGGCCTGGGGCTGGCGATTGCCAAGCGCGCGGTCGAACGCCACGGTGGTACCATCGACTTCAGCCTGCCGCCCGATGGCGGTTTTCAGGTCGAGATCGCCCTTCCTGCGGCAACCCCGACCGCCAACGGTCTTTTGCACGATGAACGAAACTCCGATTCTTACCCTCGTTGACGACGATCAGGCGTTGTGTGAACTGCTCGCCGGCTGGCTGACCCAGGACGGCTTTACGGTGCGTTGCTGCCACGAGGCACGCTCTGCCCTCGCCTCGCTGCGGGAGAGTCTGCCCAGCGCACTCATCCTCGACGTGATGTTGCCCGATGGTAGCGGCCTCGATCTGCTCAGAACGTTGCGCGAATCCTACCCATCGCTGCCGGTGTTGATGCTGTCGGCACGCGGTGAGCCGCTCGACCGCGTTCTCGGCCTCGAACTGGGCGCCGACGATTACCTCGCCAAACCCTGCGATCCGCGTGAATTGACCGCTCGTCTGCGTGCCTTGCTGCGCCGCCGCGTTGCCGCGACCGGCACCACTGCCGAACCGGCCGCCCTGACGCTCGATGACGTGACGCTGCACCCACAACGCGGCATGGTCACGCTGCGCGGCTCATCGGCAATCCCTGCGGCAAACATCATCCTGACGCTGACGGAAAGCCGGGTGCTCGAAGCGTTGCTGACCCATCCCGATCAACCGATCGACAAAACCGAATTGTTCCGGGCGACGCTCGGCCGGAAGCCGACCGCTTACGACCGCAGCCTCGATGTCCACATCAGCAATCTGCGCAAAAAACTCGGCAACCATCCCGACGGCCAGGCCCGCATCATCGGTCTGCGCGGGCGCGGCTACATGTATGTCCGGCACCCGAATTCCGGCTCCGGAAATGCGAACTCCGCTGACGAAAACAGCATCCGCCAATGACAAACGCCCTATAAAAAATCCTCTTGGGCGAAAATCGTGCCAGCCTGGCGTTATACTTAGACCATGACACGATTTTCCACATTTTCTTCCGTAACCCCCGACCCCAAGCAGGTTCTGGCACTTGCCCGTCAGGTGCTCGCTACCGAAGCTCAGGCCATCGAGACACTGGCCGAACGGCTCGATCCCGCTTTTGTCGATGCCGTCGCCCGTATCCTCGCTTGCCGGGGACGGGTCATCGTTACCGGCATGGGCAAATCCGGTCATATCGCCCGCAAAATCGCCGCCACGCTGGCGTCCACCGGCACACCGTCGTTTTTTGTTCATCCGTCCGAGGCCAGCCACGGCGACCTCGGCATGATCACGCCGCAGGATGCGGTGCTGGCGTTGTCCAACTCCGGCGAAACCGATGAGGTGATCGCGTTGATCCCGCACCTCAAGCGCGAGGGATCGGCGCTGATCGCGATGACCGGCAACCGCCATTCGACGCTCGCCCGCGCCGCCGACGTTCATCTCGACGCTTCGGTCGAAGCGGAAGCCTGCCCGCTCGGTCTGGCACCGACCACCAGCACCACGGTCGCACTGGCGCTGGGCGACGCGCTGGCGCTGGCGCTGCTCGACGCCCGCGGCTTTTCCGCCGAGGATTTCGCCCGCTCGCATCCGGGAGGAACGCTGGGGCGCCGTCTGCTGACACGGGTGTCCGACATCATGCGCACCGGCAACGCCCTGCCGACAGTCGCGCAGACCGCAACATTGCAGGAGGCGCTGGTCGAGATCAGCAGCAAAGGTATGGGGATGACCGCCGTGCTCGATGAAGATGCCCGCGTCGTCGGTATTTTCACTGACGGCGATTTGCGCCGCTGTTTCGAGAAAGACTTGGGGCTGGCAACACCGATGCAGCAACTGATGAAAGCATCGCCGCGCACCATCAGCGCCGACCGGCTGGCCGTCGATGCGGTAGCGCTGATGGAGGCCGCGCCGAAAATTTCGCAACTGCTGGTCGTTGACGATGCACAACATTTGGTCGGCGCGCTGCACATGCACGACCTTTTCCGGGCGAGAATTCTGTGATGGACACCGTTCTGCTCAAACGCGCCGCCGCCGTCCGTCTGCTGGTCTGCGACGTGGACGGCGTTCTCACCGACGGTCGTATTTATTTCAACGCCGATGGCGTCGAATCGAAAGCCTTGTTCGCGGCCGATGGCGTCGGCCTCAAACTGCTGCCACGCGCCGGTATCGAGATTGCCTGGATCACCGGCAGCCGCGCCCCGGCAGTCACGCACCGCGCCCGTGCGCTCGGCGTCAACCATGTGATCATGGGTGTGTTCGACAAGCTGGCGCCATGGCGCGAACTGTGCGCGCAACTCGGCGTCACGCCGGAAGCCTGTGCCGCCATCGGCGATGATTTGCCCGATCTGCCGCTGCTCGCCGCCAGCGGCTTGGCGGTCACCGTGCCACATGCGCCCGAGGCGCTCAAACAAGCCGCCCACTATGTGACACAAACACCCGGGGGCTACGGTGCCGTGCGCGAGGCATGCGATCTGATCCTGACGGCGCAGGGAAAAGCGCCCGACATCGCCATGTTGCGGTCGGCGTAAACACATCGCCTGAATCGGAAGCCACCATGACCACGCTGCGTGACCGTATCCACCGATGGGTTTCCTGGCTGCCGCTGTTGTTTCTGGCGGCGCTGGCGGCGTTGACGTACTGGCTCAACGCGCAAATTCAGACACCCGGCGGCGGCCGTGATGCTACGCTGCGCCATACGCCCGATCTTTTCATCAAAAATTTTCACGCCACCCAATTCAGCGCCGACGGCGCGCCGCAGCAACAATTGTCCGCCGTCCGCGCCGAGCATTTTCCCGATGACGAGTCGGTTGTCCTCGAACAACCGCATATCGTTCTGCAAACGCCGGGGCAACCGCATTTCACGCTAACCGCCAGCACCGCCCAACTCAGCGGCAACCGTCAGGACTTGCACCTTCGCGGCAACGTCGTTGCCGTTCGCGATGCGCCGTCCGCCGACGCCCGGCAAGACGGGCTTCCCAATGAACCGTTGACACTGCATACCGAATATCTGCATGTGCGCCCCAACGACAACACGGTGCGAACCGACCGGAAAGTATCGCTGGAGTCGCCGAGCGGCCGCATCGAATCGGTCGGCATGGATTTCGACCGCAACACCCGTATCATCAAGCTTCATTCCAACGTTCAGGGAACCTTCCAACCTCAACGCCATTGACCGCTATGCGCTTCTCTACCTTTTCTCTCTTTCAATCGGGACTCCGCTTTTTCCTGTTGCTCGGCTGCCTTTTCGCCGCGCTGTCGGCGCACGCCGAACGCGACGACCGCAACAAGCCCATCCAGTTTTCCGCCGATAAAAGCGAAGCCGTCAACTACGAAACCAAAGTCGCCACGCTGTCGGGCAACGTCGTCATCACCCAGGGCACCATGACCATTCACGCCGATCACGTCATCCTCCGGCAAAATCCGGACAACACGTTGTCGGCAACCGCCCACGGCAAGCCGGTGAGCTTCCGGCAAAAGCGCGACAATTCCGACGAATACGCCGAAGGCTACGCACTGCGCGCCGAATACGACGGACAGAAAGAAGTGCTGGAGTTGTTTGATCAGGCGTTGCTCAAACAAGGTTCGGATGAGATCCGCAGCAATTACATTTATTACAACAGCGGCACTGAAACTTTCCGCGCCGAAGGCCGACCCGATTCGACGCTGCCGCAAGGCAACGCCTCGTCGTCCGGAGAACGTGTACACGGCACTTTCCAGCCGAAAAGCAAGGACGGTGAAAACCGGCTGCCTTCCCCAAAACCGGCGGTGCCCCTGAAACCCGATACCACGCTGGAGCCACGGTGAGCTCGTTATCCGCTTATCAACTCAAGAAGCGCTACAAGACGCGCACCGTCGTCCACGACGTGTCGCTGTCGGTCGCGCGCGGCGAAGTCGTCGGGCTGCTCGGCCCTAACGGCGCCGGCAAAACCACTTGTTTCTACATGATCGTCGGCCTGATCTCCGCCGACGGTGGCCGCATCGAGCTCGACGGTGAAAACATTTCGCACCAGCCAATCCATTTGCGGGCGCGTCGCGGCCTCGCCTACCTGCCGCAGGAAGCGTCGATTTTTCGCAAACTCACCGTCGCCGAAAATGTCCGCGCCATTCTGGAGTTGCAAGACCTCGACGAAGACGCCCTTTCCAACCGCCTCGACGCGCTGCTCGAAGATTTGTCGATCAGTCATCTCGCCGACGCTCCGGCGATTTCACTGTCCGGCGGTGAACGACGGCGCTGCGAGATTGCCCGCGCCTTGGCGTCGCGCCCGCATTTCATCCTGCTCGACGAACCTTTTGCCGGCGTCGATCCGATTGCGGTTCTCGACATTCAGCGCATCATCCGCTTTCTGAAAGAGCGCGGTATCGGCGTTTTGATCACCGACCACAACGTGCGTGAAACGCTCGGTATTTGCGACCGCGCTTACATCATCAACGAAGGCACCGTGCTGGCCGACGGCGCACCGGCGGCCATTGTGCACGATGAGGCCGTTCGCAAAGTGTATCTGGGAGAACACTTCCGGTTGTAGCCGACGCACCGGCGAGAACGTCGTATGAAGCAAACGCTCAATCTCAAGGTTTCGCAGCAGTTGACGTTATCGCCGCAGTTGCAGCAGGCGATACGGTTGCTGCAACTTTCCACGCAGGAAGTGCTCGAAGAGATCGAGCGCGCGTTGGAAGAAAACCCGTTGCTTGAAAAGGACGCCGACGAAAGCGAGAGCGCGTTCGAAACATCTCTCGATGCCCCGACTTCTTCCGAAACGACCGCCGCTTCTTCCGATGCCGCGTTGGACCATTTCGACGCCTCCGATCCGCCGGAAAAAGAAGATTTCGTGCTGACCAGCGACGAAGGCGGCATGGCGGCGGCCGATGAAGACTATACGTTTCAGCCTGCCGCCGGAGTGTCGCTGCGTGAGCATCTGCTGTCGCAACTGGCGCTCACCCCGGTCGATGACGCTACCCGTGCGGTGGTTCAGGCATTAATCGACGAACTCGACGATAACGGTTATCTGGCAACGGCCTTCGAAGCATTCCGCAGCTATTTTTCATCGCCGGAAGCCTTGACGCAAAAACTTTTCGACGACGCTTTGTGTCTGCTCCAGAATTTCGATCCGGTCGGCGTCGGCGCCCGCACACCAAGCGAATGTCTGGCCTTGCAACTGCAAGCGTTGCCCGACAGCCCTGAACAACAAACGGCGTTGATCGTCGTCGAGCGGCATTTGCCACTGTTGGCCGCTCGCGATTTCACCGGATTGAGAAAGACGATCGGCGTTCGTGAAGACCTCTTGCGCGACGCTTGCGCCATCATTCGCCGCCTGAATCCGAAACCGGGGCGCGCCTTCGACAACGACCGGGTGAACCATATCATCCCAGATATCATCGTATACCGACAGAGCCACCGTTGGAAGGCGCGACTGAACGACGACGCCGTTCCCAAAATCCGCATCAATGCCGTTTACGCCGAAATGCTTTCGGCCAAAGATGCCTCGCTTTCGGGATGGTCGAACCGCTTGCAGGAAGCGCGCTGGCTGGTGCGCAATATCCAACAGCGCTTTGAAACCATTCTGCGCGTCTCGCAAGCCATCGTCGAACAGCAGCAACGTTTTTTCGATCACGGCCCACTGGCCATGAAACCGATGATCCTGAAAGACATCGCCGATTTGCTGGGGCTGCACGAATCAACCATCTCGCGGGTGACCACGCAAAAATACATGCTGACCCCGCAAGGCACCGTCGAACTCAAGTATTTCTTCGGTAGCCATGTCGCCACCAGCGCCGGCGGCGCCGCCTCTTCGACCGCCATCCGTGCGCTGATCAAGAAAATCATCGAGGCCGAACCCCCCACCGCGCCGCTTTCCGATCAGCGGATTACCGAATTGCTCGACAAAGAGGGTATCATGGTGGCAAGGCGTACCGTCGCCAAATACCGCGAGGCCTTGTCCATCCCTCCCGCCCATCAACGAAAGGACCTTTGATGATATAAAATTGGGCATTCCCATGTCGTATCGCGGTTGCCTCGCGCAGTCGCCTCATGGAGCGGCTGCGTACCGTGTGCCCCGGGCACTGTTTGAGGCAGGTTTCGTTTTTCTCAAGGAGCGTTTTATGAATCTTCAACTGACTGGACACCATCTCGATATCACCCCGTCGATCAGAGACTATGTGACATCGAAACTGGAACGGGTTACCCGTCATTTCGACGAAGTCATTGATGTCAACGTGACTCTTTCAACCGACAAACTGCAACACAAGGTCGAAGCCACGCTGCACATCGCCGGGAAAGACCTCCACACCGAGAGCATCGATACCGACATGTATGCTGCCATTGACAACATCATCGACAAACTGGATCGGCTGGTTCTGAAACAAAAAGAACGGCGTATCGGGCAACGCCTCAAAACGCCCTCCATCAAACGGATGGCCACAACAACGGAATAGCGACGCTTCGTTTTGCGGCGTATGATTTTTTGCCAAACCTGGAAGACCGGCGAAGGACTTCGCCGGTTCTTCTTTGCTTTGCCTTTGCTCTGCCCGGACTTTGCCGCTGACCATCGTTGTTGACTTCTACCGCCGACATCGTCATGAACACCAACGTCACTTTCCCGTCCTCCGCTCCGTCGATCCTTTCGCTGTTGACGCCGGCGCACGTCGAAACTGATGTCGCCGCTCATAACCGTTCCGAACTTTTTGCCGAAGTCGGCGCACTGTTCGCCCGTGAAGGATTGGCTGCCCGACCGCTGATCGACGCGCTGGAAGCCCGTGAAAAACTGGGATCGACAGCACTGGGACAAGGCGTTGCCATTCCGCACGGCCGCATCAAAAATCTGGGGCCGGCTCGCGCCGCTTTCCTGCGGACGCAATCGCCGATTGACTTCGACGCCCCCGACAACAAACCGGTCGATCTTTTTTTCGTCCTGCTCGTTCCCGAACATGCCACCGAGCAGCATTTGCAACTGCTTTCGGAACTCGCCCAACTGGTCGATGACCGCGATTTCCGAGACGGCCTTCACGCCGCCGCCGACGATGCCGCCGTTTTTTCCTTACTGCAAAGCAAGCTCCATCGGTAATGCGCTGTCGGCTCTCCCCCGAGGGATCAAAAGCGCCGCTATTTTCTTGATGGTGGCGTCCTGAAAATTTAGAGGCATAATAGAAGCCTCGGTTCGCTTCCTTTGGGAGCGGCGGTTTTTGCGGTGCCTCTTTGAGGTGCTTTATTTCGACATTGACCCTTGGTATTCGACATGCGCACCATCACCATCGAGAAACTGTTCAACGACAACAAGGACCGCCTGCAACTGGAATGGGTGGCCGGGCAGACAGGCGCGCACCGCCTGCTGAAAGGCGACGAAATCAAGCACCCCTCGACCAGCCTGATCGGCCACCTGAATCTGATCCACACGTTCCATGTGCAAGTGCTGGGCGCGGCCGAAATCTCTTACCTCGAAGGGCTGGGCGAAGAGCGCCGTGAGATGGCAATGGCGCGGCTTTTCGCCTCCAAAGAACTGGCCACCCTCATCGTTACCAACAACGAAACGCTGCTGCCGCAGCTCAGCCGTCATTGCAACGAACACCATGTGCCGCTGCTGGTGTCGAAACGCCATTCTCCTCTCGTCGTTGACGTTTTGCGCCTTTATCTGTTACGCGAACTGGCCGAACACATCACCCTTCACGGTGTCTTTCTCGACGTGCTTGAAATGGGTGTCTTGATCACCGGCGCGTCGGCGATCGGCAAAAGCGAATTGGCGTTGGAATTGATCACTCGCGGCAACGCTCTGGTCGCCGACGATATTGTCGAATTGCACCGCATCTCACCGGATACGATTGAAGGCCGCTGCCCGCCGCTGTTACGCGATTTTCTCGAAGTGCGCGGTATCGGGGTTCTCAACATCAGGCAGATTTTCGGTGAAACCGCCGTGCGACCGCACAAACTGTTGCGCCTGATTGTTCATCTCGAAGACCACAACCACGAAGACTTCGACAAGCTCGACCGGCTCGGCGTCGAAGCGTCGCATCAGGACATTCTCGAGGTGCCGATCCGCAAAGTGACCATACCGGTTGCCGCCGGCCGCAACCTGGCGGTGCTGGTCGAAGCGGCCGTGCGCAACTTCGTTTTGAACCAGCGCGGCATCGACAGTACTCAAGAATTCATTGAGCGCCACCGCTTGGCGCTGGAAAATGAATCCTGAAGCCATGGAGCTTCTGCTGATCAGCGGCGTCTCCGGCTCCGGCAAAAGCGTGGCGCTGACGGCGCTCGAAGATTCCGGTTATTACGCTGTCAGCAACCTGCCGCTGCCGCTGTTGAAGGACACCGTTTTCTTTCTCGGCAGCAACGGCCAAACGCGCTTGGCAATCGCGCTCGACGCCAAGACCGCGCCGGGCTTTCCGCAACTCGATGAAACGCTCGGCGCGTTGCGCCAGGCCGATTGGGACGTGCGCTTTCTTTTTCTCGACGCCAAGATCGACACGCTGGTCAAACGCTTTTCCGAAACCCGCCGCCGTCACCCGTTTTCCAGCGATGACTGCACGCTGACCGAAGCGATCGAGCAAGAGCGCCGTTGTGTTGCCGGTTTGCGCGAGATCGCTTTCGCGTTCGACACCAGCGATCTGTCGGCGGCGGCGTTGCGCGCCTGGATCAAGGAGTTTGTCGGCGTCGATGCTTCGCGTTTGTCACTGCGCTTCGAATCGTTCGGTTTCAAACACGGAGTGCCGCTCGACGCCGATCTGGTGTTCGATGTGCGCTGTCTGCCCAATCCTCATTATGAGCCGACATTGGCGCCGCTCACCGGCCGCGACGCGCCGGTCGCCGCGTTTCTCGAAGCCTCGCCGGAAGTCGAGCAGATGTTCAACGACATCTACCGTTTCGTCTCAAGCTGGCTGCCCGCCTATGTGCGCGACAACCGCAATTATCTGACCGTCGCCGTCGGCTGCACCGGTGGCCGTCACCGCTCGGTTTATCTGGTTGAGCGTTTGTCCGCGTTATTCCGTCAGCGTTATCAGGTCATCACCCGCCACCGCGAAATGAGCGCTGCAAAATGAATGCGGCAACCGGGTCGAAAAAAGCGGTGTAACGCTGATAGAATGTTCGAAGGCCATAGCGGTATGTCTTTCGCAAAATCTCTTATAAAAAGTGTCTTCGATTCTCGAATTTCAGAACGTCAGCAAGAATTATCGCGTCAGAAAATGTGATATTCCGGCGCTGACCGATATCGATTTGAGCGTGACCGCCGGGGAAGTGTTCGGCGTCATCGGCCATTCCGGTGCCGGCAAATCGACGCTGATCCGGTTGATCAACCTGCTCGAGCGCCCGAGCGGCGGCCGCGTTCTGATCAACGGCGAAGACGTGACGCGCCTTGACGACGCCGGACTATGCGCCTTGCGTCAGCGAATCGGCATGATCTTTCAACATTTCAACCTGCTATCGTCGAAAACCGTTGCCGACAACATCGCCTTTCCGCTCAGGATCGCCGGTCGCCACAGCGCCGCCGAAATTCAGAAGCGCGTCGCTGAATTGATTGAACGCGTCGGCCTGACCGAGCACACCCACAAATACCCTGCACAGTTGTCCGGCGGCCAGAAACAGCGTGTCGGCATCGCCCGGGCGCTGGCAACGCAACCGCAGATTCTGCTGTGCGACGAAGCCACTTCGGCGCTCGACCCGCAAACCACGCAATCGGTGCTGCGCCTGCTCGACGAGATCAACCGCGAGTTGCGGTTGACCATCGTTTTGATCACCCACGAAATGAACGTCATCCGCACCTTGTGCGATCGCGTCGCCGTCCTCGACAGCGGCCGCGTTGTCGAATCCGGCCATGTGGCCGATGTTTTCCTGCATCCGCAGCACCCGACCTCGCGGCGTTTTGTTTACGAGTCCGAGGACATCGACGAAGAGACGATGGTCACCGCGTTTTCGCACGTCAGCGGTCGCCTTATCCGGCTGACGTTCCGCGATGAGGCGACTTACGAGCCGGTACTGGGTCGTATCACCCGCCAGTGCGATGTCGATTTCAGTCTTCTGACCGGCCGTATCGACCGCATCAAAAACGTCCCTTACGGTCAACTGGTGCTGGGGCTGAGCGACCGCGACAGCGGCCGCAACATTAACGAGGCGTTGCGCCGTTTCCGGGAAGAGGGCTTGGTCGTCGAGGAACTCAACTGATGGAATTTTTCACCACCCTGCCCTGGCCCGACATCGTCGAAGCAACATTCGACACATCGCTGATGCTCGGCGCCTCATTCGTTTTCACGCTGCTTCTCGGGTTGCCGCTCGGCATTCTGCTGTTCCTGACCGGCAAGAACCAGATTCTCGAACGGCCGCGTTTCTACGCCGCGCTTTCTTTCATCGTCAACGTGTTGCGCTCGATACCGTTCATCATTCTGATCATCGTGCTGATTCCGTTCACCCTGTTGCTCATCGGAACGTCGCTCGGCGTTGCCGGCGCCATCCCGCCGCTGGTGATCGGTGCCGCGCCGTTTTTCGCGCGCCTCGTCGAAACGGCATTGCGCGAAGTCGATCACGGCATCATCGAAGCCGTTCAATCGATGGGCGCTTCCACGCGCCAACTGGTGTGCCGCGCGCTGTTGCCCGAAGCGTTGCCAGGCATCATCGCCGGCGCCACCGTCACCGCCATCGCCTTGATCGGCTATACGGCGATGTCCGGCGTGCTCGGCGGCGGCGGCTTGGGTGATCTGGCCGTTCGTTACGGCTATCAGCGTTTTCAGGATAACGTGATGATTGTCACCGTTGCCCTGCTGATTGTGATGGTACAGATTCTGCAAATGATCGGTGACCGGCTGGTGCTTCGTTTCAGCCACAAATAAGGCCGAAGACCGCGAGTCTGGTATTCTTTGGTTTCAAGATCGATGCCTCACTTGCCCATTCATTTTTCAATTCCAGGAGGTTCACCATGAAACTGTTTCGTCTTGTTGCGACCCTGAGTCTGGCCGGTTTCATCGGCCTCGTCGCAGGAACCGCCGTCGCCGCCGAAAAACTCACCATCGCCGCCACTGCCGTACCGCATGCCGAGATTCTCGAGTTCATCAAACCGAAGCTGGCAAAAGACGGCGTGACGCTGGACATCAAAGTGTTCACCGATTACGTGCAGCCCAACACCCAAGTCGCCGAAAAGCGGATTGACGCCAACTACTTTCAGCATCAGCCCTACCTCGATGAATTCAACAAAAGCAAAGGAACCAAACTCATTTCCGTCATCGGCATTCACGTCGAGCCGTTCGGCGCTTATTCGAAAAAGGTCAAGGATTTGAAAGCGCTTCCCGAAGGCGCCACCGTTGCCATTCCCAATGACGCCACCAACGGCGGTCGGGCATTGTTGTTGCTGGCGGCACACGGTGTGATCAAGCTGAAAGACACCAAAAGCATTCTCGTGACGCCGCGCGATATCGCCGACAATCCGAAAAAACTCAAATTCCGCGAACTCGAAGCGGCGACGCTTCCGCGTATCGTCGATCAGGTCGAACTGGCCTTGATCAATACCAACTACGCGCTTGAAGCCAAGTTGAACCCGTTGACCGACGCGCTGGCACTCGAAGGCCGCGACTCGCCTTACGTCAACATTCTGGTGGCGCGTGACGATAACGCGCAGTCGCCGGCAATGAAAAAACTCGCCGCCGCGCTAACCGCGGAAGATGTCAAGAAATTCATCGAGGAAAAATACAAAGGTGCGGTGGTGCCGGCGTTTTGAGTAAGAATTCATTTAGGGAACCTCTGAAATACCCTTCCCGTCATTCTGCGCGTAGCGAAGCGAAGTCGCAGAATCCAGCCGCCGCGTGGATCCTGCGACTTCGCGCAGGATGACAAGCGGGGGACCGCAGGGTTGTTCAGAGCGTTCTTAGCGCGTTTTCGGTTTCATCAAATACAGTCCTTGGAGCACCGTATTTTCATCCCTCTCCCGCAAGCGGGAGAGGGAATGAGGGAGAGGGTGAAACGCCGTGGTTTCCCCCTATCTCCCACAAGGAGAGAGAAGTGAAAAAGCCCCGCAATGCGGGGCTTTGTTTTAAAAAATTCCGAACGGCGATTAATCGCAACCGGCTTCTTTCATTTCTCTTTCGACACGATCCGCTTCTTTCAGCCGCGTTTCCATATCCAGCGCCGCCCGCTCTCCTTCTTTCTCACCGGCGCGATAAAGCGTCATGCCAGTGTCGCGGTATTGCCGAACCGCCGTGCGCGCATCCTGGCAGCGTCTCAGCAAATCGGCTCTCTCCTTCTTCTCATCAACGGCTTTCTGCTCGCCGGCTTGGCGTTCGTTCATCCGTTTCTGAAAATCCGCCTCCTGCTCCGCCAGCTTCTTGACCGCTTCCGGGTCGCCCGGTGACGACGTGTCGCGTATTCTCTCGGTTTTTTCGGCCTCCTTGACGTTCATCGGCGGCTTGTCCGAATACGTCACCTTGCCGTCAGGCCCCACTGATTTATAGAGCGCCGCCGACACTGAAGCGCTTAACACCAACGCCAGCACGGCTACCAACAGCCGCGCAAAACCGTGAAGTGGAAAGAACTGAAGAGCCATGACAACATCCTCCCTTTGAACTAAAAACAAACCCGCATCATCAGGCTTGGGCTTGGGCTGTCATGGCAAGTATAATTGATTTTTGCGAGGAGCATGGCCTTATTATGCGCACCATTCACAAAGCATTGACTTTCGACGACGTCCTTCTGACACCCGCCCACTCCGATGTGGTTCCCCGCGAAGTTTCCCTGAAAACACGGCTGACTCGCAATATCGCACTCAACATCCCGCTGGTTTCGGCGGCGATGGACACCGTCACCGAGGCGCGTCTGGCCATCGTGATGGCTCAGGAGGGCGGTATCGGAATTCTGCACAAAAACATGTTGCCCGAGGAACAGGCGGCGGAGGTCGCCAAGGTCAAACGTTTCGAAAGCGGTATCGTCAAGGATCCGATCGTAATCTCGCCGGAGATGCGGGTCGCCGATGTGTTGGCGTTGACCCAGAAACACAAATTTTCGGGACTGCCGGTGGTCGATCACGGCCGCGTCGTCGGCATCGTCACCAACCGCGACCTGCGTTTCGAAACACGCCTCGACCAGCCCGTCGCCAACATCATGACGCCCAAAGATCGGCTGGTCACGATCAAGGAAGGCTCCGATCTCGATGTCGCCAAACAACTGATGCACAGGCACCGGCTGGAGCGCGTACTGGTGGTCAACGACGCGATGGAATTGCGCGGCCTGATCACCGTCAAGGACATTCTGAAATCTTCCGAATATCCCAGCGCCTGCAAGGATGCGCAGGGTCGTTTGCGCGTCGGCGCGGCCATCGGTGTCGCCCCCGACAACGAGTTGCGCGCTGCGCTGCTGATCGAAGCCGGCGTTGACGTCATCGTCGTTGATACCGCGCACGGGCATTCGCAGGGTGTGCTCGACCGCGTCTCCTGGGTCAAAAAACGTTTCCCGCACATCGAAGTGATCGGCGGCAACATTGCCACCCGCACCGCCGCTCAGGCGCTCGCCGACCACGGCGCCGACGCCGTGAAAGTCGGCATCGGGCCGGGTTCGATCTGCACCACGCGGATCGTCGCCGGTGTCGGCGTGCCGCAGGTTTCAGCCATCCTCTATGCCTGCGAAGCTGCCGAGAAAGCCGGTATCCCGGTGATCGCCGACGGCGGCATCCGTTACTCGGGCGACATCGCCAAAGCGATTGCGGCCGGTGCCTCGACAGTGATGATGGGCAGCCTGTTCGCCGGCGCCGAAGAAGCGCCGGGCGATATCGAGTTGTACCAGGGACGTTCGTACAAGAGCTACCGTGGCATGGGTTCGCTCGGCGCGATGCAGCAAGGCAGCTCTGACCGCTATTTTCAGGAATTGGAGAAAGGCGATCCCGTCGCCGCGCAAAAGCTGGTGCCCGAAGGCATCGAAGGCCGTGTGCCGTACAAAGGAACGCTGGCCAGCATCATCCACCAACTGATGGGCGGTCTGCGCGCCGCGATGGGTTACTGCGGTTGCGGCGATGTCGAGACGTTGCGGACGCGCGCCGAATTCGTCGAAATCACATCGGCCGGTATGCGCGAATCGCACGTCCACGACGTGCAAATCGTCAAGGAAGCACCCAATTACCGGATGGGGGGCTGATCCCCGTCGCCGTGCAGGCTAGTCCTACACTACCGCGCAAAAATTTCCCTCTCCCGCTTGCGGGAGAGGGATAAAGGGAGAGGGTGCGAGGGAAAAGCACACACACGGAAACACGTGCGCCTAAACATCCTCAACTCTCTTTTCCGTTATCGTTTGCCAACACTTGAAATCTCAAACCATGCCCCATCACGCCCACCACGCCAAAATCCTGATCCTCGATTTCGGTTCGCAGGTCACGCAACTCATCGCCCGCCGATTGCGCGAAACGCATGTGTACTGCGAGATCCATCCGTTCGACGTCTCCGCTGACTTCATTCGTGATTTCGCACCGAAAGGCATCATTCTTTCCGGCAGCCCGGAAAGCATTACTGAAGAAGATTCACCGCGCGCGCCCGAAATCGTGTGGACGCTGGGCGTGCCGGTTCTCGGCATTTGTTACGGCATGCACGCAATGACCGTACAACTCGGCGGCAACGTCTCGCCGGGCGATGTGCGCGAATTCGGTTACGCCGAACTGCGCGCCCGCAACCACTCCGCGTTACTGCGCGGCCTTCAGGATCGCAGCAACGCCGAATGCCACGGCTTGCTCGATGTCTGGATGAGTCACGGTGACAAAGTCTCCGAACTGCCGCCCGGTTTCGTGGTCATCGGCACGTCGCAAAACTGCCCGGTCGCCGCGATCGGCGACGATACGCGCCGCTTCTACGGCGTGCAATTCCATCCCGAAGTCACCCACACAAAACAGGGCGCGGCCATCCTGTCGCGCTTCGTGCACGGCATCTGCGGCTGCGGCGAAGACTGGACGATGAAAGCTTACATCGAAGAGTCCATCGCCACGATCCGCGAGCAAGTCGGCGAAGAAGAAGTGCTTCTCGGCCTGTCTGGCGGCGTCGATTCCTCGGTCGTCGCTGCGCTGCTCCATCGCGCCATCGGCAACAAGCTGACCTGCGTTTTTGTCGATCACGGCTTGCTGCGCCTGAACGAAGCCGCGCAAGTGATGCGCACGTTTCAAAACAACATGGGTGTTCGCGTGATTCACGTCAACGCTGCCGACGAGTTTCTTTCGGCGCTGCATGGCGAAGCCGATCCCGAAAAGAAGCGCAAGATCATCGGCAAACATTTCGTCGATGTTTTCCAGCGCGAAGCGGCGAATTTGCCGAACGCGCGCTGGCTCGCGCAAGGCACCATTTATCCTGATGTGATCGAGTCGGCCGGCGCCAAAACCAAAAAAGCGCACACCATCAAATCGCACCACAACGTCGGCGGTCTGCCCGAAACCCTGCACCTGAAACTGCTCGAGCCGCTGCGCGACCTGTTCAAGGACGAAGTACGCGAGTTGGGTGTCGCCCTCGGCCTTCCGCCCGAAATGGTTTACCGCCATCCGTTCCCCGGCCCCGGTCTCGGCGTCCGCATCCTCGGCGCCATCAACAACCGCAAACATATCGAACTGCTGCAACGCGCCGATGCCATTTTTATCGAGGAACTGCGCAACACCCAAGCCGACGACGGACGCAACTGGTACGACAACGTTGCCCAGGCTTTCGCCGTCTTCCTGCCGGTACGCTCCGTCGGCGTGATGGGCGACGGCCGCACCTACGAACATGTCGTCGCGCTGCGCGCCGTCCAAACCACCGACTTCATGACCGCCCACTGGGCGCCGCTGCCGCATGATTTGCTGGCGCGTACCAGCACTCGGATCATCAACGAAGTGCGCGGCATCAACCGCGTCGTTTACGACATTTCAGGAAAACCGCCGGCGACGATTGAGTGGGAGTAGCTCAAACCGCATCTCAAAGATAGTTTAGGAGTTTTGCGCGAGCAATGTACGAATTTATCGAACTTGGTCGTCGGTTTCGCGACCTCACGGAAAAAGAACGTGAAGATCCCGCGCTCTTGATCGCGCTAGGTGATCTTGAACCTTACGCTGGCATTGGCTGGGACTCAATTCTTCAAAACTGGCGAGTCATAGTTCTAGCTGAGGCCGGCTCTGGAAAAACCCGGGAGATGAAAGCGCGTGCACAACTGCTTAGCGCGGTTGGCAAACCGGCATTCTTTATTCCACTGGAAGCACTACAGACAACCCCATTGCGGGAATATTTGGCCCGGGAACAGGGTGAGGCTGAACGCTTTGATAGCTGGGTGGCCGATGGCAGCGCAGAGGCGTGGTTTTTTTTGGACTCGGTGGACGAACTCAAACTCACCTTAGGAACGCTCGACGCGGCCTTGGGACGGGCGGCTCAAGCGTTGGGTACAAGCCGCAACCGCGCTCATATCATTATCTCGTGTCGCCCGACCGATTGGCGACCAGTGCAGGATATGGAGACATTCGTGAAGCAGCTGCCGCCGCCCATTATCAGCGACGCCTACAGAACCAAGGGGGCTGTCGACGAATTTCTGGCACCGTTCACAGAAAGAGAAAGGCAGGGAAACCCAAGAAAAGCAGAGTTCAAGACGCCTGAGCCCATTCGGTGCGTTGTCCTCGAACCGCTCGGTCGCTCTCAGATCGAAGCATTTGCCCGAGCTCGCGACCTGCAGAATACCAAAGCGTTCTTGCAAGAGATCCAGCGCCGTGAAGCGTGGACGTTTGCACGTAGACCACTCGACTTGGATGGCTTGATCCAAACTTGGAAGGTACTTGGCCAGCTCGGGACACGCCGCCAACAACATGAAACAGATGTCAAAAATGCGCTCTGTGATAATCCTGAGCGTGCTGATTCCGGGGTTCTGTCTTTGGAGAAAGCGATGGATGGTGCTGAGCGCCTTGCGCTAGCGATGCTTCTCACCAAGACGCGGACCATCCGTGCACTAGAACCGATCATAGTTCCCGACGACAGGAACTCGCTCAACGCCCAATTAATCTTGATGGATTGGTCGGTTGAACAAGTAAAGGCGCTCTTGCGTCGGTCGATGTTCGATCCAGCTACCTATGGACGGGTGCGCTTCCATCATCGCAGTGTCCAAGAATTTCTGGCTGCGCAACGGCTAGACAAGCTTTCCCGACAGGGCCTGCCGAAGCACAACCTTCGTCGGCTGCTGCTTGCGGACACATACGGAGAGCAAGCGCTTGTGCCCACCATGCGTCCGGTGGCCGCCTGGATTGCAAAGAACAATCCAGATATACGACGTGAAATCCTCGCACGTGAGCCGGAGGTGCTTGTCCTCTATGGGGATCCCGAATCCCTGCCGCAAGATGTGCGTGCCTCACTTATCAAGGCTTACGTCGCTACTTATAGCGGTGGTACATGGCGTGGGCTCGAAATGCCATTCGCCGAAATACAGCGTTTGGCGCAACCGGACATTGCACCTGTCATTAATGAACTCTGGCGCCTGCCACATGAAAATGAGGAGGTCCGTGAGTTTCTTCTAAAACTCGTGTGGCTCGGTACGATTCGAGATTGCTCTGAGACCGCATTTGAAGCGCTCATGACGCCTGAATTTGGAGATACGCTGCGGATTTATGCCGCGCGCGCCATCGTCGAATGTGGACGCAAGGATCTTCTTAGAAAGGCTGCCGATGACATGCTGGAAAATGTGGTTGGTTGGCCAGACCGCATCGTTTTCACCATTGCGGCTGAACTTTTCCCGAATGTCATCAGCGTTGCAGAGCTCGAGCAGTTGATCCGCCGAACACCAGAGCCTAAAAGATCTCTCGGCGGTTTTTCCTGGGCGTTGTATCAGCACGTAGAAACCTTGGAGCCGAATAGCGATGCGGCACGATTTCTACGCGACATGCTAGCAAGGATCGTTTGGGATGAGCGGCAGAAAAGTAATTGGCATTACCTTCAGAGCAAATACTATTACGTTGTACCCGCACTATCCCGATTATGTGCGGCTCAACTAGCTGGCCAGAAAAAACCTGGCACCGCATTGGTCCGAGCGGCTGTTATCGCCCATCGGTTTCATGGCAACCAGACTTTGGGGCGTGACGAAAAGAACAAGCTCCCTTCATTGATCGCTCAGCACCCTGCGGTGCGCGAGGACGTGTTCTGGGTCGAAGTCGATGTCATGGATGCGATTACAACGGAATTGGACAACCGGAAGCGTTTATTCGAAGTCACTCATGAGAATCTGATGGGCGGCACGCAGCCAGAGGACTGGCCTTGGGTGTTAGACAACTTGCGCAACTACCGGGAACCGCGTATGCGCAGGCTCATATTTCATGCCGCTATTGCTCTGTGGACAAAGGGGGGGCACGAGAAGGCTGGTCTTGACGAAATCAAGGGAGCTGTTATGGATGACTCATCTCTAATCACAGACCTTGAAGAAATTTCTAAGCCCCGTGCCCAGAAGTGGCTCCGGAAATTCGGACAGTCCGATAAGTGAAACTCTGCTTTAAACTGAGCGGCGCAAGCCGCATAGAAAGGAGCAGGAAAGATGAGAAGACCACGCCGGAATCACACAGC
>JAIRJZ010000044.1 GCA_031260355.1 Burkholderiales bacterium
CGGTCGCATGGTCGCCTGCTGACGCGGCCTTCGCTTACAGCACGGTCTATACCGCGACCATCACGTTGACGGCAGAAGCAGGCTATACCTTCAGCGGCGGGTTTACGGACACGGCGGGAATTGCCGGATTCACGGTCAACGGCATTGCTCCGACGTTTGTAAACAACACCGGAACAACGCTCGTCTTCACGGTGGCTTTCCCGGTGACCGGCGCAGTGCCGTCGACGCCAGGCATCACAATCACCGTCCAACCAGGGAACCCGGCGGTCAGAGAAGGCGCTATCACGGGTAGTTTGACAGTAGTGGCGACGATGAACCCAAGCGGCCCGCTGTTATATCAGTGGTACAGAAACACGACTGCGAGTAATGCCGGCGGCACACTGATTCCTGGCGCAACCAACGCGAGCTACACGATCCCGACCAATCTGGCGCAAGGAACGTATCACTTCTATTGTTTCGTGGCTCCAGCAGCCGCTACCCCCAACGTTACTCCCGTAGTCAGCAACGTGGCAACGGTAACCGTGAACGCAAGAGGGGGATCGGGCTCCACCACGCCTATTCCCACGCTGAATCCGGTGGGGCAGGTGTTGCTGGTGTTGGCGTTGGGTGTGGCGGCGTTCAGACAAAGGCGGCACTGCGAGAAAAATCGTTAACAACTCGCAGGACGGATAAGGCCGAAGGCTGCAATCCACCGCAAAAAATCTCGGGGCGGGTTTCAAACCCGCCCTTTTATTGGTATCTCGCGCGAGGGCGCATGTGGATTCTGCGACTTCGCTTCGCGCAGAAAGACAACCTTTATTCGTGGCTTTCGTGATTAAAGGCTTTTCTCCGCGTTTTCGCGTGAAATCGTTTTTCTGCGTAAAATAATCCCCGAGCAACGCTTTTCTGACACCTGATTCCCGACCTCTGACACCTGATCATGAGCCACTACCAGCACCACGTCTTCTTCTGCTGCAACCGGCGCTCACCGGATGAGCGTTGCTGCGCGCAGGCCGACGCCGAAGCGATGTACCTTTACGCCAAAGACCGCTTCAAAGCATTGTCCCCCGCCGACAAAAACCGTATTCGGATCAACCGCGCCGGTTGTCTCGGTCGCTGCGAAGAGGGGCCGTGTCTGGTGGTTTATCCTGAAGCGGTCTGGTACACCTACCGCACTGCGTCGGATCTCGATGAAATCATCGATCAGCATTTGTCGAACGGACGTCTTGTCGAAAGATTGCAGCTTTGAACGCCAAAACCCTGGAACGCCGCACCATCGCCGGCCCTGTCGGCGCGCTGGAAATCGCGCTCAATGTCCCCGAAACAGTTCGCGGCCTCGCGCTGATCGCGCATCCGCTGCCGACGGAAGGGGGCACACTCGACAACAAGGTCGTCTATACCCTCGCCAAAAGTTTTTTCGCCGCCGGTTTTGCGGCAATGCGCTTCAACTTCCGAGGCGTCGGCCGTTCGGAAGGTGTGTGGGATGACGGCGACGGCGAAACCGACGACGCCCTGCGAGCGCTCGAATACGCGCAAACCCGTCTGCCGCAAGTCGCCGGACTGCCACTGGCGCTGGCCGGTTTTTCGTTCGGCACTTACGTTTTGACCCGCATCGCCCAACAGGTCGCGCCGACAATGACCGTGTTGATCGCGCCGGCGGCAAAACGTTTTGCGCTTGCCGAAGCTCCTGCCGACACGCTGGTCGTGCACGGGGAAAACGATGTCGTGATTCCGCTTGCCGATGCGCTCGACTGGGCGCGCCCGCAACATCTGCCGGTCGTCGTCGTCCCGGATTGCGGGCATTTTTTCCACGGCCGCCTGACACAACTGCAAACGATTGTGTCGGATTACATTGCCGCTCGCACCTCAGAAAAGCGCACCCATGGCGTCATAACCACCGACCGCGCACGGGGAAAACAGTGATGCCGTGGTGATGTCGCGGTGATGTCATTGGCTGATGCGACTTGACGGGACGCTTCTGCAACACTTGCCCTTTCCGCCGTTCCGAGGGCATTTTTTTCACGGTCTTTTCGCACAACCGCAAACAATTGTGCCAAACTACCCCACAGCACGCCTATGGGGCGATGCTTGCAGTATTATAAATATCAAATTTTTGGGGGTATCTTCAAGAACCATGACGCGTCGTTCCGCGCGCGTGGGTTGCATGGGCATTGGGCGCGAGAACGCGTCGTAACCCGTTCCGGTGAGCCGGGGGCAGCAGGGTAACAATGTTGATTGCGATTCGCCATACGCGGTTGTCGTCATTCTTTTTGACAACATCTTATGAACGAAACTTTTTTTGCACCATGTCCGCGCGGCCTCGAAAATGCTCTGACGGCCGAACTCTCTCTGCTGGGTGCCGTTGCGCCGCAAACCCTTTCCGGTGGCGTCGTTTTTCATGGCGACTTGTCTCTGGCCTACCGGGTCAATCTCGAATCCCGTTTGGCCAGCCGCGTCTTGTGGCATGTTGCCAAGCAACCTTACCAGAACGAGCAAGACCTTTATACGATCACCTACGATATCGACTGGTCGCGCCTTTTCTCTGCGGAACGTACTTTGCGCGTTGATCTGACCGCAACCCGTTCGCCGCTGACCAGCCTGTCGTTTGCCACCCTGCGCATCAAGGACGCCATCTGCGACCGTTTCCGCGCCGAGGGCCAGCTTCGGCCGTCCATCGACAAGCAATCGCCCGATGTGCGTGTTTACGCTTATCTTACCGACAAGGAAGCAACGCTTTATCTCGACACCTCCGGCGAAGCCTTGTTCAAGCGCGGTTACCGCAAGAACAGTGAAGAAGCGCCGTTGCGTGAAAATCTGGCGGCGGGACTGCTTTTGCTCACCGGCTGGACGCCTGACATCCCGTTGCTCGACCCGATGTGCGGCAGCGGCACCATTGCCACTGAAGCCGCGCTGATCGCCGCCCGGCAGGCACCGGGATTGCACCGCGGTTTCGGCTTTCAAAAACTTCACTGGTACGACGGCCCGACTTGGCAGCGCATAAAGCAAAAAGCCCTTGACGCGGTGTGCCCCGCACCGGAAACGCCCGCGATTTTCGCCGGCGACGTTTCAGAAGACGCCCTCGAGCGCGCCAAGGCGTATGCGGCGCATGCCCGCGTCGCCGACTGGATCACCTTTTCCACCGGCAATGCCTGCCGGAGAGAAGCCCACGCGTCAACCGGCATCTGGCTCACCAATCCGCCTTACGGCGTTCGCCTCGAAGCCAGCCAAACACTGACCGCGCTGTATCCTGCTCTCGGTACCACACTCAAGAGATCTTTTGCCGGTTGGCATGCCTGGTTTTTCAGCGGCGACCAGCAACTGCCCAAGCTTATCGGGCTGAAACCAGAACGCCGTATTCCGTTGTTCAACGGCGCGCTCGATTGTCGTCTTTACGGCTTCAAGATCGTGGAAGGCTCCATGCGACGGAACAAACCGGCACCCGATGTTTCTTCTTGAGATTTTTTCGAGTATCCTGATGCCTCGCCTCGTACCAGGAGCTTGAGATGTCCATGCTGCCTTCCCGTCTTTTCCTCTCCGACACGGATGCTTTCTTGCGCGACTACCGGCGCGCCCATCCCGAAACTCTCGACAAACAAAAAGAGGGATTGCGGTTGTGGTGGGGGAGCATGTCCGGTATCAAAAAACGAGGGGCAAGACGGAGTTCCCCCGTCGCGGCCGACAAAACAAAGTGACGGGTTGCCACGGGTTGCCTTATGGCAACGCAGGAATAAAACGCGATCTCAACGATCAGTGACAGCGGCCGTGCGCTTCGTGTGCATGACCGTGTTCGATCTCTTCATCGGTCGCCGCCCGCACATCAAGCACGGTACATTCGAACAGCACCCGCTGTCCGGCCAGTTCGTGGTTGCCGTCGAGCACCGCCTTGTTTTCCGAAATCTCGGTCACCCGCCACGCTTGCCCCTCTTCGTCGCCCGCCGACAGATAGCCGCCGACAGCAGTATCGGGCGGCAAATCGGCGAGTGATTCAAGCCGCACCAGCGCCGGATCGTAATCGCCGAACGCGTCAGTCGGTTCAAGCGACAGTTTGATCACATCGCCGGCCGTCTTGAAATTCAGCGCCTCTTCGACCTTCGGGAAAATGCCGGAATAACCGCCGTGCAGATACGTCACCGGCGCGCTGTTCTGCTCGATCAATTCGCCGTCGGTATCGAACAGCTTGAAATTCAGTGTCACCACGGCGTTGGCAAAAATCTTCATGCTGCCTTTCATCGAACGCGCTTTCAGCGGTTGAGTTCCTTGAATACTTCGTCCTGCGAGCGCGTAATGGCATCATCGAGTGAGCGGTCTTCCGGCGCATAGACTTTGGCGCTGCGGAAAGCGTTGATCGCTTCCTGATGCCGCCCCATCGCCTGCAATGCCGTTCCCTGACAACGCATCGGCGCCGGGTTGGTGACCTCCAGTCTGGCCCAGCGTTGGCAACTCTCGTACGCGCGCCGCCAATCCTTCTTGTCGAGCAGCAACAGGCTCTCTTCACGAACCCTGACGATGGCTTCGCGGAATTCTTCCAGTTTGCGCAGCCCTTCGACGGTTTCAGGATCGATCAGCGACGGCGCTGAATCGGTTCTTTCACCGCTCCCGGTTTCGCCGTCCGTCGGCGACACGGCCTGGCGCGGCATCGCTGCCGGCGCGGTCACCGTTGCCGCGTCTTGCCTTTCAATCTGCTGGATCCCCCAAGCCACCGCCTCTTCCCCCATCACGAACAGCGGCCGTTGCCATGCCGCCACATACATGAACAGTAACAAAGCCAATCCGAATCCTCCGACAAGCCCCGGAATGATGCTCATCGGCGTGTGCGTCACCAGCACATCGTACTCTTCGTCCCAGTCGGTCTCATCGAACCGCTCGGCGGCTGTCCGCGCCCGTGCCGCCGCCATCGGCGCCAGCGGCGCAAATCCTGCCGCCACCCCCTGCCACCAGACACGAAACGCCCGCTGCAAGGCGTAATGCCAACAATCGCCACCGCCGCGCGGTGCGTAAGGCGTCGAGACCCGGAACTGGATGTAAACGCCGAACAGCCATTTCCCCAGCGTGGTTCCTACCGCCGCCATCAACAACGCCTCGACAGGAATCCACGTCAGCGTGATCAGTATCGGCGCCGCCAACGGGTTGCTGAGTCCCTGGAACAGCATCTGCGGGACGAGGCCGAGTCTGGCCAACTCGTACAACGGGAAAAACAACAACCAGCCCCACAACGCGTAATCGAACAACCGCGCCAACGCCCGCCGCCAAAGATGTGAATAGCTGGTGCGGCCGATCCGCCCCCGTTCCAGTTCGGTCAGACGCAATTGAAACACCCAACTCGGATCTTCCGCCAGAAAATTGCTCCCCAGAAAAACCGTTTGTTTTCGCCGCCAGCCTTTGATCGCCTCTTCATCGGGGCGGCTCGACAATTCGAAATTCTTTTCCCGCCGCCGCTGCCCCTGCCTCCAGCCGGTGCTGTAAAAAAGTATCGCCAGCAACAATCCGATTCCCCAGATCCAACTCTGCGCCACCTCGAACGATTTGATCGTATGCTCCCACGTCACATAGAGCAAGGCGCCGATCAGCAGCGCCGTCAGGCCGGCGCCCAGTCCTTGAAAAATCAACGAACGCGAATAACCGATGTTCTCGGTCAGGATCGGATGGTAATGCTGTACTTTCGGCGGCGCCGGAATGCTTTTTGTGCCGCTTCCGGTCTCTGGCAGGGATTTCGCGGTCGTTTCTCCCGGCGCTTTTGTCAAACCCGGCAGACTTTTCGGCTGACTTTTCACCTGGCTCGTCGTTGCTTGACTCGCCGTTGCCGGCGGCGATGTCGCCCCCAAACGCAATGGCGGCGTCTGGAACCCGAGACCAGCATCAGCCGGTACCAGTTCCAGATTCGAAACCGGCTTGGGTATTTCCTCCAACGAGTTCACCATTCGCACCGCTGCCGTCTCATCGAGATCGGGCAAGCCCCCCTCCGCCAGCGGCGGCGCCAAATTTCCTTCCACCGCTTGCCGCAGGACGAAATTGATGCGTTGTTCCTCGCTGGCGTTCGACAAGCTCCACTCGGCGTCGTACAGCTTGCGCCGGTTTTTGTCGTTCAGAATCTGGCTCGCCTGATTGTAGAAACGAAGCGAATCTTCCAGCACGCCGAAATTGTCGCGCGCCTTCTTGTAGTTTTCACGCAACATCTGCCGCAGCGCGTGGCTAACCTCGCGGTCAGACGCCGTCTCCGCCAAGCCTAAGGCGCTGTAGATCGAAACCTGTTTCATCGCTACCGGTTCACCCATGATCGTACGATTCTACTCTTTTATTGCCCTCTTTCCGTCGTCACCTTTTCAACTTGGAAAAGGGTTACTTTGATCCATACTTTTTTATTTCATTTTTTCACGATTCATGCTGTCGGCGGCTTTTCCGCCCTGCTTTGCTTGTCCCATGCCCCCAACCACGGTATGATAAATAGTTTACCTCTTTTCGGATGCGGCCGTATTCATGTCCTACCGCCTCTCCTCGTGTCTCTGTCTCGTGCTTTTCTCCGGCTGGACGGCTTGTGCCTTTGCCGTCCCGTTGACCGACCCGGAAGTTCCGGTAACACTGACCGCCCCCTCCCCCGCCGCCGGGAACACCGCCCAACCAGCCTCGCAGAAGCCCGGACAATACGATACCCTCGCCCAGCCATCGGCCGCTTTTGTCTGCCCGCGTCATGCCGCCGAAGCCAGCGCCATCGAATGTTTTCTGGAAGCCGTCGAGCATCTTTATACCGTCTGCCGGCAAGTGAAATCCATCGAGTTGCTCGAATTCGGTTTCGCCAACGCCGAGGAAGGCCTCAACGGTCTTAAAAGCGAGTTCTGCCGCCGCAAGCAAAAAACCAGCTTGCCGCAGTATTTCGACGCGGCGCTGCGCGAGGCACAGGCGATGTCGTCGTGCGAAGCCGCCCGCACCTTGAACGATTTGTACATGATATGGAGCGCCACAATGGTCGGTCTTCGCCCGTATCTCAACGAAACCGAAGCCGACTACCAGCAACGAATCGCGGTGCCTTACCTCGCTTTTGCCGCTTACCGTCAGCAAGTGCGCGAGGCGTTGGCCAACGCCGGTCAATGGCCGGTGCAACATTGTCCTTCACTGGTGGTGTTCACACCTTGACCGCTCCGCTGTTTTCCGACATCGCCGCCGTTTTTTCCGAAGAAGGCTCGCTGGCGAAACTCCTGCCGGGCTTTCGGGCGCGCCCCGGCCAGCAAGCGATGGCGCAGGCGATCGCGGAAGCGATCCGCGAGCGCCGTTGCCTGATCGCCGAAGCCGGCACCGGCACCGGCAAAACCTTCGCCTATCTGGTGCCTGCCTTGACCGGCGGCGGCAAAGTCATCATCTCCACCGGTACCAAAACCTTGCAGGATCAACTTTTCGAACGCGACCTGCCGCTGGTGCGGGATGCGCTGAAGTTGCCGCTGTCGGTTGCCTTGCTCAAAGGCCGCAGCAATTACCTATGCTTGCACCGGCTCGCGCAGGCGCAACACGAAGACCTGTTTCCGTCGAAGCAGGATGCTCGCTATCTGAAAACCATCGTCTCGTTCGCGCATACCTCCCTGCGCGGCGATCGCGGCGAACTCGCCGACATTCCCGACCACGCCGGAATCTGGCCGCTGGTCACCTCGACCCGCGACAATTGTCTTGGTGCTCAGTGCGCACATTTCGACGACTGCTTCGTGACGAAGGCGCGCAAAGAAGCGCTGGACGCCGATGTGGTGGTGATCAACCACCATTTGTTTTTTGCCGATGCGCTGCTGCGCGAAGAAGGCCTGACCGAATTGCTGCCCGCCTGTAACACAGTGATTCTCGACGAAGCGCATCAGTTGCCCGACATCGCCACCGTCTTTTTCGGCGAACGCATCGGCGGCGCACAATTGCTGGAACTGGCGCGCGACGCCGAAATCGCCGTTCGCGCCCACGCTGGCGACCTTGCAGAATTGCCTGCCCGTATCCATCGGCTGGTGTCGGCGGTTAGGCAACTGCGACTGGCGGCAGGAGAATTCCCGGGGAAATTCCCGGCCGCGCAGCTTTTGTCGCTGCCGGCTTTTACCGAAGCCCTGCAAACGCTGACTCAAGTGCTCGACGAAACTGCCTCCGATCTGGGAACCATCGCCGAACGCAGCGAAGAGCTTGGCTTGATCGCCGCCCGCGCACAAACCTTGTCACGCACACTGCAACAGTGGTGCGAGATCAACGAAAATGCCGACGACGAAAATACCGATGACGAAAGTACTGCTGACGATGATCAAGGCAACGTACCGCTGATTCGCTGGGCCGATCTTTCTCCGCATGGCTGGCAGTTGTACGCCTCGCCGCTGTCGGTCGCGCCGATCTTTCGGAACTTCGTTGAGAACTCGGCGCGAAGCTGGATTTTGACGTCCGCGACGTTATCGGTCGCCGGTCAATTCACCCATTACCAACACGAGTTGGGATTGGAGAACGCGCAAACCGCGCGCTGGGACAGCCCGTTCGATTACGAGCACCAGGCGCTTTTGTATGTGCCGATGGGCTTGCCGCTGCCGAATTCGAGAGAACACACCGACGCCGTGATCGACGCCGTATTGCCGGTACTGGCGGCGAGCCGCGGTCGCGCTTTTTTGTTGTTCACGACACACCGTGCGTTGCAGCACGCGCACCAACGGCTGCAAGCAGCGTTCGCCGAACGGGGCTGGGACTGGCCGTTGCTCGTTCAAGGCGAAGCATCGCGCTCGGAACTGCTGGAGCGTTTTCGTTTGGAAAAAAACGCCGTGCTGCTCGGCGCCGCCAGTTTCTGGGAAGGCGTTGACGTTGCCGGCGATGCCTTGTCGCTCGTGGTCATCGACAAACTGCCGTTCGCGCCGCCTGATGACCCGCTGCTCGCCGCCCGTCTCGAACACCTGAAGAAAAACGGCGGCGAACCGTTTCGCGACTGGCAACTGCCACAAGCAGCAATCAACCTCAAACAGGGCGCCGGTCGCCTGATACGCACCGAAACCGATCGCGGTGTGCTGATGATTACCGACCCGCGGCTCGTCGAAAAAGCCTACGGCAAACGGTTGTGGCGCAGTCTGCCACCGATGCGGCGGACGCGGGAGCTGGAAGAGGTGGTGGCGTTCTTTGAGGACAAGAGTCAGTAATTAACGCCCCTCGCCCGCTTGCGGGAGAGGGGAAGCATCTTCGCTCGCCAGAGCTAGAACCGTCAGATCAAGTCTGATCTTCTACACGTGAGTTCTATCATTTATAGCTTCTTTTCATTCACTAATCGCCAATATTGATACCCAAGGGCAGTTAGTCGGCACGATTTTGAATTTTTTGCCGCAAAATACATGAACTCTGCGTCAACAGGGATAACCAAGCCAACGCTTTGAAATTTTTGCAAGTCCTTGAAGATTTTTACCTTATCTTTAATTGCGCTGGGGTCGGTGTCTTCATAAGTTGGATTTAACGGGTGCTCTGAGTCTGGTGTAGCGAAATAGTTGGTTATCTTTCGCATTGTCTCTGGTGGAACCTTGGGAGAAACTTTTCTCAAAGGTGAAAAACTTGAGACGTTCGTCCTAAATATTGGTCTTTGATCCCATGCGCCCAACGCCTCATCAACATAGGCATACAAAGAACCAGGAGTGATGTTCCCTCTTAAGTCTGCTGCGCCACCTTTCAAAGCATCTACCACAAGTGAGGTAAATACGCCTGAGCCGTTAACCTCAATAGCATATTCAGAATCTCGGCTGGAGGTTAAAACCGATAAGCCTTCTGACAACTGTGCGATGTTATTTGCCGTGATACTCGGCGAACCAAGAGCACCAGAGTGGCAGCAGTCAAGAATAATCACCTTGTTCTTTGCTTTGGACTGATTTGCTAAGGTAAGCACCTCGTCCATGGAGACGCCTTCGTCGTATTTCTCTGCGTCCGTAGTGACAAGGTATCCACCAGTGCTTTTTATGTGGCCATGCCCTGAAAAGTATAGCAAAGCCATATCGGGGTCGCCAGTAAAGAGCTGCTCTATCGCCTCACGCAAGGCTGATCTGGTGATACCTGAGCTAGGCGATGTCATCATTTTTACTCCGAAGTTCGGAGAACCATCACCATGAGATTCAAGAATAGTTTTAATGGCGCTGGCATCATTAACGCATCCGTTCAATGGCGCCGATGGATAATCATTGATGCCGACAATAAGCGCCTTTTTCATGCCCCCCCCCTACTTATTCTTACCTTCACCCATCATTTGCTTGATGGCTGCTGCACTATCATCCCAGTTCCATTTGATGGTTCTGTCTCTCGCTAATCCGTCAGGTAGATTGCTCGTAGAATCCGCACCGCCAACGTAAACCCCAAACACGGGCACATTCTGATCTTTTGCCATCTTTATTTCCTTAGCCACACCAGTTGCGCTAGCCATTGTCTTGCCAACTAGGACAATCAACATGTTGCTTTTGTTTATCTTTTCTTTGACGATTGCTTCCCACTGAGATTGCGGCATTGAAGACTTGGCCGACCAATCTTGAATAGCGAATGGGGTTTTCGAGTTCTTCGATTGCCCTACAAACAGATTCTTCTCTGTTTCGTTGTGGTCAAAATCGAAACTGATAAATGCTCTTGGATCGGCCATCTTCTATCTCCCTGAGTGAAAAACGTAACTATACATGAACAGACTGTCTTGAAGCGAACAGTGTCATCTAACATGTATCTATTGTCAAGCTATTCAAGAAATAGTAATTGTCTTTTCGTTTAAGCAAACCTAAAATTTAGCGGATTGAAGGAAGCTGCCCTCTACTTGATCTCCTCACCCGCTGTTCCCGCGAAGGCAAGAATCCTGTGTCGGATACGACGGAAGAGAGGACGACCCCCACAATGTTAGGGTTCACTACACTCGCCTGCAACCTACACTGACTGAATCAAACAGAGACACGCATTTCGTTGAAACGTAATTTTTCACCATCCGCCAACAACTGCAATACGGTATCTTCCGCCACGACGATTTCACCGCCGCTGTACGTCGGCGCTACCGGCACGAGACGACCGCCACGATCGGCCAACACCGCCAGCTCAATCGGTGCCCTCACGCCATGTTGCCGCAACAACGAAACGGCTCGCGCAACGGTTTCGCCACGCCATAACACGGCATCGATCAGTACGACCGGCGCCTCTTCGGAGAGAAGCGCGGAAGCCGCCGTTGTCGGAAGCGTGCGTAGCGCGCCCTGCGCCAGCGCGTACAAATCCAGCGCCGCATGGCGGCGCCCCTCCTCACTTGGCAACAGTGTTGGCAACCGCGCTGCCAGTCGCTCGGCAAGCAACGCGCCCTCGCTGCCCAACCCCAGCAGCCAAGCATCAATCGCCACCGCGCCTTCCATCCGCGCGGTCAACGTTTCAAAGCAATTCATTGCATTCGGCGCACTCATTCGTTTAACCTCAGCCTGAATATCTCATTGAAAAAAGTTGATCCATGTAAAGTCTGCATTGAATCCATTTGCTTTAACCTTTTTGAGAGCGCTGAACTGATACCAACGTGCCCCCTCTCCCGCCCCTTCGGGGCACCCTCTCCCTCCAGGGGAGAGGGACGTGTTGGGTCGTCGCTGTGAATGAAGTCGATCAAGCCGCCACCTTCTCCCCCCAAGGTAGAGGGAAATGTTGGGGGGCGCTGCGCTCACCCCCATTCCTTCTCCGCGCCTCCGCGTGAGATTTCATTCCCGCGAAGCTGCGGTGAAATGTCCGGGGCAGGTTACCTCCCCTCATCAAAATACGCCTGCAAAATCACCTGCGCCGCCACCGCATCGCGTTCCGCTCGTGCTTTTTCGCCGCGCTGACCGCGCTCTTCGAGCAGGCTTTGCGCCGCCTGAGTGGTCAAGCGCTCATCGACCAGCGCCACCGGCAACCGGAACGTTTCTTCCAGCCAGCGCGCAAAACGGCGGGCGCGCCGCGTCATTTCATGTTCCGCGCCATCAATGTGTACCGGTAATCCGACCACCAATTGTTGCGGTTGCCATTCGGCGATCAGCGCCTGAAGCGCCTCTTCCCGAACGTCGCGGCGCTCGCCATGCAGCGTCATCAATGGCCGCGCGATTCGCGTCAACGTATTGCCGATCGCCACCCCGATACGTTTGTGGCCGAAATCGAACGCCAACAAGGTTGATGGCGCATGCAGTTCGCTTCCCGGTTCAGGCATGGCCGGCATTGCCGGAAAAATGCAGCGGATCGACTCCCAGCCGCCGCATCGCTTCATTGATTCGCGCCGCCGACGCGCATTGGAAAAGCAGTTTCTCCGGTTCGTCACCGGGAATCGTCAGCCAAGCGTTCTGTGTCAGTTCCTGTTCCAGTTGCCCCGCCGACCAGCCCGCGTAGCCGAGCGACACCAGTACTTCGTCCGGCCCTTCGCCGCGTCCCATCGCTTCCAGCAGGTCGCGCGAGGTCGTCATGCCAACGCTTTCGCTGACCTCCAGCGTCGATTGCCAGTCGCCGATCGGTCGGTGCAGAATGAAACCGCGATCACCGCACACCGGTCCTCCCCAATACACCGGCGCGTTGTGCCAATGGCTGTCGAACGACGACACTCCGGCGCCGTCGAACAACTGCGCGACGGTCATCTCGGTCTGCCGATTGACGACAATCCCCAGCGCGCCTTCGGCGCTGTGCTCGCAGACGTAAATCAAGGTATGGGCGAACGCCCCTTCTTCGCCCAGTACCGGCATCGCCAGCAGAAAAGAACCTTTCAAATCCATCGCCGCCGATTGAGCGTCCTCGGCGATGTCCGGTATTTCGGCTTCGGTTTTCGGCCGTCGTGCCATCCTGTTCTCCTAACGCATGCCCGGCAGCAGTCCCCGCATGCCGCGCATCATTTTGTTCAAGCCGCCTTTCGCCACCATTTTCATCATTTTCTGTGTCTGCTCGAATTGCTTCAACAATTGATTGACTTCCTGCACCGATACCCCGGCACCAGTCGCAATCCGCCGCTTGCGCGACGCCTTGATGATCTCCGGTTTGCGGCGTTCGGAAGGTGTCATCGAATGGATGATGCCTTCCAGACGCGCGATTTTCTTTTCCTGCATCGGCGCGCTCTGCGCCGCCTGCGCCAGTTCGGCCGGCAATTTTTCGAGCAGGCTTTGCATGCCTCCCATGTTGCGCATCTGGCCGATCTGCGTCCGGAAATCTTCCAGATCGAAGCCTTTGCCGGTCTTCAGCTTTTTGGCGAGCGTCTGCGCTTTTTCGATATCAACCGTGCGCTGCGCTTCTTCGATCAACGATAAAACGTCGCCCATTCCGAGGATTCGCGACGCCATCCGTTCGGGGTGAAAGACTTCCAGTCCGTCCGGCTTCTCCGAAACCCCGGCGAACTTGATCGGCACACCGGTGACCCAGCGCACCGACAACGCCGCGCCACCGCGCGCGTCACCGTCGAGCTTGGTCAGCACCACGCCGGTCAACGGCACCGTGGCGCGGAACGCCGCCGCCGTGTTGACGGCATCCTGCCCCTGCATCGCATCGACGACGAACAGCGTTTCCGCCGGCGTCACCGCCGCATGCAACTCGGCAATCTCTTTCATCATCGCCTCATCGATCGCCAGCCGACCGGCGGTATCGACGATTACCACGTCGTGGTAATGTCTGCGCGCCCAATCGACTGCCGCCCGCGCGATATCGGTCGGTTTTTGCCCGGGCGACGATGGAAAGCAATCAACCTCCACCTGCGCTGCCAGCGTCTGCAACTGATCGATCGCCGCCGGTCGATAAACGTCGGCCGACACCACCAGCACTTTTTTCTTCTGCGTCTGTTTCAACAAACGCGCCAGCTTGCCGACGCTGGTGGTCTTGCCGACACCCTGTAGCCCCGCCATCAGGATCACCGCCGGCGGCGTCACCGCCAGATGGAGCGCCGCCGCTTCAACACCCATCAATGCCGCCATCTCGCGGTGCACCACGCCGATCAGCGCCTGTCCCGGCGTCAGCGAACCGACAACTTCCTCGCCGACGGCTTTCTCGCGCACCCGCTGGATGAATTCGCGTACTGCCGGCAACGCCACATCCGCCTCCAGCAATGCCAGGCGCACTTCGCGCAGGGCTTCCTGGATGTTGGCCTCGGTCAGCCGCGCCTCGCCTTTGAGGGTTTTGACGACGCGCGACAAGCGCTGGGTTAAATGATCAAGCATGAGATTCCCGGGATTTCTGTTTCAAAGCTTTCAGGCGCCGACCGGACGGTCGGACAATCTGGGTTAGAATAATTACTCCATGATTATACCGCTTCCGTTTTTTCACCTTCTGGTCGCTGTCTTTTACGCGCTGGGCGCCGTCGCGCACTGGAAGATGTCTCGATCGTCGTCGGTGGCGGGTATCAAGTCGAAATACGTCTGGGGGTTCACGCTGTTCACGCTGGCTCTGCATGCGTGCGCCGTCACCCGCGCGATCGCCACTCCCGACGGGATCGACATTTCGTTGGGCAATGCCATTTCACTGGTGGCCTTCCTGTGCGTGCTGGTCGCTTGGGCTTTTGGGCAGATGCGGGCGTTACCGGGTTTCGCCAGCGCCATCTTGGGAGGAGCCGCCCTTGCCGCGTTGATGCCGGTCGTGTTCGCCGGTAGCCATCGGTTTTTGTATGCCACGGAGTCATGGGCTGCCCTGCATATTGCGATAGCATTATCGGCATATTCACTGTTCTTTGTCGCCGCCGTTCAGGCATTGATCATGGTCGGGCTGGAGAAAAGGTTGCATGCCGGTGTCACCAACGATACCCGGTACACCCCGCCGCTGTTGACGCTGGAGCGTTATCTGTTCAAGCTGATCACACTGGGCTTCGTCCTGTTGACGCTGACCGTAATCAGCGGGTTGTTCTTCACCGAACAGGTCTTCGGCACCCCGTTCGAATTGACGCACAAAAGCGTCTTCTCGATTCTGGCCTGGTTTGTTTTCGGGACGCTGCTGGTCGGTCGCTGGCGCTTCGGCTGGCGCGGCCGCAAGGCGCTCTACTGGATTCTCGTGGGAACGCTCTTTCTGGTATTGGCCTACCTCGGCTCCAAGCTGGTGCTGGAAGTCTTTCTGCATCGCTAGTCCGCACGCAAGAACATAAGCGGCGGAACGATGCAGGATAAGGCGATCTTTACTCATCGAACATGACGGCTCTTTCATGGTTTCTGGCCGGTGGAATCGTCGGCATCATCGGTGCCTTTCTTGTTGCCGTCCTTCGCTTTCGCCGTTCGCTGCCTCCCAATGCCCAAGCGGTGCCCTCTTCGGAAACGGCAGCCGCCCTTCTCCCGGAAATACCGCCGCATCTTCAGGAACTCTTGAACGGCAGTGTCGATGATGTGATGATCCCGCGACCGCAAATCCAGGCGCTGGATCTGATGGCGTCCCCAACCCACTGGCACCGGCAAATCGCCTCCAGCCCTTATTTGCGGTTGCCGGTCTATGAGGATTCGCTGGACCAACTCGTCGGCGTCCTCGACCTGCGCGATGCGTTACGCCTCTTTTCGGCGCGAACCTTCAATGCCGATGCTTTGCGCGATCTGCTGCATCCCGCTTACTACATCCCGGCCGGCACACCGTTGTTGAAGCAAGTTCAGCAGTTTCAGGCCGACCGACAACAGTTGGGACTCGTTGTCGATGAATACGGTGAACTGCAAGGGTTGGTCACCCTTGAAGACTTGGCCCATGAAATCGCCACCGTTCTGGCCTCTTTTCGTTCCGGGTTAGACGAAACGCCGCCCGCCGCTCCGGCGATCCCGGAAACCGGCATCGTCGTCGATGCCAGCACTTCTCTGCGAACACTGAACCGCCGTCTGGGCTGTCATTTCCCTCTCGACGGACCAAAGACGTTGAGCGGGCTGATCGTCGAGCATCTGGGCGACATTCCAGAAGCCGGAACCTGCTGTGAGATCGCCGACTACCTCGTGGAAATTTTACAGACAAAACAACATGCCATCCGTGTCGTAAAACTCCGCCCCTGCGCAGCAACGCCCCACAAAAGCATTGCTTTGCCTTTACAAACCCGGGAAGAGTAGGCATCATCGTAATAGTCTATGTTCCCAGAATGTGGCTGTTTGTCGGATGGCATCGGGAGCGGTGGGGTTATAAGTGCTTCCCGGAAACCGTTTCTGTTTCACGGTTGGGGTTTTGTGCCGTTTTGCTGTAAACCCGAAGGCTGGGCACTGGGCGGCTTTTTATAGGAAACGACTCTTCGATCCATGGCGACTCCGGCTTCCTCTCTTCCCGTCAGCGGCTTGGCGCGCGCGCTGGTTCAGCAGAAAGTGCTGACGCAAATCGAAATGGAAACGATGGCCAGTCAGGCCAAGACGACCGGTATCGCCTTCGTCGAGCAGTTTCTGATGTCCCGGAAGATGACGGCTATCGAGCTGGGGCTTTTCGCCGCCGAAAAATTCGGGGTTCCGTTGTTCGACCTCGCTTCCATCGACCCCAATGCCCTCGCCAAAGAGCATTTTGATGTCAAGCAGGCCAATGCACAGCGAATCCTGCCGCTGCACATGCGCGGCAAGCGGCTGTTCGTTGCCGTTTCCGATCCGACCAACCTGAAGGCACTCGACGAGATCCGCTTCAAGACCAACTTGCAGGTCGAACCGGTGCTGGTCGAGGACGACAAGCTCGCTCAGGTATTGCGTTACCGCACCGAAGAAAGCGATACGACAGTCAAGGAGATGACTGCCGACCTTGCTACTGCTGAAGCCGACTTGGCCAACCTGGAAAACCTCGGCTTGGCGGTTGCCGTTTCCGAAGAAGCCAACGCCGAGGTCGAGAATTCGCCGGTCGTCCGTTATCTGCAAAAAATCCTGCTCGACGCGATCCAGACCGGCGCTTCCGATATCCATTTCGAGCCTTATGAAAAACTCTTCCGGATCCGTTACCGGCTTGACGGCATTCTGCAGGAGGTAGCGCAACCGCCGATGACTTTGCGGGAACCGATTGCCACCCGGATCAAGGTGATCTCTCGCCTCGACATCTCCGAGAAGAGAGTCCCTCAGGACGGCCGGATGAAGCTGGTGTTGACCAATAACAAGGCGATTGATTTTCGGGTGTCCTCGCTGCCAACCTTGCACGGCGAGAAAATCGTGATGCGGATTCTCGATTCGTCCAGCGCCAACCTGAACATCGACGCCCTCGGTTACGAGCCCGAGCAAAAAGCGGCGCTGCTGCATGCAGTCAATCGGCCTTACGGGATGGTTCTCGTGACCGGGCCTACCGGCAGCGGCAAAACCGTCTCGCTGTACACCTGCATCAACCTCCTGAACCAGCCGGACATCAATATTTCGACCGTCGAAGACCCGGCGGAAATCCAGTTGCCGGGAATCAATCAGGTCAACGTCAACGAAAAAGCCGGGCTGACGTTCTCGACGGCGTTGCGTTCCTTTCTGCGTCAGGATCCGGACATCGTGATGGTCGGCGAAATTCGCGACCTTGAAACCGCCGACATCGCCGTCAAAGCGGCACAAACCGGTCACCTGGTTTTGTCGACCTTGCATACCAACGATGCGCCGACAACGCTGACCCGGCTTGCCAACATGGGGATCCCGGCGTTCAACATCGCGTCGTCGGTGATTCTGATCACGGCGCAACGCCTCGGACGCCGGCTGTGTCCGCAGTGCAAACAACCCGTCAACCTGCCGAAAGAGGTTCTGTTGGCGGCAGGATTCCAGGAAGACGATCTCGACGGCAGTTGGCGGCCTTACGGACCGGTCGGTTGCGCACATTGCAAAAAAACGGGATACAAGGGGCGACTAGGGATTTTTGAAGTCATGCCGATCTCCGACGCGCTGCGGGAGATCATCATGAACCATGGCACTTCCCTCGATATCGCCGCGCAAGCACAGCGTGAAGGTATCAAAAACCTGCGCCAATCGGGGCTTGTCAAAGTTAAAGCCGGCGTCACCTCTCTCGAAGAGATTGAAGCCATCACCAACGAATAATTTCGCCCAACGAGGTTCACCATGGCTGTTGCCACCGCTGCTAGCAAAGACATCAAGGTCAAGGAGTCTCTTTTTGCCTGGGAAGGTACCGACAAAAACGGCCGACAAGCCCGGGGAGAGCTTCGGGCGGCTTCCGTCGCCGTCGCGTCAGCATCGCTGCGTCGGCAGGGCATTAAAGTCCAAAAAATCAGCAAAAAGGCTTTTCGCGGCGGCAGCAAGATCAAGGATAAAGACCTGACGTTTTTCACCCGTCAGCTTGCCACGATGCTGAAATCCGGTGTGCCGTTGCTGCAGTCGTTCGATATCGTCGGTCGCGGTCACGCCAACCCGCGTTTCTCGCGGTTGCTGTTCGACATCAAGGGAAAAATCGAAGCCGGCTCCAGCATGGCGCAGGCGTTCCGCGCGCACCCCCTTTATTTCAATCCTTTATTCTGCAACCTGGTGGAAGCCGGCGAAACCGCCGGGATTCTCGACAACGTTCTGGAACGGCTGGCCACTTATCAGGAAAAATCGCTGGCGCTGAAAGGCAAGATCAAATCGGCGTTGACCTACCCGATCGTTGTCATGGTCGTCGCCATGGGGGTGGTGGGCGTCATCATGTACAAGGTCGTTCCCGTCTTCGAGAAAATGTTCAAGGAGATGGGAGCGTCGTTGCCCCTGCCTACCCAAGTCGTCGTCAACCTTTCCAACTTCGTCGTCAGCAGCGGCGTATTCATTTTATTCGGTATCATCGCCCTCATTATCGGTATCGGCGCCTTCCACAAACGGTCGGCGCCTTTCCGGATGCTGGTCGATAGAACCTCATTACGAATGCCGGTGATCGGATCGATGCTCGAAAAAGCAGCAATCTCCCGCTGGACACGAACCCTGTCGACGATGTTCTCGGCCGGCGTCCCGTTGGTCGAAGCGCTCGACAGTGTTGGCGGTGCCGCCGGCAACGGCGTCTACGCCGAAGCCACCAAAAAAATCAAGACCGATGTCAGCACCGGCACTTCGTTGACCAACGCGATGATCAGCGCCAACCTGTTCCCGCCGATGGTGTTACAAATGACCCAGATCGGCGAGGAGTCCGGCGCGCTCGACAGCATGCTTAACAAAATCGCCGATTTCTACGATCGCGAGGTCGATGAGGCCGTTGCCGCGTTGTCGGCAATGCTCGAGCCCCTCATTATCGTTTTTCTCGGCGTGGTGATCGGCGGTATCGTAGTTTCCATTTACCTCCCGATTTTCCAAATAGGCAACGTTGTCTGATTCGTTGATTGAGTCTCTGCCGAGGCACTTCGGTGCCTCGGTTTTTACGGTTCTTCTCCTCCCGATACTGTGCCTCCATTTCTTGATTGGCCTTTGCTGAATGACCCCGTGAGCGCGGCGATCGTTGCCGTCGTCGTCGGCCTTTGCGTCGGCAGTTTTCTCAACGTTGTGATTTACCGTTTGCCGAAAATGATGCAACGCGACTGGGAGCAGCAATGTGCCGAGTTGCGCGCTGAGTTGCGTAATGAACCGCTTCCTGAAGAATCTGCCGCCCCCTACAACCTCATCGTCCCGCGCTCGGCTTGTCCGGCGTGTCAACGCCGAATCACCGCGCTTGAAAACATTCCCGTCGTGTCGTGGCTCTTTTTGCGCGGCAAGTGTTCACAATGCGGCGTGCGTATTTCGATCCGCTACCCGCTGATCGAGTTGCTGGGCGGTTTGCTGGCGGGGCTGGCCTTCTGGTTTTTCGGGCCGTCCTGGCAGGCGCTGGCAGCCTGTATTTTGTTGTGGACACTGTTGGCGCTGACGTTCATCGACGCCGATACCCAGTTGTTGCCCGACGATTTGACCTTGCCCCTCTTGTGGGCAGGATTGCTCGTCAATCTTTTCGGCGTGTTCACGACGCTCCCCCATGCCGTGATCGGCGCGATGGCCGGTTATCTGTCGTTGTGGCTGGTGTACTGGGCGTTCAAATTGCTGCGCAATAAAGAGGGAATGGGCTACGGCGATTTCAAATTGCTGGCGGCGCTCGGCGCTTGGCTCGGTTGGCCCATGCTGATACCGATCGTGCTGCTGTCTTCGTTGGTGGGCGCCTTGGTAGGAGGAGGACTGATTTTGTTCCGTGGTCGCGACCACCGTGTCCCGATGCCGTTCGGCCCGTTCCTGGCCGTTGCCGGTGCCGTCGCGCTCTTCTTCGGGCCGACGATCACCCGCTGGCTGCACCTGCCCTACTGACGTATGCCTTTGATCATCGGCGTCACCGGCGGCATTGGTTGCGGCAAATCGACCATCGCCCAAGCGTTTTCAGCGCTGGGCATCGAAACGCTTGATGCCGATGACGTGGCGCGCACTGTCAGCGAGCCTGGCGGCAGCGCCTATCCGGAGATCGTCGCCCTGTTCGGCAGCGCCGCCGTTCGAACCGATGGAACCCTGAACCGTGCCTTTATCCGTCAGCAAGTGTTCGCCGGCCCGACGTTGCGAACCCGGCTCGAAGCCATTGTCCATCCGCGCGTCAGCAAAGAAACCGCCCGCCAGATCGCCCAATGGCATGGGCCCTATGGTCTGTGGATCGTGCCGCTGCTTCTCGAAAAGCCGGAGTTGCGCGATCGCGCCGATCGTATCCTGGTCGTCGATTGCGAAGAAGCGCAGCAAATCGCTCGGGTTTCCGCCTCGCGCCGCCTGCACCAAAACGAGATTCGCGCCATCATGGCGACACAGTGTTCCCGCGACCACCGTCTGGCACTCGCCGACGATGTCATCGACAACACGGGCTCACCGGAAAATCTGATAGCCCAAGTCGCGCGTCTGGACCGCTTCTACCGGACATTGGCCAATACCCCAACGAGCTGATTCCCGCTCCAATCTTTCCAAAAAGCTTAATAAATCCGCGAAATTGCGGCACAATGGTGAAGTTCGCCACCACCGTCATGGAGTTCGGGTGCCTGTTTTTTACGAACATCCCCTCAATGAACGGGTTCGCACGCTCATGCGGCTCGAAGACCTTTTTGCGCGCGTACGTTTTTTCGCAGCGCGCGATACTTTTCTGGATCATCACGCGGCGTTGCTGGCGTTGTTCGAGATTACCGAAGTCGCCGCGCGCGCCGACCTCAAATCCGATTTGTTGCAAGAGCTCGAGCGCCAGAAACTGGTATTAAGCGCGTTGCGACACCACCAGAATATCGATCAGGAATTGCTGGATCATCTGCTCGACGATATCGATCGTGTGATTGCGAAAATTTTTGCGTCCACCGGCAAGGTCGGCATACACTTGCGCGAAAACGAATGGCTGATGGCGATCAAACAACGCACCTCGTTGCCGGGCGGCGCCTGCGGGTTCGACCTGCCGGCGTTTCACTTCTGGTTGCACCAACCGCCCGCGCGCCGACAAAACGATTTACAGCAATGGTTGGCGCCGCTCGACCCGATCCGCAACGGCATCTCCATCATTTTGCGTATTCTGCGCGAAAGCGGTCAAACCACTACTTATACGGCACAGCGCGGCGTCTTCCAGATGATGCCGGCCAACACCAAGGCGGTGCAGTTATTGCGGCTGTCGGTGGCGGACGGCGTCGCTTGCGTTCCTGAAATCAGCGCCAACAAATACGCGCTCAACATCCGTTTTTTGACCGCCGAAGAGATGACGCGCGGCAGCGTCTGCGATTACGACATCACTTTCGACCTGACCTTTTGTTCGCTGTGAAAAAAACCGAAGCGCTTCCGTCGGTCGCTGCAACCACGGCCGTTGCCTGTCCGCGATGCAGCGCAACGGTTGTCTGGACGCCGGAATCGCGCTGGAAACCGTTTTGTTCGGAACGTTGCAAATTGCTCGATCTCGGCGCTTGGGCCAATGAATCCTACCGGATTGCCGGATCGGAAATCGAAGACCCGGCGTCAGGTATCGGCATTTCAGAAACTGCAAATTAGCCGCAAAGAACACAAAGCATCTTTGACTTCTCTGCGCTCTGTGTGGTTGATCACGAAGACCCCACGTAGAGTGAAACCACACTTACACCCCGCTCCTCAACAACGCCGGCAACGTTTTCAAAATCCCGTTGTTGGCCGGTAACAGCAGTAACTCCCGACAAGTTTCCAGCGTCTGCCAACCGCAGTTTTGCCCTTCGCAGCCCTGAGGCTCGCCGCGCCATGCCGTCACATGAAAAAAATGCAATTCCACCTCGGCATGCGGATAACTGAAATGAACGATTTGCCACGGCGCCGCTTGTTCGACGACGATCCCCAGTTCTTCCTCCAGTTCGCGAGCCAGCGCCACTTGCGCCGTTTCTTCCGCTTCGATCTTGCCGCCGGGAAATTCCCAATAACCGGCAAAGACTTTACCCGGCGGGCGTTGTGTCAACAAAAATTCGTTCTCCGCGCGCGTCAATACCGCCGCCGCGACCCGTATCGATTTCATGATCAGGAGCGAACCGCCTTGCGGCCTGCGTAATGGCGTGCAAACTGCCATGCTGTCCGGCCACTGACCGAGCCGCGCAAACGCGCCCACTGCAACGCTTCCAAACGCAAAGCATCGCTCGCCGTTGCGGTTTTCGGCAACAGTATCTCGTGCTGCGCCAACCAGCCGGCGACCGCCGCCAGATAATCGTCCTCGCTGAACGGATAAAACGAAATCCACAAACCAAAGCGCTCGGCCAACGCCATTTTTTCTTCTTTCGCCTCATCCGGATGGATTTCGCTCTTGCCGTCGTTTTGCGAAAAATTTTCGTGGAAAAACGTCGGCATCAAGTGGCGACGGTTCGAGGTCGCGTAAATCAGCACATTTTCGGGCGGCGCCGTGATTGAACCGTCGAGCACTGCCTTCAGTTCTCGATAACCGCTTTCCTGTACATCGAACGCCAGATCGTCGCAAAACAGAATGAAGCGTTGCGTTGCCCCTTGCAGGCTTTCGAGAATTTTCGGCAAGTCGAACAAATCGCCTTTATCGACTTCGATCAGCCGCAGCCCGCGTTTGCCGTAACGGCCCAGCATCGCCTTGACCAGCGATGACTTGCCGGTGCCGGGAGCACCCGTTAACAACACGTTGTTGGCCGGATAACCGGCGACGAATTGCCGGGTGTTCTGATCGATACGCGCCTTTTGCTCGTCGATACCAACCAGACGATCGAGTAGTACCGTGTGCGGCGTCATCACCGGATACAAGGCACCGCGGCCATAGCGCACTCCGGATCGTCGTTCCCAGCGTGCCGCCGGTGTCTTCGACCAGTCGATCGGTAACGGTTGCTCCGGAAGCAACCACTCGGCACGAGCCAGCGCCGTTTCCGCCCGCTCAAGAAGCTTTAACCAGCGCGTCTCCGCTGCCGTCGGTTTCGCGTTCATCGCTCGGCTTTGCTGCTCAGTTTCGTTCCCAGTTTCGTGCTCAGCTCCGGTAATCGGCGTTGATCGATACATAGTCGTGCGAGAAATCGCACGTCCACACCGTTGCCGTTACCCCGCCGCCCAGACCCAAGTCGATCCGCACCGTGATTTCCTCTTGACGCATCACCCGCTGTCCCGCTTCTTCGGTATAACTCGACGCCCGGCCGCCATCGACGATCACCGCCACATCGTCTAGCCACAACCGGACGCGCGATGTGTCGAGATCCGGCGGCGCGGCGTTGCCGATGGCGCAAACGATGCGTCCCAGATTGGGATCCGACGCAAAAAACGCCGTTTTCACCAGCGGCGAATGCGCCACCTTCAGCGCCACCTGGCGACACTCTTCAACGTTGCGCCCGCCTTCAACCCGAACCGTGATGAACTTGGTGGCGCCTTCGCCGTCGCGCGCGATGGCTTGCGCCAAGCGAACCGCCACATCGAGCAACGCTTTTTTGAACGTCGGCAAACGTGGATCGCTGCACTCCGCCAGCAGTGAAACTTTTGCCTGTCCTGTCGCCATCGCGATCAATGTGTCGTTCGTCGATGTATCGCCGTCAATCGTCACCGCATTGAATGACACATCCGCCACTTCTCGCAACAACGATTGCCACAACGATGCCGCTACCGGCATGTCGGTCGCGATGAAGCCCAGCATCGTCGCCATGTTCGGGTGAATCATCCCCGCCCCTTTGGCGATCCCGGTGATGGACACCGGTACACCATCGATCATCACTTGCGCTGAAGCCGCTTTGTGAACCGTGTCGGTGGTCATGATCGCCTGCGCTGCCGTCAGCCAAGCCGCCGTGTCAGCGCCATCGGCCTCACCGCAGCGCCGATGCGCCTCCGGCAAACTTGCCAGCAACCTGTCAATCGGCAACGGCTCCATGATCACGCCGGTCGAGCACACCAATACTTCTTCCGGTGCACACCCCAACAGCGCCGCCGCTTCGCGGCACGTGCGGCGCGCATCGCTCAATCCCGAAGCGCCCGTTCCAGCGTTGGCGTTGCCGGCGTTGATCACCACCGCTCGCAGCGATTTCCCGTGTTGCTGTTGCCAAGCCAGATGTTCGCGATCAACCAACACCGGCGCCGCACAAAACCGGTTCTGCGTGAAGACCGCCGCTGCCGTGGTGCCAGGTGCGCATTCGATCATCAGCACATCGTTGCGCTGCCAGTTTTTGATCCGCGCCGCCACGGCGCCCAGGCGAATCCCGGCAACGGGAAGCAGTTCGTCAACTGTCGAAGGCGTATAACAGACCGGCATGATGATCTCCTTGAAACGGCTTTAACCCTGTATTTTCAAAGCTTGGATCACGCCAGGCTGCCGTGACAGTGTTTGTATTTTTTCCCGGAACCGCAATGGCAAGGGTCGTTGCGCCCTACCTTTTCCCCGGCGCGCACAAACGGAATCCCCGGCGTCTTCTCAGGCGCCGTCGCCAACGCCTCATCGTAATCGGCGTGCTGATAACGCACATTCGACACATTCGGCGCCCGCTCTTCGACGGCTTCAACATCCTGCGGCGAACGAACCTGCACTGTCAGCAGAATCCGCACCACATCGTGCTTGATCCGGTCAAGCATCGATGCGAATAACGTAAACGCCTCACGCTTGTACTCCTGCTTCGGGTTCTTCTGCGCATAACCGCGCAAACCGATTCCCTGCCGCAGATGGTCGAGCGACGCCAGATGTTCACGCCAGTGCTGGTCAATCATCGACAACATCAGGCTGCTCTCGAATTGCCGCATCACCGGCGCACCGACGGCCTCGGCGTGCGACGCCCATTGCTGCACCGCCAATCCGGTAAGGTGATCGCGCAACTCGTCTTCGCCATGGTCGTCTTTTTCCTTGAGCCAGCCGGCGACGTCAATCCGCATCTGGTATTCGGACGCCAGCGCCGCTTCCAACCCCGGCACGTCCCAGTGTTCCTCCACCGACTCCAGCGGGATATAGCGCTGCATCAACACACCGACTTCACTGCGAATCATGCTTTCGGCAGTGTCGGAAATGTCTTCGGACTCCAGCAATTCGTTGCGTTGCTGGTAAATCACCCGGCGTTGATCGTTGGCAACGTCGTCAAACTCGAGCAACTGCTTGCGGATATCGAAGTTGCGCGTCTCGACCCGGTTTTGCGCCTTCTCGATCGAACGGTTGATCATCGGATGCTCGATCGGCTCCCCCGGCGGCATCTTCATCCGCTGCATGATGTTGCCCAGCCGTTCGCCGCCGAAAATACGCAGCAACGGATCTTCCAGCGACAAATAAAAGCGTGACGAGCCCGGATCGCCCTGTCGACCGGAACGGCCGCGCAACTGATTGTCGATCCGGCGCGATTCGTGCCGCTCGGTACCGATGATATGCAACCCGCCGAGCGACACCACTTTTTCGTGGCGCCCCTGCCAATCGGCCCGCAACGTGTCGATTTCCTTTTCTTTCTGCGCTTCGGTCAGCGCTTCATTTTCACGAATTTTCAGAATTTGCGGTTCGAACGCGCCGCCCAACACGATGTCGGTTCCGCGTCCCGCCATATTGGTGGCGATGGTGATCGCCTTTTCACGCCCGGCCTGCGCCACGATCTCGGCTTCGCGCGCGTGCTGTTTGGCGTTCAACACCTGATGCGGCAGCTTTGCTTTATCGAGGTGTTTCGACAGCATTTCCGAATTCTCGATCGACGTGGTTCCCACCAACACCGGCTGACCGCGCGAATAGCAGTCCTTGATATCGTCAAGAGCCGCGTCCACTTTTTCCTGAAACGTCCGGAACACCAAGTCGTTCATGTCCTTGCGAACCATCGGCATGTGCGTCGGAATCACCACCGTTTCCAGGTTATAGATTTGCTGGAACTCGAACGCTTCAGTGTCGGCCGTTCCGGTCATCCCCGCCAGTTTTTCGTACATCCGGAAATAATTCTGAAACGTGATCGACGCCAGCGTTTGGTTTTCGCGCTGAATCGGCACGCCCTCTTTGGCCTCCACCGCCTGATGCAATCCCTCCGACCAGCGGCGACCCGGCATCAAGCGGCCGGTGAATTCATCGACGATGATCACTTCGCCGTTCTGGACGACGTAATGCTGATCGCGGAGGAACAGTGAGTGCGCACGCAACGCCGCATACAAATGATGCATCAGCGAGATGTTGCCGCTGTCGTACAGGCTGCTGCCTTCCGGAATCAAACCCGCTTGGGCAAGCAGCGCTTCGGCGTGCTCGTGCCCCTCTTCCGACAGCAACACCTGCCGGCCTTTTTCATCGACCCAATAGTCGCCGGGACCTTTCTCTTCTTGCTGGCGCGTCAGCTTCGGCGCAACGCCATCGAGCCGGTAATACATATCGATATTGTCGTCGGCCTGTCCAGAAATGATCAGCGGTGTGCGCGCTTCGTCGATCAGGATCGAGTCAACCTCGTCAACCACCGCAAATTTCAGTTTGCGCTGAACCCGGCTTTGGGTGCTCATTTCCATGTTGTCGCGCAAATAGTCGAAACCGTATTCGTTGTTGGTTCCGTAAGTGACGTCGGCAGCGTAGGCTTCCTGTTTCCGATCGTGCGGCATCTGCGACAGGTTGACGCCGACGGTCATTCCGAGAAATTTGTAGATCCGCCCCATCCAGTCGGCGTCACGCTGCGCCAGATAATCGTTGACGGTGATCACATGCACACCGCCGCCGGCCAGCGCATTGAGATAGACCGGCAGCGTCGCCACCAGCGTCTTGCCTTCGCCGGTGCGCATTTCGGCGATCTTGCCGAAATGCAGCGCCATGCCGCCGATCAATTGCACATCGAAATGCCGCATGTTGAGCACCCGTTTCGATGCTTCGCGCACGACCGCAAACGCTTCCGGCAACAGGGCTTCGAGACTTTCGCCGTTCGCTGCCCGTTCCTTGAAGACCGCCGTTTTGTCACGCAATTCGTCGTCGGACAACGCCGCCATTGCCGGTTCCAGCGCGTTGATTTGCCGCACCACCCCTTGATATTGTTTTAACAGCCGCTCATTGCGGCTACCGAAGACTCGGGTAAGAAAATTGCCGATCATGTTGAAAATTTCTGAAAAATACCGCTGCCTGAAAAAGTGAAGGGGTGAGATTGCGGCTCACCCCTCATCCATTCTCTACACCCTGCGACAGACCGCTTACGAAAGCGGAGACTCGCCTATCGTCTTCAAGAAGCGCGCCGGGTTCTGCGCCACCCCATTCAAACGGACTTCAAAGTGCAGATGCGCTCCGGTTGACCGACCCGTCGAACCGACAGTGGCGATCGCTTGCCCGCGCACAACCAGATCGCCCTTGTTCACCAGCAATTCCGCGTTGTGCGCATAGCGCGTGACCAGCCCGTTACCGTGATCAATCTCGACGAGTTTACCATATTGCGAGTGTGTCTCCGCATTGATAACTTTGCCGGAGGCCGCCGCCACGACCGGCGTCCCCGCCAGTGCCGAAAAATCAACACCTTCGTGAAAAGCCCTCATCCCGGTAAACGGATCGACCCGGTAACCGTAACCCGATGACCGCCAGCTCCCGTCCACCGGTTGCAGCGACGGCAAAAAGCGGCGATTGACCGAATTCTCCACCAGCATCCCGCCAAGCACGTTCAGTCGATCACTTTGTACTGTGATGTTCTGCGTCAAATCGTCGATCAGTGTTCCCAACTCCGCAGCGCTGAACGGCTGCGCCGGTAACGGCGACTCAGCACCGCCCTGACCAGCTCCAGTGACCGGTATTTCCTTGGCCGTCAACCCGGCTCCTTTTGCCAACCGCGTACTCAGCGCATCAAGCCGTTCCGTCTGCGCCTGCAATTCCCCCAGCCGCACCGCCATCGCGCTCAGGTGTCCCTGCAATTTTTCCTGCGCCCGCGACGCCTCGGCACGCTGATCGGCCAACACGATTTTTTGCAACCACGGATGTTCCGTTGCCGCCGCCCATTTCAGCACGACATAGTTGAACGCCATCGAGCACAGCACAAACAACGCCAGTGCCGCAAACACCGCCAACACACCACGTTTCCAGTTCAAGGCGACCGTACGCACCGATTTCGATGCATCAGCGCTGACCACAAGAATGTTCAATGGAGTATCCTCCCGTTTATTGCTATTTCAACAGCGCCAAAGCCAAAAACGCGCATGCCCCCCGCCAAATCCTTCAACCTGCTGACCCGTGTGCTCGAAACCGAGCCCCATCTTGCCGCTTGGCTGCGCCGCCACCGGATGGAAGCCGCGCTGGCCCGTATCGTTCGCGCCCACCTGCCGAGATTGGTTGCCGGCCAAGTTCGCGTCACCGACTTGCGTAACGGTCAACTGGAACTGACCGTCCCTTCCGGTGCTCTGGCAACCGCTGTTCGCCAGCGCATTCCCGAATTGTTGACGGCGCTGGCGTCGCACTCGCACGAATTTAATGGAATTCGCGTCCGCGTGCAACCTCTATCTGCCTCTATGTCCGCTCCGCCCCCCCCCTCGCGGCGCCCGCCGCCCTCATCGACCCCGTTGCAGGCACTGGCCAAGAGCTTGCCCGACGGGCCGCTGAAAAACGCCGTTTCCCGTCTGATGAAGCGACATTGAGCGACATTGAGCGATGTTAAGAGGATTTGCCATATACGGCATCAGGCGACCAAGATGAGGCGCTCGAACACATATAGTTAACCGCACAAATAATTAGACGTTTTAAGGAATTCATGAATAGGCAGGTGGGAAACGTTTCGCCACTGCCGTTTGAGGTTAGCCCAAAGCTTCTCTATCGGATTCAAGTGCG
>JAIRJZ010000052.1 GCA_031260355.1 Burkholderiales bacterium
CTCAGAGCCTGACGACAACTTCAATGTGACATGAGCGACTCCTTGCCCGCCCGATGGGCGGGCTGATCCGGCTTTAGCCGTAACTTGAAGCCACCGCCTTTAGGCGGTGGAGTATTCACTTATGGCAATAAGCTTGCATTTTGGGATGCTATAAACAAATGAAACCAGAGTTAAATTGGAAAATGTTGCAGAAATGATAATTTACGTACCGTTATCGCTAAGTCAATCGATTGATTTATCTGTTGGTTTCGCTTATCCTCATCAGATGCTTCCTAACTCTTTGTCGCAGAATGTGGTCAACGACATGTCGGTTTCCGAAAAAACGCTTGATGACACGCGCCAGCGCTTGATCTGGGCGGCTGTTTCCGTGTTTGGAGCACAGGGATTTCAAGGTGCAAGCACACGGCGTATTGCAGCGTTGGCTGGAACCAATATCTCTTCAATAGCCTATCATTTCGGCGGAAAAGAAAACCTCTACTTGGCGGTAGCTGACTATATTGCTCAGGAAATCGGAAAGATCGCGGATAAGGTCGAGGAATCGCTGGCAGACGAGCGCGAGTGCATCAGGGACGGCACTTTGTCTCCGGCGGCGGCTATTGCTTTGTTACAGCGATTATGGGGCGACTGGCTGGACGATTTGCTGGTTAATAAAAAACATGAACACGAGTGGACATGGGTGGTCATTCGCGAACAGATGAATCCGACGGAAGCGTTTGATCGGATTTACAATGCTGGCATCAGCCGCTTTTTATGCATTCTGGCGGAATTGATTGGATGCATTCAGCAATGTCCGGTGCAGTCGCTGACGGTTAGGCTTCAAGCAGTATTATTATTCGGAAAAATGCTTTCTTTTGAACGGGAGCGTGCAACCGTAGCGCGGTATTTGGGATGGGAGACGCTTGACGAAACGGCGCAAGATACCATCCGGGCAGCGGTCAAAGAGGAAGTGACCCGCTTGCTGGTTCGCGGTGAGGAACGCTCGTTTGTTAGCGGGAGCGAGGCGGCAGATTCAAGAATTCATGGTGGTATTTATCTTTGAGGATTTCAAACATGCAGTTCAAGACAATACAACTCGGCACGCTCGCGCTGGCGATGCTGGCACTGACAGGTTGCGGTAAACAGGAAGCGCCGCCGCAACAGGCAGGTTCGCGCGCCGTTGAAGTCGGGGTGGTGGAGGTTGCGGCGCGGAAAGTGACCATGACCGTCGAGCTGCCGGGGCGAACCAATCCTTATCTGGTGGCGGAAGTGCGGCCGCAGGTCGGCGGCATCGTTTTGCAACGGCTGTTCAGAGAGGGCGGCGATGTCAGGCGCGGCGATGTGTTGTACCAGATCGATCCGGCGATGTATCAGGCAACGTTCAACAGCGCCGTGGCGACGCTGGCCAAGGCCGAGGCCAATCTGACTTCGGTGAAATCGCGCGCCGAACGTTACGCCGATCTGGTCAAAATCAATGCAGTGAGCAAGCAAGAGTACGATGACACCGATGCGGCGTACAAACAGGCGGCGGCGGATGTCGAAAGCGCCAAAGCGGCGGTCGAAAATGCCCGCATCAATCTCAACTACACCAAGCTCACGGCACCGATCTCGGGACGCATCGGCAAGTCGGAGGTGACGCCGGGAGCGCTGGTGACGGCCAATCAACCGTTGGCGTTGACCCGAATTCAACAACTCGATCCGATTTATGTTGATGTGACGCAGTCGAGCGTCGAATGGCTGCGCCTGAAGAGGGAAATCGAAACCGGCGTATTGAAAACCGACGGTAAAAATCAGGCCAGGGTCAAGCTGAAGCTCGAAGACGGTCGGACATATTCGCAGGAAGGCAGGCTCGAATTTTCCGATGTGACGGTGGATCAGGCCACAGGGATGATCACGCTACGCGCGGTATTCCCGAATCCCAAGCATGATTTGTTGCCGGGAATGTATGTGCGCGCCGTGCTGGAGGAAGGTGTCAACGAACAGGCGATCACGGTGCCGCAGACCGGGGTATCGCGCGATCAGAAAGGGCAACCCCTGGTGATCGTGGTAACGCCCGACAACAAGATCGAGCGTCGCAATATTGTGATTGACAGAGAAATCGGTAATGACTGGCTGGTGACATCGGGTCTTGAAATCGGCGAGAAGATCGTCGTCGAGGGTTCGCAGCGGCTGATGATGGCGCCGCCGAATGCTCCGATTCAGCCGATGCTGATAGACGGGGCGAACAAGGACAATACCGCGGCAGGGCAATCGGCAGGACAGCCCCAGGCCGCGCCCGCCGGCGCCGCAAAACAATAATCAGGAGTTTGTTGCATGTCCATTTCCCACTTTTTCATTGATCGCCCGATTTTTGCCTGGGTGATCGCGATCATCATTTCGCTGGCGGGCGGGCTGTCGATCTTCACGCTACCGGTGTCGCAGTATCCCGATATTGCGCCGCCAACGATACAGATCAGAGCCAACTTTCAAGGGGCATCGGCCCAAACGGTCGAAGATTCGATTACCCAGGTGGTCGAGCAGCAGATGAAAGGGCTGGATCGCCTGCTGTACATGTCCTCAACCAGCGATTCGTACGGCAACGCGATGATCCGGTTGACGTTCGATACCGGCACCAATCCCGACACGGCTCAGGTTCAGGTTCAGAACAAATTGCAGGCAGCGATGCCGTTGTTGCCGGAAGAAGTGCAGCGAATGGGGGTGACCGTCACGAAGGCGTCAAGCACCTTTTTGATGATTTCAGGCTATTACTCGGCCGACGGCAGTATGTCGCAGGCCGATTTGATCGATTATGTGGCGACCAACGTGATCGATCCGATCAGTCGGGTCGATGGTGTCGGCGAGGTGCAGTTGTTCGGCGCGCCTTATGCGATGCGACTCTGGCTTGATCCGGCCAAGCTGCTCAAATACAAACTGATGCCGTCCGATATTGTTGCTGCCGTGCGGGAGCAAAACATCCAGGTATCGGTGGGGCAGTTGGGCGGTTCGCCGGCGGTGGAGGGGCAACAGCTCAATGCCACCGTGACGGCGCAAAGCCGACTGCAAACGGTTGACCAGTTTGAAAACATTTTGCTTCGGGTTGAGCGGGACGGCTCGCAGGTGCTGCTCAAAAACGTTGCGCGTATTGAGATAGGCAGCCAAAGCTATGATGTCACCGCGCGCTACAAAGGCATGCCGTCGGCAGGGATGGCGGTCAGTCTGGCGTCCGGCGCCAACGCGCTGGCAACGGCAGAACGTGTCAAGGCAAAAATCACCGAACTTCAGCAGTATTTTCCGCCGGGGATGACCCCAGTTTTTCCTTACGATACGACGCCGTTCGTTGAAGCATCGATCAAGGAGGTGGTGAAAACGCTGCTGGAAGCCATCTTCCTGGTGTTCCTGGTGATGCTCCTTTTCCTTCAGAGTTTCCGCGCGACGATGATTCCGATGCTTGCGGTACCGGTGGTGTTGCTCGGAACGTTTGGTCTCCTGGCGGTTTTCGGTTACTCGATCAATATGTTGACGATGTTCGCGTTTGTGCTGGCCATCGGTTTGCTGGTGGATGACGCGATCGTTGTCGTTGAAAACGCCGAGCGCCTCATGACCGAAGAGAAGTTGTCGCCGCGTGATGCCGCGCGAAAATCGATGACTCAGATTACCGGCGCCTTGGTAGGCATCGTCATGGTGTTATGCGCGGTGCTGATCCCGATGGCGTTTTTCGGCGGGGCGACCGGGGTGATTTACCGGCAGTTTTCGGTCGCGCTGGTATCGGCGCTGGTGTTGTCGCTGCTGGTGGCGATTGTTCTGACCCCTGCGTTGTGCGCGACGCTGATGAAGCCGATTCACGATGGCGACAAGCATGAAAAAAGAGGCTTCTTCGGCTGGTTCAACCGGATGTTCGCGGCCAACAGCAAGCGTTACCAGAATATCGTTGCGATCCTTTTGAAAGCGCCGTTGCTGGCGATGCTGGTGTATCTGCTCATTATCGCCATCGTGGTGGCGATGTTTGTGAAATTGCCGAAATCGTTTCTTCCTGATGAAGATCAGGGCGCCGTTCTTGTTTTGGTGCAACTGCCGACAGGCGCGACCAGGGAACGGACGCTCAAAGCCATTGAGGAGGTTGAACGTTATTTTCTGGAGAGCGAAAAAGAAGCGGTGGAAGCGACCATGGCGATTGTCGGCATCAACATCGCCAGTGGCAGCGGTCAAAATATGGGCACCGTTTTTGTCAGACTGAAAGACTGGGACGAACGCGCCGATCCTTTCTTCACCAAGCTGAAGAATTGGGTGACACGCGACAACCCCAGGCTGTCGGCAAAGGGCGTTGCAGCCCGAGCCGGGGGGGCGTTGCGTGAGTATCGAGACGCCATGATTATCCCGATTATTCCGCCGCCGATCCCGCAACTGGGGCTGGCGACAGGGTTTGAAATGTATCTTCAGGATCGCGGCGGTCTGGGGCATGAGGCGCTGATGGGGGCGCGCAACCAGTTGCTGGGAATGGCGGCGCAAAATGAGTTGCTGACCGGTGTGCGCCCTGGTGGCCAGGAGGATACACCGCAGTTGAAGATCGATATCGACCATCCGAAAGCGCAGGCGTTCGGGTTGACGCAGAGCGCGATCAACAGCACGTTATCGGCGGCATGGGGCGGGTTTTACATCAACGATTTTCTCGATAAAGGCCGGGTGAAGCGCGTTTACATGCAGTCGGAAGCGGAACATCGGATGCTGCCGGAAAACATCAAGGACTGGTATGTTCGCAACAATCAGGGGCAGATGGTGCCGTTCTCCGCGTTTACGACGACGCGCTGGGAATACGGCTCCCCGCGCCTGGAACGGTACAACGGTATTCCCGCGATCCAGATTTCGGGCGCCGCCGTGCAAGGAACAAGTTCCGGCACGGCGATGAACGAAATGGAGGCGATGGTTGCCAAGTTGCCGCCGGGTTTCGGCCTCGAATGGTCCGGTGTATCGTTTCAGGAGAGAACAGCCGGAGAGAAAGCGCCGTTGTTGTTCGCTTTGTCGCTCGTGGTGGTGTTCCTCTGTCTTGCCGCGTTGTATGAGAGTTGGGCGATCCCGTTTTCGGTGGTATTGGTGGTGCCGCTCGGCATTATCGGGATGCTGCTGGCGATGAAAACGCGCGGTTTTACCAACGACATCTTTTTCCATGTCGGTTTGTTGACGATCATGGGGTTGTCGGCGAAGAACGCGATCCTGATCGTCGAATTCGCCAAGAGCGCGCAGGAACGCGGAAAAGAACTGATTGAGGCGACACTGGAAGCGGTGCATCTGCGCTTGCGGCCGGTTTTGATGACCTCGCTGGCGTTCGGCTTCGGCGTGTTCCCGTTGACGTTGACGACCGGCGCCGGCGCCGGCGGGCAGAACGTGATCGGTACCGGCGTGGTCGGCGGGCTGTTCTCGACGACGGCGCTCGGCATTTTCCTGATACCGGTGTTCTTCGTCGTGGTGCGCAGCATCTTCAAGTACAAATACGATAAAAACAAACCGGCGTTGCCGTCTTCGACAACGGAGGGTTTCTGAAATGAGTCGAAACATGAAACCGAAAGCAGTATCGCTGGCCGTCGCCGCCCTGTTGCTGGGGGGCTGTACGCTGATTCCGAAATACGAGCAACCGCCGACGCCGGTAGCGGCGCAGTGGCCGACTGGCTCGGCGTACCGCGCTCAGGATGTCAGCGCCGCGGGTCAGCAGGCGGCTGATATCGGTTGGCGCACGTTCTTCGCCGATCCGCAACTGCAACGGCTGATCGAGACGGCGTTGACAAACAACCGCGATCTGCAAGTGTCGGCGCTCAACATTCAGCGCGCGCAGGCGATGTACCAGATTCGTCGCGCCGATTTGTTGCCGACGGTTGCCGTCGGCGCGAGCGAAGCGGCACAACGGGTGCCGGGCGATTTGAACGCGACCGGGCAACCGATGATCACACGCCAGTACGGCGTCAGCGTCGGCCTCAGCAGTTACGAGCTCGATTTTTTCGGCCGTATCCGCAGTCTGAACCAGCAGGCGCTGGAACTGTACCTGGCAACCGAGGAAGCTTGGCGCAGTGCTCAGATCAGCTTGGTGTCGGAAGTGGCGAATGCCTATCTGGTCTGGCTGGCCGACCGCCAGCGGCTGCAAGTGGCGCAGGAGACGCTGAAAAGCCAGCGGCAGTCGTATGATTTGATCAAGATGCGCTATGACCAAGGGATTGTTTCCGAATTGAATTTGCGGCAGGCGCAGACCAGCGTCGAAATCGCCCGGGCCGATGCGGCAAATTACACGGGATGGGTGGCGCGCGACGAGAACGCGCTGTCGCTGCTGCTCGGGACGCCAGCATTGCCGGAGTGGTTGACGGCGGACAGGATGGAAGACCTCGGCACGGAGATTCATTTGACTGCCGGCGAGGTGCCCTCGGCGGTGTTGCAGCAGCGCCCCGACATACTCGCCGCCGAACACCGGTTGAAAGCGGCCAACGCCAATATCGGCGCGGCGCGGGCGGCGTTCTTTCCGACCATCTCGTTGACAACTTCGGTAGGCACGGCAAGCGCGTCGTTATCGGGACTGTTCAAGGCCGGTTCAGGCGTGTGGGCGTTTGCGCCGCAAATAGGCTTGCCGATCTTCGACAGCGGTCGCAACCTCGCCAACCTCGAAGTCTCCGAAACCGATCGCGCGATTGCGCTCGCCCAGTACGAGAAAGCGATTCAGAGCGCCTTCCGCGAAGTCTCGGACGCGCTGGCGCAACGCGGAACGATCGACGAACAACTGGCGGCGCAAAAGGCGCTGGCGGAGGCGACGGCCGCGACCTTCCATTTGGCCACGGCGCGTTACGAAAAAGGCGTGGACAGCTACCTGACCGTGCTCGATGCGCAACGGGGGATGTATTCTGCCAACCTCGGCTTGGTCGGCGTCCAGTTGGTCAGGCAGATGAATCAGGTGGCGCTGTACAAATCGTTGGGTGGCGGTGTCGATCGGCAGGAATACCAGGGCGGTCAAAAGAACAGCCCGTAATCGGCTCGTCCTTGACAGGCGAAGGAGTCGGAGCGGACGCGCTCGCAAGGGTACGTCCGTTTTTTCCTGGGTGGATTTAGGCTAGAATTTATACCTTTTGGTATGCCAGTGGCGAGGGAAGAGAAAACGCCGTCAGCCATGATGAAAAGCGTGAATTCCATAGAAATCGTTCGTACTTTGCCGGCAACCGCTCAGAGCGGGGCGCCCGTCGCCTTGGCGTTGGGCAATTTCGACGGTGTGCATCGGGGTCATCAGGCGATGCTGCGCCGCGTCGTCGAAGCGGCCGGCGATCTCGATTTGATCCCGGCGGTGATGACGTTCGAGCCGACCCCGCGCGAATATTTTGCGCCGACGGCAACGCCGGCCGGGCTGTTGCCGCAATTGTTGCCTCGGTTGTTGCCACGGTTGTTACCGTTACGCAGCCGGCTCGAGCGGATCGCCGAAACCGGTATTGCCCGGATTTATCTGCTGCGTTTCGATGCGCGGCTGGCGGAAATGGACGCGGAAGTGTTTGTCGGCGATTTGCTGGAGCGGCGCTTGAATGTGCGCTGGTTTCTGGCGACCCATGATGCCCGCTTCGGAAAGAATCGGGCGGGCGATCTGGACTTTTTGCGGGCGCGCTCCAACGCCTTCATGCTGGAAACGATGGCGACGGTTGAGATCGACGGCAAGCGGGTGTCGTCCACTGCCATCCGGCAGGCGCTGGCGGCGGCCGATTTTGTGCGCGCAGGACAATTGCTGGGGCGACCTTACACGATTGCCGGTCGGGTGACGCACGGGGAAGCGCGTGGGCGGATGATCGGTTTTCCGACGATGAATGTGCCGTTGACGTTCACGCCGCCGCTGTCCGGGGTGTTTGCGGTGCGCGTGTACGGATTGGGAGCGGTGCGCGAAGGCGTGGCGAATCTCGGTGTGCGCCCGACGGTGCATGCGAACGAGGCGAATCCGGTGCTGGAAACCCATGTGTTCGATTTTAATGAGGACACCTACGGGCGGCGCATCGAAGTGGAATTCGTCAAGAAGCTGCGCGATGAAAGCCGTTTCGCCGATGTGGCGGCGCTGAAGAAACAGATCGAAAGCGATGCGCGTCAGGCGCGGGAAGTATTCTCGCCGGTATTGTGCGCGGCATGCTGAATGTAAAAGAGGGTGGAAAGACGACGATGTCAGAACCAAAAAAAGACGATTACCGCAGTACCCTGAATTTGCCGGAAACGCCGTTTCCGATGCGCGGCAATCTGGCGCAGCGTGAGCTGATCTGGGTGGGCGAGTGGCAGGAAAAGAAAGTGTACGAAGCGATCCGAGCGGCGTGCGCCGGACGGCCGTTGTTCGTTTTGCACGACGGCCCGCCGTACGCCAACGGCGACATTCATATCGGCCATGCAGTCAACAAGATTCTGAAAGACATCATCGTCAAGAGCAAAACGATGGCCGGCTTCGATGCGCCGTATGTGCCGGGCTGGGACTGCCACGGTATGCCGATCGAAGTGCAAATCGAAAAAACGCACGGCAAGCACCTGTCAACGGCGGACACGCAGCGCTTGTGCCGCGCTTATGCCGAAGAGCAAATCGTCAAACAGCGGGAAGGTTTCCGGCGGCTCGGTGTGCTTGCCGATTGGCAAGACCCGTACACGACGATGGCGTTTCGTAACGAGGCCGATGAAGTGCGAACGCTCGGTGAGGTTCTGAAGAAAGGTTATCTCTACCGCAGCCTGAAGCCGGTGAACTGGTGTTTCGATTGCGGCAGTGCGCTGGCCGAGGCCGAAGTCGAATACGAAGACCGCACCGACAGCGCGATCGATGTCGGTTTTTCGTTGACGGACAGCGAGCGCGCCAGATTGGCGCAGGCGTTTGGATTGACGCAAATGCCGGAGGGCGTGATTCAAGCGGTGATCTGGACGACGACGCCGTGGACGGTTCCGTCGAATCAGGCGCTTAACGTGCATCCCGATCTGGTGTATGCGCTGGTCAAGACGCCGGAGAAATATTTGCTTCTGGCGCAGGACTTGGTTGAAGCGTGTCTGAAGCGTTACGGCTTGACGGGCAATGTGGTCGCGACGACGCAAGGCGCGGCGCTTGAACATCTGGCGTTCCGGCATCCGCTCTACGATCGTGTGTCGCCGATATACCTTGCCGAGTACGTGACACTCGACGCCGGTACCGGCATCGTTCACAGCGCTCCCGCTTACGGTATCGAGGACTTCCAGAGTTGCCGCAAATACGGGATGACGGACGAGGCGATTCTCAACCCGGTGCAGGGCGACGGCAAATTCGCGGCGGCGCTACCGTTTTTCGGCGGGCTGTCGATCTGGGACGCCAATCCGAAGATCGTCGAAAAGTTGCGCGAGGCCGGCGCGCTTTTGCACACCGAAAAACTCTCGCACAGCTACATGCATTGCTGGCGGCACAAGACGCCGGTGGTTTACCGAGCAACGCAGCAGTGGTTTGCCGCGATGGACGACGCTCCCGGTTTTCAGGGGACGAAGCCGGAAGCAACGTTGCGCGAAACGGCGTTGGCCGGGATCGAGGCAACGCGCTTTTATCCGGCTTGGGGCAAGGCGCGTTTGCAGGCAATGATCGCCAACCGTCCCGACTGGACGCTGTCGCGACAGCGGCAGTGGGGCGTGCCGCTACCGTTCTTCGTCGATCGTCAGACCGATGAGCTGCACCCCGATTCGTTGGCGCTTCTTGAGAAAGCGGCGCAGAAGATCGAACAGAGCGGCATCGAATCGTGGTACGAAGCGACTGCCGCCGACTTCGGCGTCGATGAAAAAAAATACCGCAAGCTGACCGACACGCTTGATGTCTGGTTCGATTCCGGCTCGACGCACCAGACGGTGATGGGCGGCCCGTGCGGACGTGCGCAGGGTCTGGGTTCGCATG
>JAIRJZ010000053.1 GCA_031260355.1 Burkholderiales bacterium
GCACTTGAATCCGATAGAGAAGCTTTGGGCTAACCTCAAACGGCAGTGGCGAAACGTTTCCCACCTGCCTATTCATGAATTCCTTAAAACGTCTAATTATTTGTGCGGTTAACTATAACCCTTTAGCGAAAGCAAACGTCATGAAGCCTTTACCCCTCCTCGTGCTTGCTTGCCATGCTTCCTTCCTGAAACGCGCTGCCGCGTTCGCTCCTGTGCTGATGCTCTCCGCCTTCCTGCTGTCGCCGACCGCCGGCGCCGCGCCGGTCATCAACAGCGTCAGCCCGAACACCGGCCTCTCGACCGCCATCGCCACCCCCGTCACGGCCTCCGGCAGCGACTTGCTGCAGTTGGCGCCGATCAGCTTCACGCAGCTTTCAACTGGCTCACTTTCAGGTCATTTCTGCGGCATCGGCGCCGACGGGCTGGCGTACTGCTGGGGCAATAACACCCACGGCCAGCTCGGCAACGGTTCCACCACCGACAGTTCCGTTCCCGTCGCCGTTGACACCACTGGCGCGCTCTCCGGCCAAACCATCAAGCAAATCGCGACGGGCCACGTGCATACATGCGCCCTCGCCGCCGACGATCAGGCATACTGCTGGGGCTATAACGCCTTCGGCCAGCTCGGCAACAATTCCGCCACCGCCAGCCCCGTCCCTGTCGCTGTCAACACCGACGGCGCGCTCTCCGGCCAACCCCTCAAGCAAATCGCGGCGGGTTACCTTCACACCTGCGCCCTCGCCGCCGACGATCGGGCGTACTGCTGGGGCGATAACGACAGCGGCAAGCTCGGCAACAATTCCACCGCCGACAGCACTGTTCCCGTCGCCGTTGTCACCTCCGGCGCGCTATCCGGCCAAACCCTCAAGCAAATCGTGGCGGGCAGCTACCACACCTGCGCCCTCGCTGCCGACGATCGGGCGTACTGCTGGGGCGGTAACAACCACGGCCAGCTCGGCAACAATTCCACCCACACACCCAGCCCCGTTCCCGTCGCCGTTGACACCGCCGGCGCGCTCTCCGGCCAGACCCTCAAGCAAATCGCGACGAATGACAGGCACACCTGCGCCCTCGCCGCCGACGATCAGGCGTACTGCTGGGGCAGGAACGACTACGGCCAACTCGGCAACAATTCCACCGCCGCCAGCAGCCCCGTTCCCGTCGCCGTTGTCACCACCGGCGCGCTCTCCGGCCAACCCCTCCAGCAAATCGCGGCGGGTTACCTTCACACCTGCACCCTCGCCGCCGACGATCAAGCGTACTGCTGGGGCCTTAACAGCACTGGCCAGCTCGGCAACGGTTCCACCACCGACAGCTCCGTTCCCGTCGCCGTTGACACCACCGGCGCGCTCTCCGGCCAAGCCCTCCAGCAAATCGCGGCGGGCGACTATCACACCTGCGCCCTCGCCGCCGATGGTCGGGCGACCTGCTGGGGCTATAACGCCTTCGGCCAGCTCGGCAACGATTCCACCGCCGACAGCACCGTTCCCGTTCCTGTGTCTTCGGTCAAGCTGACGCCCACGGTCACGGTCGGCGGCGTGGCGGCCACCCTTGTGGTGGTGGCCGACGACGGCACGCTGACGTTCACCGCACCCGCCATGCCCGTCGGCACTTACGCCCTGACGATCAGCTATACCAACGGCGCCACGTTCACGTTGCCGAACGCGCTGACGTATGGCCGGTCAGGCGCGACGGCCATTCCCGCCCTGCACCCGATCATGCTGGGGTTGCTGTCGCTGGTGTTAGGGTTTGCGGCGTGGGGATTTGCAGGACCCCGGCGCAGATCGTGATCGAGGTGAGCGCACCCCAGCGGCGGAAACATTAACTCGTTGCAGATTCCTCCTCCCGCTTGCGAGAGAGGATTTCCTCCCGGGGCAGGGGCGCTTCGATAGCGGACGGTGACGCCACTTGAGAGGACTCCCTCCTATTCAAGGGGAGGGATAGGGTGGGGATGGGGTTAATTACTGCGCCTTTTCAAATCAAAACCGCTGTCGTGCATTTTTGATTCATCAAACGAAACGCTTCCGCTTGAAGGTCCTGCCCTCTCCCGCAAGTGGGAGAGGGAGAGCAAGGCTTCCCCCGGCACTGCCTCCCAACGATACAATGCCGCCATGGCTCTTTCGGCAATCCTCCTCCACGGCATGGGGCGCACCCCGTTGTCGATGGCGCGGCTGGCGCGACGATTGCGAGCGGCAGACATCGACGCGCGTTGCCTCGGTTACTCGGTAACGTTCGAACGTTTCGCAACGTGCCGGGCGCGGTTGCTGACGCGAATCGGCGCCACAGCGCCGCCGTATGTACTGATCGGACACTCGTTGGGATCGGTCTTGATCCGCAGCGTACTGTCCGAACTGGCCGTGCCGCCGCAGCTTTGCTTTTTCCTGACGCCGCCGACAACGGCTTGCCGACTGGCGCGGCGGTTTGCCCCGCATCGACCCTACCGGTGGCTGACCGGTGAAATGGGGCAGTTGCTGGCCGATCCGGCGTTCATGGCGGCACTGCCGACGCCCGCGATGCCGACAACGGTTTATGTCGGGACACGCGGCTGGCGCGGTCGTTTCTCACCGTTCGCCGATGAGGCCAACGACGGTATTTTGGGTGTGACCGAAACCGTGTTGCCGCCGATGTTGTCAAAATCGTCACGACCGCCGAACCTCCGGCGCGTCGAGATTCACGCCGCCCACACCTTCATCATGAACCACAAAAGCGTCGCCCGCGATATCATTGCCACGATCAGGGAGGCGGAGCGTACGGGGTTGCCATAGCGCGGGTTCAAGTGAATACGTTTCTGCGAGTAAGCACCGTGTTTTTCTCCTCCCCTTGAAGGGGCGGGCTTTAAAACGGGGAATCGGAATGTGGTTTAACGCGCTGGTGATCATCGTTGCAATCGCTTGCGCCGGGGCGCTGCTGTCCCTGCGCGCCATGCTGATGCTGGCGTTTCCTTCTTCGGTTGTCCGCCGTTTGCCGGCAGGGACGCTGCCGCCGGCCGCCACCGCCGACCTCTACGAAAAAGCCGCCGCCGAACTGGTGGCGCTCGGGTTTTCCCCGGCGCAATGGGCGGTGTTCGCACCCGAGAGAGAAACGCCGGGGGCTTTCGCTGTGATCGCCGCCGTGTTTTGCCATCCGGAAAATCAGGTGTTGGCGTTGCTGTACCCTCCCATCAACATCACGGCGCCGAACGAGCTGACCACCCATTTCATCACCCGTTTGGCCGATGGCCGCAAACTCACCAGTCAGGTGCGTGATGTTTATTCGGAAGCGGTAGCCGACGACCAGCACCTGGCGCAAACGATTGGCGGCGCCACGCTCGCCGAACAATGCGAGCAACACCTGCGCTGGGTGAAAAGTTTTCAAACACCGGCAGCCGCCGGTTTCGGTTCACTGGAAACCTTGTCCGAAGCCTTGCAGAAAGAGTGCGGCGACGATGTTCGTCTGGTCGGCGCCGGCAAGCTGTGGCGCGACGCGCAAGGCGTTGCCCGCCCGACACTGGCCTTCGCGCTGCGTCTTCTGCGGCTTCATTGGATGCGACCACGGGCACAAGGCAACAAGACAAACGTGCCGCTCGCCCGACAGTTGATGTTCGCAACGTTCAACGAGCATTGGCTGGCGCGACCGCTGCCGACGCGCTGGCAATGGCTATTGCTGGCGGCATCGAGCGCGCTGTTTGCCGTGCTGGGAACCGTCTTCTGGGACGCCTCCTTCGCGCTGGCCGTTCTCGTCGCCATCCTCTTGCACGAAGGCGGTCATTATCTGGCGATGCGCGCGTTCGGCTACAAGAATGTGCAAATGCTGGCGTTGCCGTTATTCGGCGGCGTCACCATCGGCGTCGAGCAAAAACCGGGCGCCACGCGACGCGCCTGGATGGCGATGATGGGACCGTTGCCGGGAATCGTGCTGGGCTGGGCGCTGCTGGCTTTCTTTTTCGCCAACAACGCCGCCGGGACTTCGCCGATGGCATTGTTCGGAATGGCCGCGATACTCTCGATGGCGGTTGTCTTGTTGCTGGTCAATTACCTCAATTTGCTGCCGATACCGCCGCTCGACGGCGCTCATATCGTGCAGGCGATGTTGCCGCCGCGTTGGCTCATCGCACGGACGGTATTTTTCGTTGTGGCCTGTATGGCCGGCGTGGTGGCGACTGTTTACACCGAATTTTACTTGCTGACCGTGCTGATGGTATGGCAGCTCCTGTGGGGAATGTCGCTGCTCACTGGTGACCGCGCGGTGCAGCGGCTGGCAACCAATGCCTCTTTCAGCAGCGCCCCTCCCGATCAGCAACGGCGGCTGGCGCTGGAGGCGCTGCAACAATGCGTCGGCGAAACCACCAACATGACGCGGCGTCTGCAACAGGTTCAATCCGTCATGACCGCGTTGACGCAGACGGCAATGAACTGGAAACAACGGACGATCCTGGCGACGGTGTATCTCGGTCTGCTGTGTCTGCCGCTGATTCTCCTGGTGCAGCTTGCGACAGTCATGATGTCGCCGCCGCCACCTGTTTCGCCTTCCCTTTTTGATCCGGAGAAGCAGAAACAAACACAACAGCGCGTTTTCCTGTCGCTCGGCGGGATGGACATTCCACAACTGCTGGCGCAAATGCCCGAGTCACCGTTACCCACCCCTCGCGGCTGGCTGGGCGGTTTCCTGAACCCCGCACCACCGCCGCTACCCGGCTCGGCCGATCCCCAGAAAATAACCGCCGCGCAAAAACGGCTGGGGGTGACGTTCCCCGACGATTATCTGGCGCTGTTGGCGTTGCACGACGGTTATCCGCCGCTGCGTCTGCTGCCAATCGCGCAAGTCCGCCGGTTGTCCGAAACCGGTTTTCTGGAAGAGGAAGACCCTCAGGAACCGCAAACGTTTTATTCTTTCGCGTTTCCCCCGTCATCACTCGAAGAAACGGCTGCGGAAACCGTGCCGGGGCAACGGGTTTGGCGTTATCAAGAACTTCGGGATTGCGTGGTGATCGGCGGCTGGACAAACGCCGCCCAGGATCAGGCGGCATCCACGGCAGCGCTGTCTCCGCATCTGCTGTGGTGTCCTGAACCGGCGTTCGAGCAGGCTCGTATCGTCTCGCTGACAGGATCGTTATGGGCGCCGGATTTCACCACTTACCTGCGCTATCAAATCACGCAGAAAATCGCCTTGCGGGAACTTACCGCCGATACTGCCGCTCCATAAACCTGACGGCGCTGACAAGTGCCGATAACAGACACTTCGTCCAAACAGCTGTCTCGACAACACCGGTTGCTGGGAATTACCGCCTCCCCACGGTACAATGCCTAAGGAATATTCCCCGCCGCCTCCCCATGAAAGGAAACGACGATGAAACTGTGGAGCGATAGTTTTGCGGATTTGGCCGCGATTCCCGGCGAATACGCGTTCGCCATCATCGACGCCGCTCAACATGTGGCTTTGTCCGAAAACCGCAACCCGCATCTGGCTTGGGGCGAGGTACCGCACGGAACGCAGTCGTTCGTGCTGATCTGCCACGACAAGGATGTGCCGAGTCAAGGCGACGACGTCAACAAGGAAGGCCGCGAGATTCCGGCATCGTTGCCGCGTGTCGATTTCTTCCATTGGGTGTTGATTGACATTCCGGCGGCGCAGCGCGAGATCGGTGCCGACAGCCACAGCCGCGGCATCACCCCGCGCGGCAAACCGGGGCCGGAAATCTCGCTGGCGCCGGACGGCATGCGGCACGGCATCAACGATTACACCGGCTGGTTCTCGGGCGATCCCGACATGCGCGGCGATTATTACGGCTACGACGGCCCATGCCCGCCGTGGAACGACAGCATCGTTCACCATTACGTTTTCACGCTGTATGCGCTCGATGTTCCCCGCCTTCTGGTCGATGGCAAATTGAGCGGTCAAGCCGTGCGACTGGCGATGCAGAGACACATTCTGGCGCAGGCGTCGCTGACCGGGTTGTACACACTGAATCCGCGGCTGGTGACGTAACGATAACCAACACTCCGAAAACCGCCATGAAGACGCCTTGCTTTACACCCGTAATCATCACAGCGGCGATGGCCGCGACCATGCTGGCGGGTTGCGGTGTCGAAACCGCAACCACGGCAGCCACCGCCGCCCAGTTAAAAGCCCAGGAGGTCGAACGGGCGCAGCAGCAACTGGAGGCGGCAAAAAGAGAAATCGACGCTGCCCAGAAAATCATGCGGCAGCGGATCGAGGACGCCGACCGCAACGCGCAAGCGGCTACCGCCGCACCATAAAACGCGTTACCATTCCAGATTCGGCACGTTTTCCCGTTGCCTTGCGGCTTTGTGAAGCCGTGAAAGCGACGTGTTGACGATGTCAAGACCCGGACACGCCGCAGCGGGAAACTCGCCGGCTTCCGGGAGATGTAAGCGCCGTTGGGGCGCGTTGTGTTTCAGGAGCCTACTATGCCTACCGTCGCCGCAGTTCTTTCGATGATTCGAGAGCACGAAGTGCGTTTTGTCGATCTCCGACTTACCGATACCCTGGGGAAAGAGCACCATGTCACGGTGCCGGCCCGGCTGGTCGATGAAGACCTCTTCGAGCAAGGACATCCGTTTGACGGTTCGTCATTCAGCGGGTGGAAGGGCATCCAGGCGTCCGATATGCTGCTGCTGCCCGATGCCAACACCGCCGTGCTTGATCCATTCATGGAAGAGCCGACGCTCATTCTCGCTTGCGACGTGGTCGATCCGGCCGACGGCAAGGGGTATTCGCGCGATCCGCGCTCGCTCGCCAGACGCGCCGAGGCGTACCTCAAATCGACCGGCATTGCCGACACTGCCTATTTCGGCCCGGAGCCGGAGTTTTTCGTTTTCGATGCTGTCGAATGGGGCATCGACATGTCGGGTTGCCACTGCAAGATTTTCTCGGATGAAGCGCCGTGGATGTCATCGGAAAAAATGGAAGGCGGCAATCCCGGTCATCGACCGCGCGTCAAGGGCGGCTACGTTCCGGTGCCGCCAGTGGACAGCCTGCATGATCTGCGCTCAGAGATGTGCCTGATGCTCGAAAAGATGGGCGTGCCCGTCGAGATTCACCATCACGAAGTCGGTTGCGCCGGGCAGTGCGAAATCGGCACCCGCTTTTCGACGCTGGTGCAGCGCGCCGACTGGCTGCAAATTCTCAAATACGTCGTGCACAGCGTCGCCCACAATTACGGCAAGACGGCGACGTTCATGCCCAAGCCGATTGTCGGCGACAACGGTTCCGGCATGCACGTGCATCAATCGCTGTGGAAGGACGGCAAAAACCTGTTCTCCGGCGACGGTTACGCCGGGCTGTCGGAAACGGCGCTGTATTACATCGGCGGCATCATCAAACACGCACGGGCGCTGAATGCGATCACCAACCCGGGGATCAATTCGTACCGCCGTCTGGTGCCGGGTTTTGAGGCGCCGGTGAAACTCGCCTATTCGGCGCGCAACCGTTCGGCGTCGATCCGCATTCCCTACGTCGCCAACCCGAAAGGGCGCCGCATCGAGGCGCGCTTCCCCGACCCGACCGCCAACCCCTATCTGGCCTTTGCAGCACTGATGATGGCAGGGCTCGACGGTGTCCAGAACAAGATTCACCCGGGCGATCCAGCCGACAAAAACCTTTACGATTTGCCGCCGGAAGAAAACGCCAAAATCCCGACGGTGTGTTCGAGCCTAGACCAGGCGCTGGAACACCTCCACCGCGACCGCGAATTCTTGACGCGCGGCGGCGTGTTCTCGAACGATTTGATCGACGGTTTCATCGCGCTGAAAGAAGAAGAAGTCACGCGAATGCGAATGGCGGTGCACCCGATCGAGTACGATTTGTATTACAGCTTGTAAGCGATGAGAAAACGTTTAACATCATCGCTGAAACTCGTGCGCCGCGCCTTCTTTCGAGGCGCGGTGTGCGGTTTCGGCGTTTTCGCCGGCGGCCTGTTGTTTGCCGGTCACGCGGCGGCCGAAATCTGCGTTTACGAAAGCAACGCCGGACAAATGCTGTACACCAATGTTTCGCCGGGGCCCGATTGGAAAAAGCGCCAATGTTTCGCCACCGCCGAACCGCCGGCGGCGGCGCCGAAGAAAGGCGTACCGTCGGCAACCGCGCGCAGCACTTTGCCAAAAGTGACTTCGGAGAAACAAAGAGAACGCGATGCGATGCGCCGCAAAGTTATTGAAGACGAACTGGCGGCCGAAAGCGCCTTGCTCGAAGAAGCGCGCGGCGCCTACGCCAACGGTGCGCCACCGGCGTTGGCGGAAGAATTTCTCAACCCGCAGAAATACTCCGCCCGGATCGCGCGCTTGCGCGAATCGGTCGATCTGCACGAACGCAATGTCGAGGCGTTGAGAAAAGAAGTCGCCAAGATGTAATTCCGCTTTGCCTTCGGGCGCGGTATCGGGCGGCGCAAAAAAGTTTCAACCGCATAGAACACCGGAACACCCTTTTCCCGGTGTCTTTGGTTCTGCGTATTCTCTGCGGTTGGTTTGCTGCAAGACGAAATAAAGCATGCCAAAGCCGCCCTCTTTCCCGTAGCCCTTATAGGGTTACGGGTTTTTGATTTATCGCTTCCATAAAAAAACAGAGCCTGCGCTGTCCGCACGAAGTGCTAGAATCGGGCGAACCGATTTTTTCTCACAGTACATTCCCTGAAGGGGGCATCGTGAAAATTCATGAGTATCAAGGCAAGGAAATTTTAAAGGCGTTCCATGTTCCCGTCCCGCGCGGTCAGGTAGCGTTTTCCGTTGACGAAGCGGTACGCGCCGCCGAAGCATTGGGCGGCGCGGTGTGGGTCGTCAAGGCGCAGATTCATGCCGGCGGTCGCGGCAAGGGCGGCGGCGTCAAACTGGCGCGTTCGCTCGATGAAGTGCGTTCGCTCGCGCAGGAAATACTGGGCATGCAGCTCGTCACGCACCAGACCGGCCCGGAAGGGCAAACCGTTCGCCGTCTGTGGGTTGAGGAGGGCGCCGACATCAAGAAAGAGTTTTACGCCGGCATCGTGATCGACCGCAATACGCAAACACCGTGTCTGATGGTGTCGAGCGAAGGCGGCATGGACATCGAAGAAGTCGCCGCCAAAACGCCGGAGAAAATCCACAAGGTCTGGATCGACCCCATTAGCGGCTTGAGTCAGTCACAGGCCACCGATGCGGCGCGGACGATCGGCATTCCCGACGCCTCGCTCGCGCAGGCCGCGCAAGTGTTGCAGGGATTGTTCAAAGCCTTCTGGGAGACCGACGCCTCATTGCTCGAAATCAATCCGCTGATTCTCGAAGGCAACGGCGCTTTGAAGGCGCTCGACGCCAAATTCAATTTCGACAGCAACGCGCTGTTCCGCCACCCCGAGATCGTCGCGCTGCGCGATCTGGACGAAGAGAATCCGGCCGAGATCGAAGCATCGAAATACGATCTGTCGTACATCGCGCTCGACGGCAATATCGGCTGCCTGGTCAACGGCGCCGGTCTGGCGATGGCGACGATGGACACGATCAAGCTGTTCGGCGGCTCGCCCGCCAATTTCCTCGATGTCGGCGGCGGCGCCACGACCGAGAAAGTCACCGCCGCCTTCAAGATCATGTTGTCGAACGAGCAGGTCGAGGGCATTCTGGTCAACATTTTCGGCGGCATCATGCGCTGCGACACGATTGCCGAAGGCGTCATCGCGGCCGCGCGGGAAGTGAACCTCACCGTGCCGCTGGTCGTGCGGATGAAGGGCACCAACGAAGAACTCGGTAAAAAACTGCTCAAGGAATCAGGCTTGCCGATCATTCCGGCAGACAACATGGGTGAAGCGGCGCAGAAAATCGTTGACGCCGTAGCGGCACAATAAGGAGAATAACCATGGCAATTCTGATCGACAAAAACACCCGCGTGATGACGCAAGGCATGACCGGCAAGACCGGCCAGTTCCATACCAAAATGTGCCGCGAATACGCGTTCGGAAAACAGTGCTTTGTTGCTGGCGTCAACCCGAAGAAAGCGGGCGAAGTGTTTGAAGAGGTGCCGGTGTACGCGTCGGTGGCCGATGCGAAGAAGGCGACCGGCGCTACGGTCAGCGTGATTTATGTGCCGCCCGCCGGCGCCGCCGAAGCAATCTGGGAAGCGGTGGCCGCCGATCTCGCGCTGGTCATCTGCATCACCGAAGGGATTCCGGTGCGCGACATGGTGCTGGTGCGCGACCGGATGCGCAAGGAGAACCGCAAGACGCTGCTGATCGGCCCGAATTGCCCCGGCGTGATCACCCCCGATGAAATCAAAATCGGTATCATGCCCGGCCACATTCACAAAAAAGGCCGGATCGGCGTCGTGTCGCGCTCGGGAACGCTGACTTACGAAGCGGTAGCGCAACTGACCGAACTGGGGCTCGGGCAATCGGGTGCCGTCGGCATCGGCGGTGATCCGGTCAACGGTTTGAAACACCGCGACGTGCTCGAGCTGTTCAACAACGACCCCGATACCGACGCGGTCGTGATGATCGGCGAGCTCGGCGGTTCGGACGAAGAAGCGGCGGCGCGTTGGGCGCGCGACCACATGAAAAAACCGGTGGTCGGCTTCATCGCCGGCGTCACCGCGCCCCCCGGCAAGCGGATGGGACACGCCGGCGCCATCATTTCCGGCGGACAGGGGACGGCACAGGAAAAGCTGGCCGTGCTGGAGGAATGTCATATCAAGACGACAAAAAACCCTGCTGAAATCGGGCGGCTGCTGAAGTCCGTGCTGTGAATACTCCACCGCCTAAAGGCGGTGGCTTCAAGTTACGGCTAAAGCCGGATCAGCCCGCCCATCGGGCGGGCAAGGAGTCGCTCATGTCACATTGAAGTTGTCGTCAGGCTCTGAG
>JAIRJZ010000068.1 GCA_031260355.1 Burkholderiales bacterium
GTACTGCCTCGGCTTTACTCCCCCCGGAGTAGATGAAATCGAGCACACGTGCTCGCAGGTCTGCGCTATAGGTCATGCTTTATTATATGTCTATTTGTATAAGCGATCCACTATAGCAACTCACGAGCTTGCGTTTCTACCAATACGCCTCGACCGTAATCTGCCCCGGCGCACGCTTGCGATGGCGGCGCATCCCGCGCTCACCGAGCAAGCCCTGCACTTCCTCAACCATCGCCGGATTGCCGCATAACATGACCTGCGCCATTTCCTTGTCGATCACATGCCCCACCGCTTTTTCCAGTTTCCCGCTGGCGAGCGCTGCGGTGATCCGCCCCGAGAAGCATGGGTGATTTTCCCTCTCGCGGTTCACTGCCCCGCAGTCCACTGCCTCACGGCTGACGAAAGGCGCGTAAAAAAAGCGGCCGCCGCGTTCCCGCTGCACTGCCACAATTATGTCCGGATACACCAACTCCTCTGCCCACCGCACACCATGCACTAACACGACGCGCCCGAATTTTTGCCACGGCTCGTCGGTGCGCAGCATTGACAGAAACGGCGCAATCCCCGTACCGGTTGCCATCATCCATAACACTGGCGCCGCCGGCACTTCATCGCACACGAAAAAACCGTACGCGCTACCGATCCAGATATCGTCGCCTTCGCGCAAACACGCCAAACGCGGCGACAACGTCCCCTGCGGCACCTCGGTGATGAGAAACTCGTGCGGTGCGCTACTTGGTACATTGCCCGGCGCGTTGACGAACGAGTAAGGCCGCGCCACCATCGGTTCGACGCTGCCTTCCGGCGCCGGCAACGCCAGCGATGCGAACTGGCCAGCGATGAAACGAATCTCCGGCTCCTCGATCTGCAACGAGAAAAGGCGTTCCGTCCACGCGACGCGACCGGCCACGCGGGCTTTTCTCCAATGCGACGCTTCTGAAACGGTTTTCATTGATGTGTGTGCAGACCGCGAAGGCGCTGCAGAACCTCCCCTCTCCCGCTTGCGGGAGAGGGGCAGGGGGAGAGGGTAGATGACATGGCAATTTCAAACACAATACATTTTATTATAGGTTTACCCCTCTCTCCTGACCTCTCTCCCGCAAGCGGGAGAGAGGAAAAAAGCACGCTCACACAAAAAGGTAAACGCTTAAAAAGGAACCTCTCTAACATTTTATGAGATCGCGCGCAGTCGCCGATCAAGAAAAATGTTCGGGATCGAAACTCAACCGCCGACCGCTGTCGATTTTCTGGATCGCCGCCATGTCGTCTGGCGTCAGCGTAAAATCGAACACGGTAAAATTCTCCCGGATCCTGCTTGGCGTTGCCGATTTGGGAATGGTGATCAAGCCGCTGTCCAGATGCCAGCGCAACACGATCTGCGCCGCCGTTTTACCGTAACGCTTGGCCAGCGCGGTAATCACTGGATGATCCAAAACCTGATCTTTTCCGAGCGGGCTCCATGATTCGGTGACGATTTGATGCTGCCGATGAAAAACCCTCAGGGGTTGCTGCTGAAACACCGGATGCAACTCAATCTGGTTGAGAACCGGCACGATGCCGGTTTCGTCGATCAATCGCTGCAAATACGCCTCGGTAAAATTCGACACGCCGATCGAGCGAATCTGCCCTTGCTGCTGGAGTTTCGCCAACGCTTTCCACGCATCGACATAACGGTTCTGCTTCGGCGCCGGCCAATGAACCAGGTACAAATCGACGTAGTCGAGGCATAACCGCTTGAGGCTTTCCGCCAGCGCGCGTTCGGCATCATCGTGACGGTCGTTCCACAGTTTCGTCGTGATGAACAACTGCTCGCGCGGCAGCCCGCAAGCGCGGATGGCATCGCCAACGCCTTCCTCATTGCCGTAAATCGCGGCGGTGTCGATCGACCGATAACCGACCCGTATCGCTTCCTGCACCAAACCGCTGACCGTCTCGTTCGGTATTTGCCAAACACCAAAGCCCAACTGCGGCATCGCGCGACCATCGCGCAAGGCGATTGCCGGAACTTTATTCGTTGTCATCGCGCTCTCCTTTCCAGAATGGATTCTGTGCTATGCCGCCCGCTCATCGGACAACGCCCAGGCGCAGGCGCTTTTCGCATGCAGTACCGCCGTATCGAACAAAGGTACCGACACATCCTCCGGCTTGACCAACAACCCGATTTCGGTACAGCCCAGAATAATGCCTTCGGCGCCGCGCTCCGCCAAGTCTTGCATCACCCGTCGGTAGGCCTGCTTCGACACCTCGAGAATTTCGCCGCGGCACAGCTCGTCGTAAACGATCCGATGAACCGTTTCACGATCCTCGTCGTCGGGCAACAACACCTCAATACCGTACCGATGGCGCAGACGATCCGTATAAAAGGGGCGCTCCATGGTGAAGCGCGTTCCCAGGAGACCAATCTTGCGCAGCCCCTGCCGTTGAATCGCTTCCGCCGTTGGATCGACGATATGCAGCAGCGGAACATCGACCACCGCCTCAATCATCGGCGCGATCTCGTGCATGGTGTTGGCGCACAAGACAATACCGTCGACGCCGGCTTCGCGCAGCGTCAACGCGCTCTGAGCGCAGAAATGACCGGCTTTCTGCCATTCGCCCTGCTGCTGCCACAACGCAATCTGCTGGAAATCGACGCTGCACAACAGAATCTTCGCCGAATGCAGCCCGCCCAAACGCGCGCGCACTTCTTCATTGATCAACTTGTAATACAGCGCGGTGGATTCCCAACTCATCCCTCCCAACAGCCCAATCGTTTTCACCGATTACCTCATGATTTTTTCAATGAATCGCGTATCTCTCTCAACAACAACACCTCTTCCGGCGTCAACGGCGGCTCGGCAGGCGGTGTTTCTCTTTTGATCCGGTTGATCTGCCGCACCATCAGGAAAATGATGATCGCCAGAATGATGAAGTTGATCAGAATCGTGATGAAATTGCCGTAAGCGAACAAGGGCACGCCCGCCTTGGTCAGCGCCTCATACGTCGTCGGCCCATCGTAGCTTTCGGGAATTTTCCCGAGAACGAAAAACCAGTTGGTAAAGTCGAGACCACCAAAAAAACGGCTGATGATCGGCATCACAAGATCTCTCACCAGCGAGTCAACGATTTTCCCGAACGCGGCGCCGATGATCACGCCCACCGCCAGATCGATGACGCTGCCTTTCACGGCAAACTCTTTGAACTCTTTAAAAAATGCGTTCATGTCCCTTCCCTTTCACGGATTTCAGCAAGTCAACTTTCCCGCTTCAAGCACATCCTCTCAAAGCGCGGTTTCGCCTTCCTCGCCGGTACGGATGCGAACCACCTGCTCCACCGGCATGACGAAAATTTTACCATCGCCGATCTTGCCGGTACGCGCCACGCGGACAATCGCCTCGATCGCCCGTTCGACCAACGCCTCGGGAAGCACCACTTCGACTTTGATCTTGGGCAGAAAATCGATCGCGTACTCCGCGCCCCGATACAGTTCGGTGTGCCCTTTTTGACGGCCGAATCCCTTGACCTCGGTGACGGTCATCCCCGACACGCCCAACTCCGACAGCACTTCGCGTACTTCGTCGAGTTTGAACGGCTTGATGATGGCTTCGATGCGCTTCATGATTTCTCCTTCTTCCTGTTTGCCTTGGTCTTTTTCTCTTTGACGTTTTTCGTTGCTGCCGCTTTTTCCAGTATCTCACGCCACTTCGAAGTCATCGGATAACGCCAACCGTCGTCGAACGCGCGCGCCGTGATGCACGGCCCCGGCACCGCCTGCCGCCGCTTGTATTCGCTCATCGCCAAAAGCTGCAAGGTTTCCTTGAGGTGTTTCCGCGAAACGCCCTGTTCCAGCAACGCCGCCGCGTCTTCACCGCGCTCGACGTAGCCCTCGACAATCGCGTCAAGCGTTTCATACGGCGGCAACGCGTCCTGATCGGTTTGCCCATGCGCCAGTTCGGCGCTCGGCGCCCGCGTCAGCATCCGCTCCGGAATGATCCGCCCCAGCGTGTTGCGGTAACGCGCCAGCCGGTAAACCCAGGTTTTGGTCACGTCTTTCAGCGGCGCGAAACCGCCGGCCATATCGCCGTACAGCGTCGAATATCCGACTGCCGCTTCCGATTTGTTGCCGGTTGCCAGCAGCAGCCAGTTGTGCTGGTTCGACAGCCCCATCAGCAACAGCGCCCGCAACCGCGCCTGAAGGTTTTGCGCCGTCAATTCTTTCGGAGCGCCATCAAGCCACGGCGTCAGTGTTTTCGTCACTGCCGCCATCAGCGGCGTCAACGCGATGCTGTGATGCGCCACGCCCAGTTCTCGCGCCATCGCCTCGGCATCGGCGATACTCATCGCGCTGGTGTAAGGCGACGGCAGCATGAAGGTCTGCACCCGATGAGCGCCCAGCGCATCGACGGCCAACGCCAACACCAGCGCCGAATCGATGCCGCCCGACAACCCCAACACGACGCCGGGGAATCCGTTTTTCTTGATGTAATCGCGCAACGCCGTCACCAACGCCTGATAGACATGGTATTCGCTCGGCTCTTGCGTCTGATTGCTGCGTATTTCCGGCTCGCCGCGCTTGACACGTATCAGCGCCAACGCCTCATGCCAAGCCGGCAACCGCTGCGCGCAAACACCCGCCGAATTCACCGCCAATGACGCGCCAATGAACACCTGCGTGTCCTGTCCGCCCACCGGCTGGGCAACGATGAGCGGCAGCCCCAACGCTTTCGCGCGCGCCGACAACCAGGCCGGATACGCGGACTCGTCGTCGATTTGATAAGCGCGCGCTTCGGCAACCAGACCACACTGAGCGCCCGCCGCCCGTGCCGCCTTGACCGGCCCCGGCTTGGCGAGATCGTCGCCACACAGAATCGCAAATCGCGTTCCGCCCTCTTCAAAAACGCCCGACGCGGCATCGACGCTTTTTTTGAAGTAACGTTTTTCTTCCGTACGCAAAATCTGCTTGCGATAAATCTGCCGCACTTTCCCGCGACGCAGCAACGCCACAGCGTTATAACACTGCGCGCCGTCGAATTCCGGAAAGCCCACCAACAGAACGCCTTGATTCACCTGAGCCGCCAGTGCCTGCAAACATTGCGCGCCATCGTCGAGAAACGCCCGCCGCAACAACAAGTCCTGCGGCGGAAAACCGGTCAGCGACAACTCCGGCGTCAACGTCACCCGCGCGCCGGCGCGGCACGCCGACTGATGCGCGTCCAACAAGCGACGCGCATTGGCGTCAAGCGCGCCGACGCTCAGATCGAGTTGTGCCACTGCCACTTGCATGCCTTATTCCTTTTATTCACCCGCTTAAAAATGTCCGGGCGGCAGATTGCCGACCCTGCGATTGTCCGTACAATCGCTCATACAGCTTTCTCAACTGTCCTTAACTCCGTCAGCGGCCAGCGCGGACGAACCTGAAAAGCGTAATCGTGCACCGCGTCCGCCATTCGCAAAGCGCCGACCAGCGCGATCATCGCGCCGTTATCGGTACAGAACGCCATCTCGGGAAAATACACGCGGACATCCAACGCAGTCGCCTCTTCGGCAAAACGCGCCCGCAGCGATTGGTTCGCGCCGACACCGCCGGCCACCACCAGTTGCCGGTTTTGCGTTTGCCGCAACGCCGCAAACGCCTTGGCGGCAAGAACGTCAACCACCGCCGTTTCAAATTCCCGCGCCACATCGGCACGCGCCTGTTCGTCGAAGCGCCCGTCGTGTTGCAGTTGCCGCACCAGGGTCAGCACCGCCGTTTTCAATCCGGAAAAACTGAAATGAAGATGCGGCGCGTCGATCAGCGGACGCGGCAGTCGCATCGCTCCCGGACGCCCCTGACCGGCCAACTGCGCCAGCGCCGGACCACCCGGATACGGCAAGCCGAGCAGTTGCGCCGCCTTGTCGAAAGCCTCGCCGGCCGCATCGTCGAAGGTATCGCCGAGCAATTCGTACTGCCCGACCCCGCGAACGAAAAACAACTGACTGTGCCCGCCCGACACCAGCAACGCAACAAACGGAAAATCCGGCTTGTCGGCGGAGAGCAGCGGCGACAACAAGTGCCCTTCCAGATGGTGCACACCGATCAGCGGCTTGTCGAGCGCCAACGCCAGCGCGCTTGCCACGCTGGCGCCGACCAGCAACGCGCCGGCGAGTCCCGGCCCTTGCGTATAGGCCACGCCGTCCACTGTCTCCAGCGTCGCTCCCGCCTCGCGCAGCACCGCCTCGATCAGCGGAACGATGCGTCGCACATGATCGCGCGACGCCAACTCCGGCACCACGCCGCCGTATTCCGCGTGCAGCGCAATCTGCGAATGCAGCGCATGCGCCCGCAAACCACGCTCGCTGTCGTAGAGCGCGATGCCGGTTTCGTCACACGACGTTTCGATTCCCAGAACTTGCACCTGAATGTCAAACCCTATCTCAAAATTACTGTGCCGCTATAAGCGTTCGTTTAGCGACTCCGTCATTCCCGCGAAAGCGGGAATGACGGCACCAAGAAGTGGTTTCGATCTCTGATTCTCATACCTTGTACAACAAGACTATCGACCATGCGGCTTTAACGGTTTCGAGACAGGCTCTACTTTCAAACACCCTTTTTCTTGAACCATTCCGACATGCGCTTCCAGCCGTCCGCCGCTTCCTCGCGCCGGAAACTGGGACGGTGATCGGCGTGGAACGCATGCGGCGCGTCTTTGTACACCTTGAACTCGGACGCCTTGGCCGCAGCATTGCCGATCATCAGCGCCTTGCGCATTCTTTCGACGCTCTCCTGCGGGATACCCGCATCGGCGCCGCCGTACAAACCCAGCACCGGCGCTTTCAATTCGCCGACGACATCAATCGGGTTCCGTGGCGTCAGCTCGGTTTTGTCGCCTTCCAGACGGCCATACCACGCCACGCCCGCCTTGACTTTCGGCTGGTGCGCGCAATAAAGCCAAGTGATGCGCCCACCCCAGCAAAAACCGGTGACCCCCAACCGTCCGGGATCGCCGCCCTGCTGCTCCGCCCACGCCACACAGGCATCGAGATCGGCAAGCACTTCACCGTCGGGAATCTTTGCCACCAATTCACGCAACAACTGCTGCACTTCACTGTACTGGCGCGGGTCGCCATAACGCGCGAAGAGCTCCGGCGCTATCGCCAGATAGCCTTGTCTGGCCAGCCGCCGACAAACGTCTTTGATGTATTCGTGCACACCGAAAATTTCCTGCACCACCAAAACCGTCGGCCATTTTTTTCCTTTCAACGGCCGCGCCCGGTAGGCCGGCATCTCGCCGCCCTGCGCCGGAATCATGACGTCCGACGCTTCCAGCCCGTCGGCGCGGGTCGTGATCGCCGTCTGCGCCATCACCGGCTGCACCGCCAGCGCAAACCCCGCCGCCAACGAACTGACAACAAAACCGCGCCGCGACATATCGCCCGCCGGCCGTAGGCTGTCCCATTCCGATTTCATCGTTTCGTTCCATTCTTGCTTTGCGCTCATCGCCGTCTCCATCACCTGGTTGTACACTACAGAATACCGTACGAAAACCTGCCTCATTATACGGCGAACCCGATTCCTGATTTTTGACGATGAAACGCCCCGAACTCCTCTCCCCCGCTGGTTCGCTGAAAAGTCTGCGCTACGCCATCGCTTACGGCGCCGATGCCGTCTATGCCGGTCTGCCGCGCTACAGCCTGCGAGTGCGCAACAACGAATTCCGCAATACCGAAGCACTCGCCGAAGGCATCGCCGCCACGCACGATGCCGACAAAGCCTTTTACCTAGCCGTCAACGTCATGCCGCACAACCGCAAAGTCGAGACATTCCTCGACGATTTGACTCCGGTCATCGCGCTCAAGCCGGACGCACTGATCATGGCCGATCCGGGCCTCATCATGCTGGTACGCGAGCGTTGGCCTGAGATGCCGATCCACCTTTCCGTCCAGGCCAACACCGTCAACCATGCCGGCGTACGCTTCTGGCAACGGCAAGGTATCGCCCGCATCATCCTGTCGCGCGAACTGTCGCTGGCCGAAATCGCCGACATTCGTCAGCAATGCCCCGATATCGAACTGGAAGTCTTCGTGCATGGCGCGTTATGCATCGCCTATTCGGGGCGTTGCCTGCTCTCCGGCTACTTCAACCACCGCGATTCCAATCAGGGCGCCTGCACCAATGCCTGCCGCTGGCGCTACCGGCTCGCGCCCGGCAATGAAACCGCCGAAGGTGTGTTGTTGATCGGGGGGGCGGATAAACCCCCTCCCCTTCAAGGGGAGGGCTGGGGTGGGGATGGGGTTTCAGCCTCCCCCACACCCCCACCCCCACTCCCACAAACGGAGAGGGGGGGAAAACCCAGCCGACCCAATCAGGACCGGATT
>JAIRJZ010000069.1 GCA_031260355.1 Burkholderiales bacterium
TCCCGCCGTGTCCGTAAACCCGCCGCTGAAGGTATAGCCTGCTTCTGCCGTCAACGTGATGGTCGCGGTATAGACCGTGCTGTAAGCGAAGGCCGCGTCAGCAGGCGACCATGCGACCGTTCCGGTGTACTGCGTTGTTGCAGTGATGGCCGGATTGGGCACCGCCAAAGCAACCGGCGAGGCGATTCCGGCGATCGCCGCTGCGGTGACAAGCGTATTGCTTGTCGGTTGCAGCCACCCCATATCCAACATCATGCCTATTTTTCTGCTATTAAATGTGAGTACTCTAGTGCCGTTAGAAGTATTACGTCTCATGAAAGTTGTAAAATAATTCACACTGTCATCCCAGTGAGAAACGCTTGAGCCGGAAATATAAGTGGCTGGAGCAAACATCTTTACACGTGATCCGCCATTGGCTTCCAACAGTTTTGAACCTGGAGCGCCTGCATACAAATTATCACTTGTAATTAAATCTGCACGGCCAGCTTGATTAAAGGCCGTAAGATTTTGCCCTGCAAGACCTTGGAACAACTGGCGATCATAAGCTCCGGGACGATTTACACCTAAGGCATCATAAAGATAAGCTCCGCCCGCTCTACACAAAGGGAAAAAACCCAACCCGTGCGCCATTTCGTGCAGCATCACGGTAATCCAATCATATTGGAGGGTCGTAGGGTTGTTTCCTATTCCAAAATGCCAAGTGTAAGTGTTACCGCCAATAACGATACCGGTTGTTAATGCGGAATTCATTTCTAACCGAATGTCCCTCGAACTTGGCGTAAATTTATAACCCAGCAATTGACTTGCCAAAGGGGAGGCATAGTACGTTTCGTTCGCTGTATCCCACCAACTTTGCGTTGTCCAGGACCGTCCAAGAGTGTTGCCATCTATTGCGATAAGATCAATAGAAATTTGAACCGGTATCGTACCCGCTAGCTGTTCACTCCAAAGGTCGAACGCATATAGAGTGGCCGTTCGTGCATCTCCTGCCAAATTACCGCTCAAATCAAACTGCAGCCTGGCGCTAGCGTTGTATCGTAGATTAGCTCCTGTGTTGTCGACATCGTTTTCCATATCGGAATTAAAATGTACGTCATAAACACATAAGGTCCCGTCGGGCAACTCATATATATAAACGTAATAGCTCTCCGCTTCTTCACGTTGAGCCAAGTAGCGCAAGTTTTCGGGATCATTGGGATCAGCGGGAATATACTTTGGCTTTGCTTTGAAAATATGAATTATCTTCCGGTCTTTCGGAAACGCTTCTTTTACGTTTTCTTTCGGGCCGTATAGATAGCGGGGCAGAAACACTCCTTCTGTTGCACCGTTTTTGAGCGAAGCATCGGCACCCTGAACAGGCACAACATTTCTGACCGAAAAATTGGCGCTGGTTTCTAGCACCAAATACCGTTTTGCGTCGCCTAAAACCGCCTGTCTTAACTCTTCAATAAAGAACGGCGGCAGTTTGAATTGTGCGACCGCTTCTTCGGTGGGCGTTATCACTACGTTTTTTCCGGTTTCTTCATTCAAAATAACGATTTTCGTATTTTGAACGGATGAAAGGGGAATCGAGTATTCGTCTTTATTTTCGATATTTTTCGTCAACGGAAAAAAGGGAGCCGAAGGGGCAGACCGTTCTATCTGCAGGCTGATCTGATTTACGTCTGCCTGCGTTAAGCCGTTGTAATCAACCGAAAAAAGATGCTGCGCATAAAGATTTGTTATGGCCCCAAACGCAATCATAAACATTGCGATAATGGAAGATAACTTTTTCATTTTGAGTGCAATGGCAAACATGGTGTTTCCTTTACGAAAAGAAGGCGCGTCAATCGCAAAAAAAAGACACAGTTCAGGATAATGAAATTTCGCTTAGTGTAACAGTTTGTTTTTTTGAGAAAAGCTTTTTTTGAAATGAGAGCGAAAAAATGGGGGGTGCAACATTTTTTCCTGTTTCTGCTTGTGTGGCGTGGATTGCGGCTCCGCTTCGTTTCGCGTGGGATATGACAGACATTTTTCTCCGCGCGAGAGGCTAATCCCTGACCTCTGACCCCTGCTCTCCCCAGCGGGGACGCCCGGCCAGAAAGAACAGCCAGATTCCGGCGGCCAGCGGCCAGCCCAGAAGAATGGTGCGGGTCAAGCCGTCGAAGTGCAGCAGTTGCGCGTAGCGGTCGTTGAACAGCAATGAGGGCGTGCGCGCGGACAGAAGATCGGGAAGCAACAGCGGCGCCAGCAACGAAGACAATAAAATGACCGCGCAGACGGTGACGGCTTTCGGACGCGACAAGGTAAAAAAAACATACAGCAGGAAAAACCCCAGCGCCAGCGCCAGCCAGGTTGCTGTGCGGCCGAGGTAATGAACGCGCGCGGCGTCGCTGAGGGTGAGCCATATCGCAGCGTTTTTCAGCAGAAACGCTGCCAGGATGAGCGCCATTGCCGTCAGCACGGCATGGCGGCGGTCGCGCACCAGCAAGGCTGCGAACAAACCGATACCGGAGATTTGAAAAGCGCCGATGACGATTTCTGCCATCATCGACCAGCGGGCGTCGGCAAACGGAACCGTGTTGTCGGGACGGACGGCGGCGAGAACCGTCGGGTCGAAAACGATCGAGAACAGGGGGATGCCGGGATTGGCCTGTGCCGCCAGCCAGAAAACGAGCAGCGCCAAGCCGAAGTCGCCGAGCCAGCCGGAGAGAAACAGGCGGCGCCAGCGGTAAAGCGCATCGCGCAACGGTGACAACATCGCCAGCCCCCAGGCGACAACACCGCCGACGGCAGCGCCAGCGGCATTGGCAAAAAAGTCGTAAAGATCGGCGCTGCGCGGCGGCATCAGCCATTGACACGACTCCATCGTCAGCGACAGCAACGCGCCGCAGAGCAGTGCCCGCCACAGGCGGTAGCGGCGACCGGCAAGGCCAATAAAAAAACCGAACGGCAGGTAAGCGAAAAAATTGACGACGAAATCGGCACGATAGAAGCGGGCAGGCGCGAACAGCCAGAAAGGCGTTTCCGGCAATGGCAGCTCCCAGCGGATGAACGGATAAAGGCTGGCATAGAGGATACACAGCGCATAAAGCAGCGCCAGTGTCAGCGGCAAATGGCTGCGATGGTTGTCAACGGACACCGCGGACTCCGTACGGAGAGGGGGATCGAAGCACCGGGAAACGGATCATGGCGAGGGGTGTGCGGGCGAAAGCGCTCCGGATTTTGCGGCAAGGGTTTCTCCGTCATTATAAAGGCGGAATTCCGAGAGGAAAAAGTTAACGCAACCATCAGGGCAGCGGCTACAATACCCATTTCCGATTCATTCTCATGCTCATGGATTTTCGCCCTCAACCAAGGAGCGGCGGCGAGCGAGTGTGAGCGTTACGAAAGCGACGTGTCATGTCTTTTTCTTCTTTGAAATCTTCTTTGCTGCCGTCTTCGAAGCCGGCCTGGCTGGCGTTGGCCGATGGCACCGTGTACGAGGGTGTCAGCGTCGGTGCCGATGGTGAGGCGGTCGGCGAGGTCGTGTTCAATACCGCGATGACCGGCTATCAGGAAATCCTGACCGACCCGAGTTATGCGCAGCAAATCGTGACACTGACGTATCCGCACATCGGCAATGTCGGCGTCAATCCCGAAGATGTCGAATCCGGACGTCCGTATGCGGCGGGGCTGGTCGTCAAGGATGTGCCGGGGCGGGCGTCGAACCACCGAATGACGCAGACGTTCGGCGATTATTTGCGGGAACATGCGATCGTGGCGATTGCCGGCATCGATACCCGCAGCCTGACGCAGCATCTGCGTGAGCGCGGAACACAATCGGCGTGTGTGATGGCCGGCGCCCAAGCGACACCGGCAGCGGCGCTCGAAAAAGCGCGGGCGTTTCGCGGTCTGGCCGGAGTGGATCTGGCGCAGGTCGTTTCGACGAAAACGCCGTACAGTTGGGACGAGACCGCATGGGAGCCGGGGAAGGGCTATGGGCGGCAGAGTTCGCCGCGTTTTCATGTCGTCGCTTACGATTTCGGCGTCAAGCGCAACATTCTGCGATTGCTGGCGTCGCGTGGTTGCAAACTGACCGTGGTGCCGGCGCGAACCGGTGCCGAAGAAGTGCTGGCGATGCAGCCCGACGGCGTGTTTTTTTCGAACGGGCCGGGCGATCCCGCGCCGTGCGGCTATGCGGTTGCCGCGGCGCGAACCATTATCGCGAGCGGCAAACCGGCGTTCGGCATCTGCCTCGGCCACCAAATCATGGCGCTGGCAGCGGGCGCGTCAACGTACAAAATGAAATTCGGCCACCACGGCGGCAACCATCCGGTGCAGGAACTCGACAGCAAGCGCGTCTTCATCACTTCGCAAAACCACGGTTTTGCGGTCGATGCCAAAACGTTGCCGTCGAACGTACAGACGACGCATGTGTCGCTGTTCGACGGTTCGTTGCAAGGACTGCGCTACACCGACCGGCCGGCTTTCTGCTTTCAGGGACATCCCGAAGCGTCGCCGGGGCCGCGCGACATCACGCCGCTCTTCGATCATTTCATCGACCATTTCATCGACCTGATGGAACACGCCTGATTCGAGACCCACATGCCTAAAAGAACCGACATTCATAGCATTCTCATCATCGGCGCCGGCCCGATCGTCATCGGCCAAGCGTGCGAATTCGATTATTCCGGCGTGCAGGCGTGCAAGGCGTTGCGCGAAGAAGGTTATCGCGTGATTCTGGTGAACAGCAATCCGGCGACGATCATGACCGATCCGGAGATGGCCGATGTGACGTACATCGAACCGATCACCATCGAAGTGCTCGAGCGAATTCTCGCCGAACAGAAGCCCGACGCGATTCTGCCGACGATGGGCGGCCAGACGGCGTTGAATGCGGCGCTTGATCTGCACCGTCATGGGTTGCTCGAAAAATACGGCTGCGAACTGATCGGCGCTTCGCCCGATGCGATCGACAAGGCCGAAGACCGCCAGCGTTTCAAGGAAGCGATGGGAAAGATCGGTCTGCAATCGGCGCGTTCAGGCATCGCTCATTCGCTGGAAGAAGCACAGGCGGTGCAGCGCGACATCGCGCGGGTGACGGGCGGCGGCGGTTATCCGATGGTTATTCGGCCATCGTTCACGCTGGGCGGTACCGGCGGTGGCGTGGCGTACAACCCGGAGGAGTTCAATGAGATTTGCCAGCGCGGACTGGAATTGTCGCCGACGCACGAGTTGTTGATCGAAGAGTCGCTGCTCGGCTGGAAAGAGTTCGAGATGGAAGTGGTGCGTGACTGCGCCGACAACTGCATCATCGTGTGTTCGATCGAAAACCTCGATCCGATGGGAATTCATACCGGCGATTCGATCACCGTGGCGCCGGCGCAGACGCTGACCGATAAAGAATATCAGATCATGCGCAGCGCCTCGTTTGCGATACTGCGCGAGATCGGCGTCGATACCGGCGGTTCCAACGTGCAGTTTGCGGTGAACCCGAAAGACGGCCGGATGATCGTGATCGAAATGAATCCGCGGGTGTCGCGATCGTCGGCGCTGGCGTCGAAAGCGACCGGTTTCCCGATCGCCAGAATTGCCGCCAAACTCGCCGTCGGTTATACGCTCGACGAATTGAAAAATGACATTACCGGCGGCGCCATCCCGGCTTCGTTTGAACCGACCATTGATTATGTGGTGACCAAAATCGCACGTTTTGCGTTTGAAAAATTCCGCGAAGCCGATCCGCGGTTGACCACGCAGATGAAGGCGGTCGGTGAAGTGATGGCGATGGGGCGGACGTTTCAAGAGTCGCTGCAAAAAGCGTTGCGTGGTCTGGAAATCGGCGTTGACGGTTTCGACGAACAGTCGAAAGACCGCGATGAAATCATTGATCAAATGAGCGAAGCGGAGCCGATGCGGCTGTGGTACATGGCCGATGCGTTCCGATTGGGAATGTCGCTGGACGAGATCCACAAAGAGACGCATATCGATCCGTGGTTCCTGGCGCAAATCGAAGAAATTGTGGCGATGGAAACGCGGTTGGCCGCGCATACGCTCGACGCGTTGACCGAAAAAGAAATGCGTCTGTTGAAAAGCATGGGCTTTTCCGACCCGCGACTGGCAAAGCTGTTGAAAACGACGGCAGCGGCGGTACGCGAGAAACGGTTGTCGCTCGGCGTCAGGCCGGCTTACAAACGCGTTGACACTTGCGCGGCGGAATTCGCCAGCAGCACGGCGTATTTGTATTCGACCTATGAAACGCCGCCGCATGGACAGACGCACGGCGTCTGCGAAGCGCAGCCGAGCGGACGGCGCAAGATCATGGTACTGGGCGGTGGGCCGAACCGGATCGGACAAGGAATCGAGTTTGATTATTGCTGCGTGCACGCGGCGATGGCGTTGCGCGAAGACGGTTTTGAAACCATCATGATCAACTGCAACCCGGAAACGGTGTCGACCGATTACGATACTTCCGACCGTCTTTACTTCGAACCGTTGACGCTCGAAGACTTGCTCGAAATCGTTGCACTCGAAAAGCCGGAAGGCGTGATCGTCCAGTTCGGTGGTCAGACGCCGCTGAAACTGGCGTTGGCACTCGAAGCGCATGGTGTGCCGGTGATCGGTACCTCGCCGCAAAGCATTGATGCCGCCGAAGACCGCGAGCGCTTCCAGCGACTGCTCAACAAACTGGGGTTGAAGCAGCCGCCGAACGCGACGGCGCGGACAGAAGAAGAAGCGTTGCGTTGTGCCGAATCGATCGGCTATCCGTTGGTGGTGCGCCCGTCGTATGTGCTGGGCGGTCGCGCAATGGAAATCGTTCACGAGGCGCGCGATCTCGAACGCTACATGCGCGAGGCAGTGACGGTGTCGCCCGATTCGCCGGTTTTGCTGGATCGTTTCCTCGACGATGCGATCGAGTGCGATGTTGACTGCGTTGCCGACGGTGAAACCGTGTTCATCGGTGGCGTGATGGAGCACATCGAACAGGCGGGTGTGCATTCCGGCGACTCGGCGTGCGCTCTGCCGCCGCATTCGCTGGCGGCGACGACGGTCGAGGTGATGAAGGCGCAGACGCAGGCGATGGCGGCGGCGCTCGATGTGGTCGGCTTGATGAACGTGCAATTCGCGATTCAACGGACGGCGGGGGGCGATGTGGTTTACGTTCTCGAAGTCAATCCGCGGGCGTCGCGCACTGTGCCGTTCGTTTCCAAAGCAACGGGGCTGCCGTTGGCCAAGATCGCAGCGCGCTGCATGGCCGGCAAGACGTTGAAAGCGCAAGGCGTTCTCGAAGAAGTGACGCCGAAGCGGTACAACGTCAAGGAAGCCGTGTTTCCGTTCAGCAAGTTCCTCGGCGTTGATCCGGTGCTGGGGCCGGAAATGCGTTCAACCGGCGAAGTGATGGGAATCGGCGAAACCTTCGGCGAAGCGTTGTTCAAGGCGCAACTGGCGGCAGGTGTGCGTTTGCCCGACGGCGGCACCGTGTTGTTGACGGTCAAGGACGGCGACAAAGCGCGGGCGGTAAAGGTTGCGCAAACGCTGGCGGCGATGGGCGGCTATACGCTGGTTGCCACGCAAGGCACCGCCGAAGCGATTCGTGCCGCCGGGGTTGAAGTGCGTACCGTCAACAAACTCAAAGAAGGCCGTCCGCACATCGTTGACATGATGAAGAGCGGCGACATTGCAATGGTGTTTACCACCGTCGAGGAAACGCGGACGGCGATTGCCAATTCGCGGCTGATCCGGATCACGGCGCTGGCGAACCGCATCCCCTATTGCACGACGATCTCCGGCGCGCTGGCGGCGGTGGAAGGGCTGCGGTCGTTGAAAAGCGGGAAGAACTGGAAATTGTATCCGCTGCAAGCGGGGTGAGTTTTGGTTACGCTTTAAAAGGAATACACCGAAAAAGCGCCAACGATGTGGTTTTCACTTGAGCGGGTTTGATTTTGAGAGGGTTTCTGATCTATTGGATTAAGGAACAATAAAATGGAAGACGAACAAAAATCAATTACCGATTTGATTATTGAAACTCATGAAGGGTTGGAGCGGCAGGGCCCCGGCAGTCCTGAAATGACGATTAAGGCATTAAGTTTTTTGGATAATCTTGATGAGATTTCACGGGTGATGGATCTGGGTTGTGGAACGGGTGGACAAACAAGGGTTCTCGCAAAAAAGATCACCGGAAAGATTACTGGCGTAGATCAATTTCCCGGTTTTATCAAGGCTTTTAACGACAACGCCAAAAAATCGAATCTCCAAGAAAGAGTAACCGGGGTTGTCGGCTCGATGGAAAATCTCTTTTTTCAAAAAGAGGAAGTTGACCTCATTTGGTCAGAAGGGGCTATAGACAATATCGGTTTTGAAAAAGGATTGAACTATTGGAACGGCTTTCTCAAAAAAAATGGCCATGTCGTCGTAACATGCCCTTCATGGTTTACTGATGAACGCCCGGCTGAAATTGAAAAATTTTGGGCTGATGCCGGTAGTAAGCTGGATACAATCGGACACAACATTTCAATACTGCAAAAATCTGGTTATAGCTTTGTCGCCGCCTTTGCGTTGCCCGAAAATTGCTGGACGGATAATTATTTCATTCCGCGAGAAACCGCAGAAAAGGCGCTTCTGGAAAAATATACGGGAAATAAAACCGTAGCGGCGTATATTGAAGATGAGAAATTCGAGGTGGCGTTATATTCAAAATATAAACAATATTACGGATATGTTTTTTATATTGGCAAAAAAGTATGAAAAGGTTTGTTTAATAATATTTTGCAGATACTGAAAACCCACGCCATCGGGAGCCCCGATACTTTTCCATTCATTATGGGGCGAACTCAAAAAGATTTCTGGCAATCGAGTTGATAAGACGCGCAAAGAGCCGTTCTTACCTCCGGTAAATCGTCACCGAAAAAAATGCCATCCCCGCTGTCTCTCTGATAAAACCCGACAAGCTGTTTTGACTCCGGAGAGTATTCGACATAAAAAGCATGAGGGCAATTGTGCGGTTCGCAGACGGAGCTCTTCAGAAAGCCGTTTTCTGCTTCTTCAACGGGTGATGCCACGCCTCCTGGAACCCAATCCGGTTTGTTGATGTTTTCTTTTTTAATCGCGGCGAGAAAGTTTTTTCTGAAAACGGGGTCTTGGTTATAAAGATCCCAAAAATACGGCACTTCAGCACCCGGCAAGGTCGATTTGAGAGCGGCCAGATAAGAGGACGCCGACGGGGCGGCGGTGTTGCCCGGCAGAACAGAATCGGCTTGCGGCAACGGCTCATTGCGGTTTTCCCCATCTTTCTTGAACGGTCCCCCGGAGAAAAGGGTAACGGCAGCAAATAAAACGATGATTCCCAAAACAAACAGGGTAATCGTTTTCAGTGTTGTTTTCATGTGGTTTCTCTTCAAATTGTCATTGGGGCGACCGGTAAAGCATGACACAAAACGCGCCGTCGCTGGACGGCGTCCTCCGCCGAACACATTTTTAGAGGTGTTGGGTCGGTCGGAAGTTCCCCCGGCTTCGCACCGCTGCTTCGGCGAGGCGGCTTCGATCTTTTGGCATACGGACAACGATGGGGATTGGGCCGGCAATCCGCTTGAAAGGCGGGTGCGATTTCAACGATTCATGGTTGCTGACCAGCTCAAGAAAGAGGTAGTTGTATGGAATGGATCTTGACTTAAATCAACGCTATTTGAAAAAAGCATCAATCATGCGTTTACTGCATTATTATGGCAAACGGCGCTTTTCCACGCATCAAAGCCCCGTTTGGGGTTGATGCCACGCCGCCTCCAATGATGTATGCATTCAGGGGCGGTGGACGAATCCCGGATATCGGGAGATACGGTCGGATCGAAATGTCCGGGAAGCGCCGAGCAGTACGGTGAGATGCAACACACCGAGCGTGTGATCAGAAGGTCTTCTTTCTGAATGGGCGGATCGTGCCATGCGACGTTCGCCGGTAGTCTCGTTTTGTTTTTTTGAAAGAGGAGCCCAAAAATGCCCCAAGCGCTTAAAGAGTTTTTATCGTATGTGCAGAAGAAGGATCCCAGCCAGACGATATTTCACCAGGCCGTTACCGAGGTCATGCAGAGTTTGTGGCCGTTCATTCAGAAAAATCCGCAATACCGCGAGAACGCGCTATTGGAGCGCATTGTCGAACCGGAGCGCACGATTACTTTTCGGGTACCGTGGATCGACGATCAGGGAAACGTCAACGTTAACCGCGGTTTCCGCGTGCAGATGAGCAGCGCATTGGGGCCCTACAAGGGCGGTTTGCGTTTTCACCCGTCGGTCACGATGGGGATGCTGAAATTTCTCGCATTCGAGCAAGTGTTCAAAAATGCGTTGACGACGCTACCGATGGGCGGCGGTAAAGGCGGTTCCGATTTCGATCCGAAAGGCAAGAGCGACAATGAAGTCATGCGCTTCTGCCAGTCGTTCATGAGCGAGCTCTTTCGTCACATCGGCGCCGGTCTTGACGTGCCGGCCGGTGATATTGGCGTCGGCGCTCGTGAGGTCGGATATTTGTTCGGGCAGCACAAAAAACTGGCGAACACGTTCAGCGGCGTGTTGACCGGCAAGGGTGTTTCGTTCGGCGGCAGCCTGATCCGGCCGGAGGCTACTGGCTATGGCTTGATTTACTTCGTCAACGAGATGTTGGCAGGGCGTTCACAGAAGCTGGAAGGGAAGCGGGTGACGGTATCCGGTTCCGGCAACGTCGCGCAGTATGCGGCGGAAAAATGTCTGGAGAGCGGCGCCAAGGTCGTATCGATGTCCGATTCGGACGGGACGGCGGAGTTTTCGGAGGGACTGACTTCCGAGCAACTGGCGGAATTGATGGATTGGAAGAATGTCAGACGCGAACGCTTGCAAGCGTTCGCCGGGCAACACAAGCTCAAATTCCACCAAGGCAAAACGCCGTGGCACATCGCTTGTGATGTGGCGCTGCCGTGCGCGACGCAGAATGAACTGAACGGCGACGACGCCAAAACGCTGGTCAAGAACGGCTGTCAGTGTGTTGCCGAAGGCGCCAACATGCCGTCAACGCTGGAAGCGATGCAGGTTTTTCACGAGGCGAAGGTGCTTTTTGCGCCCGGCAAGGCGGCCAACGCCGGCGGGGTGGCGGTGTCAGGGCTGGAAATGACCCAGAACAGCATCCGGTTGTCGTGGACGCGCGATGAAGTCGATTCACGCCTGCGAAAAATCATGCATGCGATTCATGTGTCGTGTGTGCGTTATGGCAAGGACGCCGAAGGGCATGTGAATTACGTTGACGGCGCCAATATCGCGGGCTTTGTGAAAGTGGCCGACGCGATGATCGCGCAAGGTGTTGTTTGAGAAAAAACGCAAAAGAATTTTAACCGCAAAGAACGCAGAGGTTTTGTGTTCTTTGCGGTTAAATGGTTTTTGTCTGTTTAGCCGGGATGGCGCGGCAAAAGCACTTTGATCAGCGCGCCGCCGTGCGGCGCGCTCAGCAATTCGACGCGCCCGTTGTGCAGTCGCGCAATACGCTCGACGATAGCGAGGCCGAGGCCGGCGCCAAGTTTTCCTTCGGGGGTCGAGCGTGCTTTGGAAGCACGGCGGAACGGTTCTTTGAGACGTTCGCGCTCTTCTTCGGGAAAGCCGCTGCCGTGGTCGCTGACGTCGAACCACACATAATGGGCGTCAAAACCCGTGACGATTTCAATCGGCGGCTTGCCGTGGGCGATGGCGTTGTCGATCAGATTGTTGATCAGCCGCTCGAACGCGGTCGTTCGCAGAGGAATGTCGGGAAATTTTGGGTTGGGCGTGAAACGCACATCGTGATGCGAGCGCCGATAACGCTCGATACAGGGAACGATCAGGTTGTTGGCGTTTTGCACATGCGCCGGTTTCCCGTCGTCGTCGCGGGCAAAATCGAGGAACTGGTCAATGATGCGGTCGATGGCTTCGATATCGTCAACCATCAACTCGCGCTCTTGCGGGTCGTCGTTACTCATTTCGACGCTCAAGCGAAGACGAGCCAGCGGAGTACGCAAATCGTGTGAAATACCGGCAAGCAGTAACGCTCGATCATGTTCGACTTGTTGCAGCCGAGAGATCATCGCGTTGAAACCGCGATTGAGCGCCGCCATTTCGGAGGGGCCGGCGTCGGGCAGCGACGGCGGCGCTTCGCCGCGGCCGACCAGATCGACGGCTTCGGCGAGCTTGGTCAGCGGTTGCGACAAATAGCGGGCGAAGGCGAGCGCGGCGAGAACCAGCATGGCAACAATCACCAGCGCCAGAAAGAAGGCGCGCGACGGCGCATCTTGCGCCAGCGGACGCTCGGGCAAAATGAAACCGGCCCAGTAATAACTGTGGTGTGCGGAGAAGCGCACCCACAACAGTTGCCGCTCGGGTTGCAGACGGATCTGGGTATCGGCGCCGAGTGTTTTCTGCAAATATTTTTCGAGATCGAGAAAGGCGCCCAGCGGCGGCTGACCGGTCTGCCGCGGCTGCATCGTTGGCCGGTTCGAGCGAAACGGGAAGGGGTCGGGCGAAGAAGCGTCCTGATCGAGCGATGGAATTTCCAGCTCTCCGCGAAGCGGCATGTCGAACGGAACTGATGGCGAGGCCTCGCGGGTGATCCGGCGGCGGCGCTCTTCGAAAAAGCGGGCGTTATATTGATGGCCGAAGCGGCGCAGGATGTCGGCGCGCTCGGTCGGAATGCTCGATTCGAGCGCGGCGCGCAACGACTGCAACTGCACCGCTTTGGTATGACCGAACTGGTAGATCAGCAGGTTTTCACGGTCGTACTGAAACAGCAGACCCATGACGACCAGCACCAGGGCGATCAGCGCAACCAGAAAACACAGAAGCCGCCCGAACAGCGAGGCCGGCCAAAATTTGCCCAAGGTACTCAGATGTCGCTGCCTTCTTCGTGCTCTTCCGCCGCATTGCCGGAATTGTTGCTGTCTTCGGGGACATAAATGTAGCCGAAGCCGCGCACGGTCTGGATGTAGCGCGGGTTGATCGGGTCGGGTTCGATGAGCTTGCGCAGTCGTGAAATTTGCATGTCGATGGCGCGGTCAAACGTCTCGTGGTCCTTGCCGCGCGCTAGTAACGACAACCGCTCGCGGGTGAACGGTTGCCGCGGATGTTGCCCCATTACCTTGAGCAAGGAAAATTCGGCGGTACTCAGGTGAGTGATTTCGCCGTTCTTATTCAGCGTGCGCGCGGCCAGATCAAGCGTGAACGGACCGAACGGGATCGTGCCTTCCTCGGTTGGTGCTCCGGCCAGTTCGTGCTTCGGTGCGCGGCGCAGCACGGCATGAATCCGCGCCAGCAGTTCACGCGGATTGAACGGTTTGCCGAGGTAATCGTCGGCGCCCATTTCAAGGCCGATGATGCGGTCAACCTCTTCGCGACGTGCCGTCAGCATGATGATCGGGATCGAGTCATAGGTGCTGCGCAGTCGGCGGCAGATCGACAACCCATCTTCCCCCGGCAGCATCAGATCAAGCACGACCAGATGCGGCGGGAACCGTTGCAACGTTTTTTCGAGTTGCGAGCTGTCGGGCAAAGTGATCGTTTCCAAGCCGTTTTCCGTGAGGTAACGCTGCAGGAGATCACGCAGGCGCGGGTCGTCGTCGATCACTAAAATGCGGTAATGGCGGTCTGGAGTGTTCATGACGATATCAAGTTCCAGGCTGTTACGAATATTCTAGTGTAACAATTAATTGGGTTTCAGGCGCAAAATGAAGTAACAATAAGCATATATTTGGGGAAAAGCGGTCAGGAAATGACGGCTTTGGTGGCTTGGCAATGGCGTACACCGCATCGCAAGTCCTTCAAAAGGGGCGGCGGGAATGATAATCTGCTTCCTCATGCCGTGCTGCTTTGTCCGGAGGCTCGGGCGGGGCAAGGTTAAAACTTGTTTTTGATCATGATAATTCGCTCACTGCTCGATACAGACCTCTATAAATTCACGATGATGCAAGTGGCCTTGCATCATTTTCCTGCCGCTCAGGTCGAGTACCGCTTCAAGTGCCGCAACGAAGGCGTCGATCTGGCGCCGATAGCGGAAGAAGTTTCAAGGCAAATCAAAGCATTATGTGAGCTTCGTTTTGCGCCGGAAGAACTGGAATATTTACGTAGCCTGCGTTTCATCAAGAGCGATTTCGTCGATTTGCTGGGACTGTTCAAGCTCGATGATCGCTTTGTCCGGGTTTCGAGCGGGCCGACGTATAAAAACGGCTTGGACATCACGATCAAGGGGCCGTGGCTGCACACGATTCTTTTCGAGATTCCGGTGCTGGCAATTGTTTCGGAAGTGTATTACCGCCATGCAGTATCGGTACCCGATTTCACAACAGGGCGGACGCGGCTGGCGGCCAAGGTCAAACAGTTCGAGGCGGTCGAGGAGGACTTCCGCTTTTCCGATTACGGCACACGCCGACGTTTTTCCTATGTTTGGCAAGAGGAGGTGTTGCGGACGTTGCAGCAAGGGCTTCCCGGCAAATTCGTCGGTACCAGCAACGTCCATTTTGCGCGGCAGCTGGGGTTGACGCCGCTGGGAACGATGTCGCACGAGTATTTGCAGGCGTGTCAGGCGGTCGGCCCGCGGCTACGCGATTCTCAGTCGTACGCATTCGGCACTTGGGCGCGCGAATACCGCGGCGATCTGGGGATTGCGTTGTCCGATGTGTACGGGATGGATGCGTTTTTGCGCGACTTCGATTTGTTTTTCTGCAAACTGTTCGACGGCGTTCGTCACGACTCGGGCGATCCGTTTGAATGGGGCGACAAGCTGATCGCGCACTACCAGAAAATGCGTATCGACCCGCGCGGGAAAACGATGGTGTTCTCCGATTCGTTGACACCCGAGCTGGCGATTCGCCTGTTCCATTATTTCAAAAACCGGATGGGTATTTCGTTCGGGATCGGCACCAATCTGACCAACGATCTCGGTTATCTGGCATTGCAGAACGTGATCAAGATGACGCGCTGCAACGGTCAACCGGTGGCGAAGATCAGCGATTCGCCGTCCAAGGTGATGGACGATGATCCGATGTACGTCAATTACCTGCGCGAAGTGTTTCAAACGCCCGAAAAGGCCGGCGCTTTATCGAAAAAGGATTCTCGCTCATGAGTGATACCAGAATGCCGATGCAGGAACAGACCGTTATGACCAGACCGGTCAAAGACCGTCGCCTGCGGCTCAACGACATCCTGAAACTGATGGTGGCCGACGGCTTGGTCAAGATGGAAGACGCGAGGAAACTCGCCAGGACCAAGGCGATGCGCTTCGGTGAACCGCTGGAGCGCATCGCCGCGCAACAGTGGAAATCGTTGCAGCCGCCGCACCAGGAGCTGACGGTCAATGCGCTGGTCGAATGGCTGGCGGGAAAACTGGGCGTGCCTTATTTCCATATCGATCCGTTGAAAATCGACATGTTTGGGGTGACGCAAACGATGTCCAACGCTTACGCCGAGCGTTATCGGATTCTTCCGGTGTCGATAACACCGACCAAATTGACGGTGGCGACCGGCGAGCCGTTCGTGCGTGACTGGGTTGACGAATTGGGCCATGTGCTGAAACGCGAGGTCGAAATCGTGTTTGCCAACCCGGCGGACGTGCGGCGCTACATCGGTGAGTTTTACAACTTGGCGCGCTCGATGAAGCAGGCGCAGGAACACACCAAAGGTACGGTTGCGCTGTCCGGCAACTTTGAACAACTGGTCGAACTCGGCAACACCGGCCATCTCGACGCCAACGACCGCCACATCGTGACCATCGTTGACTGGTTGTGGCAATACGCGTTCGAGCAGCGCGCCTCCGACATTCACATCGAGCCGCGGCGCGATGTCGGTATCGTCCGCTTCCGGATCGACGGCGTGTTGCATTCGGTGTACAACCTGCCGATTCCGGTACTGGCTGCGGCGACCTCGCGGATCAAACTGCTGGCGCGGATGGAGATCGTCGAGAAGCGGCGACCGCAGGATGGCCGGATCAAAACGGCTGCCGCCGGCAAGGAAATCGATTTGCGGATTTCGACGATGCCGACCGCTTTCGGCGAAAAAATCGTGATGCGTATTTTTACGCCGGAAGTGCTGGTGCGCAGTTTTTCCGATCTGGGTTTTTCCGGTGAAGACCGCGAGTATTGGGACAAATTCATCGCATCGCCCAACGGTATCATCCTGGTGACCGGGCCGACCGGCTCCGGTAAAACCACCACGCTGTATTCGACGCTGCGTCTGCTGGCGAAGCCCGAAGTCAACGTTTGCACCATCGAAGATCCGATCGAAATGATCGAGCCGCTGATCAACCAGATGCAAGTGCATCAGGCGATCGGCGTCGATTTTGCTACCGGCGTGCGCACCTTGTTGCGGCAGGATCCGGACATCATCATGGTCGGCGAAATCCGTGACAGGGCAACAGCCGATATGGCGGTTCAGGCGGCGCTGACTGGGCACTTGGTGTTGTCAACGTTGCATACCAACGATGCGCCGAGCGCGTTGACGCGGCTGCTCGACCTCGGTGTGCCCGGCTATCTGATCAACTCCACCTTGCTCGGGGTGATGGCGCAGCGGTTGATCCGTACGCTGTGCTCGAAGTGCAAAGCCGCCGATGGCGAAGTCGATGAGGCGGCCTGGGACGCGATGACGCACGGTTTCGATCTGGCGCGACCCGCGCATGTCCATCGTGCTGTCGGTTGCCTCGATTGCCGGAGGACCGGTT
>JAIRJZ010000067.1 GCA_031260355.1 Burkholderiales bacterium
AAACTTCCGATCGAAAACTGCCGACGCCGCTGAAATCGAGTTCGTTGCGCTTGAACGCCAGCCATGCCGACTGTTCTTCCTCGATGATCGAGATTTCGACGCGGTCGATCAGCGGCAAACGCTTCCCCCGCATCTCGCGTATCAGCGCCTCATCCCCATCCTCACTCGGTGCAAAATCCCACACCACCCCGCGGTATTCCGGATTTTTTTCGAGGATGATGCGGGTGCCGCGCGTCCATTGCTTCAAAACATAAGGCCCGGTTCCCACCGGATGCGCCATCGCATTTTCACCATAGCGCTCCGCCACCTCGTGCGCCACGGCGGCGAACGGCGTATGCGCGACAATATAGCTGAAGTTGTAATCCGGCTCACGCAAGCGGATTTGCAGCGTATAGCGATCCAGCGCCTTTAACCCTTCGACATCGGTGTCGTAATCGAACTTCCCGGTTTTTTGAGCCGCTTCCGCCAACGCATCCAGCCCGACGATTTTTCCCTCGATCATGAAAGTCCATTGCGAACGAAGCGTCGGATCAAACATGCGCTTGAAGCTGTAAACATAATCGGCGGCGGTCAATTCACGCGGTTTGCCGCCGAATGCCGGGTCGGAGTGGAAACGGATGCCGGGGCGCACCCGGAACGTGTAGGTTTTGCCGTCGTCGGTGATTTCCGGCATCGTTTCCGCCGTCATCGGTATCAGGCGCGCCGGACGCGCCAGATAATCATACGTCAGCAACCGCTCGAAAATGGCTTCGTTGACGGTGTTGGAATAAAGATCGGTCACACGCGCCGGATCGAAGCCGGTTTCCGCCGTCGGAAAAGCCATGCGTATCGTTTTATACGGTTCGATTTTTGGCGGTTGGCCGGGTTGTTGAGAGAACGCCACCGTCGAAAAACACGACAGCGTTCCCCACAGGATCGCCGACAGCAACCATACCGCGCTTCCTTTCAAATGCTCCGACCGCAACGCTGTTCTCCTTCCCAGATAGCCCGACGCCAGAATCAGGTTCCGTGATAATGTACCATTGGATTTTTCCCAATGGAATCGCCGCCATGAAACCCGAGTACTGGGATCGCGCCGTACGCCTGCTTTCGCGCCGCGATCCCGTATTGCACGGTCTGATCGCCGCCTATCCGGAATTCCATCTGCGTCGGCGCAGCGATGCCTTCACCGCGCTCGCCCGTGCCATCATCGGCCAGCAGATCTCGGTCAAGGCGGCGGACGCCGTCTGGCGGCGTTTTGTCACCGTTGTCGATCCCGAGCATACCGACATCGCCTTTCCCGTCGTCGCGCCGACCACCGTTGCCGCGCTGACGCCGGACGCATTGCGCAGCGCCGGGCTGTCGCAGCGCAAAACCGAGTACATGCAAGACCTCGCCCGCCGCTTTGCCGATGGTTCATTGAACCCGGAAAACTGGAAAGCGCTGGACGACGAAGCGTTGATCGAGGCGCTCGTCGCCGTCAAGGGCATCGGACGCTGGACGGCGGAAATGTTTCTGATGTTCCACGAATTGCGCGCCGACGTTTTCCCGCTCGCCGATCTCGGGCTGCAAAAAGCGATTCGACTGCATTACGCCGGCGACCATGCGCTCAGTCTTGAAGAAATGCAGGCATTGGCCGAGTCATGGCGGCCGTACCGCAGCGTCGCCACCTGGTATCTGTGGCGCTCGCTCGATCCGTTGCCGGTAGAGTATTAGGGAACCTCTGAAAACCCCTTCCTGTCATTCTGCGCGTAGCGAAGCGAAGTCGCAGAATCCAGACGACGCGTGGATCCTGCGACTTCGCGCAGGATGACAAGCGAGGGATGGCAGGGTTGTTCAGAGCGTCCTTAGAACGTTTTGAGTGATTCCTTTTTGTGCAAGCGCGCTTTTCTCGCGCTTGAAATGGCAACCCTTTACCCTCTCCCTCGTCCCCTCTCCCGCAAGCGGGAGAGAGATGATCTCATGAGCCGTATATGAATGATAAAACCAAAAACGCTCTACGTCCGCATCAATCGAAATACGTCCGCGACGCTTCAAACCGTTCGGCGAAATAACGGCTGCCGAGATCGTCGATACGCACCTGACCGTTGGTTGACGGCGCGTGAATGAAACGGTTGTCGCCGATGTAAATGCCGACGTGCGAAAAGGGTCGGTTCAAGGTATTGAAAAAAACCAGATCGCCGGGTCGTAGCTGATTTCGTCCAATCGGCGCTCCCTGTCTGGCAATCTCAGCAGCACTGCCGCCGACTTTGACGCCTGCCGCCTGCGCGTAAATGTAGCTCACCATCCCGCTGCAATCGAATCCTGCCTGCGGATTTTTGCCGCCGAAACGATAACCGGTATCGAGCAGACTCAATGCGTAAAACACGACTTCCCGCCCTTGTTCTGTCGGCGGCAAATCCGTTATCTTCGGCCCGACGGAAAGCGCGCCGTCCGGTCTTTTCCCTCTGCTGCCACAGGCGGCAAGAAAAAGCACCGCAAAACACGCGACATGAAAATGGCGGCGGCTCGGATTTGACAGCGAGAGAGCCTCTTGTCTGCTCACGGGTACAGTCTCCGCACTCACTTAACTTTCCTTAATCGAGTCCATTGTTAATATCAATGATTGCGGCGGAGATCTTCTTGTATGATTTGAAGCGCATTATACGATCAACATCCTTATCTTTCTCACTTCCTGCCTGAAAGGTTTTATGAAAAAAACAATCCTGATAGCCGCACTGGCCTTCGCCGGTTTCTCCGCTCATGCCGCCTCCGTCGAAGTTCCGCTCAATCTGGCGACCGACAAGGGCGATGGAAAAACCGTCGGCACCATTACCCTCTCCGAAACGCCGTATGGTCTGGAGTTCACTCCGAATCTGGAAGGGATAGACCCCGGCATCCACGGTTTTCATGTCCATGAAAATCCCAATTGCGCTCCGACCGAGAAAGACGGGAAAATCACTTTTGCCGGCGCTGCGGGCGGACACTTCGACCCCACCAAAACCGGCAAGCATTTAGGGCCTTACGCCGATGGTCATCTTGGCGACCTGCCCGCACTTTACGCCACCGGTGACGGCAAGGTCACTCAACCGGTTTTGGCGCCACGAATCAAGAACATTTCCGAAATCCAGGGTCGTTCCATCATGGTTCACGTCGGCGGCGATAATCATTCCGATCATCCGGCAACGCTCGGCGGCGGCGGCGCACGACTGGCGTGCGGCATCATCAAGTAAAAAACTTTCGCGCCCATGAAGAGGCGGCTCATGCCGCCTTTTTCATTCTCCGTCCGTATCTTCTTGCCGGTGTCAGCGGTAACATTTCAGGATACCGCCAAAAGCCCATCATGAAATTTGAAAAGATTATCAACATATGCCTGCGGGCACACTTAAATTTTCTTAATCGCTCTCATTAACAATACAAATAATGCCGACAACGCAATTCTTGTAGAATGGATCGGCTTCATCGCCTCTAACATTCCGGTTCTTTGATCCGGTTTTTCCCATTTTTTTATTCATTAGATATCCCCATGAAGAAATCTCTCCTGATTGCTGCGCTGGCTTTTGCCGGTTTCTCCCTTCATGCCGTTGCGGCAAGTGAAGAGCCCATTTTGCCCATTAAGCCGCCTGCCAACATCAACCTCGGCATGGTAGAACTGGGTAAAAAACTGTTTTTTGACCCCCGGTTGTCCAAATCCGGTTTCATTTCCTGCAACTCTTGCCACAACCTTTCGATGGGTGGCTCAGACAACCTTCCGACCTCCATTGGCGATCGCTGGCAGCAAGGCCCGATCAACTCGCCGACGGTATTGAATTCCAGTCTCAACTTCGTGCAGTTCTGGGACGGTCGCGCCGCCGACCTGAAAGAACAAGCCGGTGGCCCGATCGAAAATCCGAAAGAGATGGCCTTTTCGCATATCCTGACCGTTTCCCTGCTGCAAACCATCCCGGGCTACGCGCGCGAGTTCAAGCAGGTGTTCGGCAAAGACGCCATTGACATCGATCAAGTTACGTCAGCCATCGCCGAATTCGAAAAAACGCTGGTCACCCCCAACTCGCGTTTTGACCAATGGCTGCTGGGCAAGAAAGATGCGCTGACCGAAACAGAAAAGGAAGGCTATACGCTCTTCAAGGACAGCGGTTGCATTGCCTGCCATTACGGTGAAGCCATCGGTGGAGACTCCTTCCAGAAAATGGGCGTGCTTGAGCCGTACAAGACCACCAACCTCGCCAAGGGACGCGAAGACGTCACAAAGCAGGATGCCGACCGTTTCCTTTTCAAGGTGCCGACGCTGCGCAATGTGGAATTGACCTATCCCTACTTCCACGACGGTGCCGCCAATACCCTGACCGAAGCGGTCGATATCATGGGGCAGTTGCAACTGGGTAAAAAATACACGCCGGCAGAAAGCGCCAAGATCGTCGCGTTCTTGAAGACCCTGACCGGCGATCAGCCCATGATCCTGATGCCGATCCTGCCGCCTTCCGTTGACAACACACCGCGCCCCAACCCTTTCGGGAAATAAGCGCGGCAGTCATAACATGCGGGGATGAAACATCTCCGTCTGTCCGAGCAACCCCTCGCCTGACGCGAGGGGTTGTTTTTTGACGGGCTATGATAAAGAATCGTTTCTTTGAAAAGCGCACCGCCATTTCAAGGAGATCGCTGTGAATGATTTGTTTCCCCCGGCACCGATCAGCGCCGTTCCCGTCGCCGACAGCAATGCCCGGTTTCCCGTTCATCGTATTTACTGCGTGGGACGCAATTACGCCGAACACGCCCGCGAAATGGGCGCCGACCCCGACCGCGAACCGCCCTTTTTCTTCTGCAAACCGGCAGACGCCGCCGTGCCGGTGTCCACAGGTCAAACGCTGAAACTTCCTTACCCGTCGCAGACTGAAAATTTTCACCACGAAATTGAACTGGTCGTCGCCATCGGCAAAGGCGGCAGCGATATCGCCGTCGAACACGCGCTCGACCATGTTTGCGGCTACGCCGTCGGCCTCGACATGACGCGCCGCGACCTGCAAACCACGATGCGCAAAGCGGGTCTATCGTGGGAAGTCAGCAAAGCCTTCGACCGCTCGGCGCCGATCGCGCCGCTGCACCTAGTCGAATCATGCGGCCATCCGGCAAACGCCGGTATCTGGCTGCAAGTCAACGGCAAAGACCGACAACGCAGCGATATCGATCAACTGATCTGGTCGGTGCCGGAAACCATTGCTCACTTGTCGCGCTTTTTCGAACTGCAACCGGGCGATCTGATTTTCACCGGCACCCCGGCAGGCGTCGGCGCGGTCGTGCGCGGCGATCTCATCGAAGGCGGCATCGACGGACTGGGAACATTGCGGGTGGAAATCGTCTGAGCATCACGCGCGCAAAAAAGGCGCAAACCGTTCGCGCCTTTTTTCTGTCATTTTGGTAAACAAACAACCATGATGGAATCGTCTCATTTACCCATTTCAACGATCAAAATTCTCCCGGCTCTGCCACTCCAATTTTTACGAGAAGCAATCTTCCGAGAGGTGACAACTTGTAGCCCATAACTTTTAGCTTTCCTGTATCCCGATCAAGCTCAAGCTCGCTTTCGGCACGAGGGAAAATTTCTTGGAGAAGCCCCAGCTTTACTAAATGAGAATAAGACAGTTTATAAACAGTACTTTTTTCTAACTCTTCTTGAGAGCATCCTAAAGTTACTGGAGGAGAAAAAAACAGTTGTCTGTGTTTTTCAAAAAATTCTTCGTTTCTTATATTTCTGCGTAAATGCCTCATTAATATAATGATGTGTTCATCATCAATCTCGGAGAGTAAATTCAATAGTCGTTTTGCTTCTATCGCCTTTTTCCTATCCTCAGATAGCCCATTAGCGACAACTCTGGCGATACGCTCAATTCTCTCGCCAGAAAGCGCGCGTGCGCTCTGATACGCGCCTTCTTCAAACAGATCAACATTTTCTGGAAAACCAAGGGTAATCCCCCCACAAAAGTGAGCCGATTGAAAGTAGAATTTTCCATGCTGTACAGATGAGAGGAAAGTTCACATGAAGAAATCGAGATTTAGCGACAGCCAGATAGTTGGGATACTG
>JAIRJZ010000074.1 GCA_031260355.1 Burkholderiales bacterium
CGCTGCCGATGGCGCTGCCGATGCCGTTCACCGTGACGTTGAGCGTGACCGCCGTGTCGAATTCCGCTGTGCAGGAGAGGGCAGTGTTCATCGTGACCGTTACCGAAAGATCGGTATCGACAGAGGCGCAAGCGCCGCCCCACTTGACGAAAGCGAAGCCCGTGTCCGGCGTAGCTGTCAGGGTGACATTACTGTTGACGGCATAGTCTGCGGAACATGTGTTGGGGTCGCTGCTTCTGTTGTTGCAGTCGTCGATCAGGTTGTCTGGATCATAGTTGTCGCTGACGCTGCCGGTGGCGCCGCTGCTGCCGACGCTGGATACGGTGACGTCAAGCGGGAAAGCATTATCGAACTCCGCAGTGCATTGACGAATTTGCCCCTGAAGCGGATCCTGATCCATCTCTACGGTTGCCGTAAGCGAATAGCCGGGGGGGCTGACGCAATCGCCGAGCCATCTGACAAAGACGCTGCCAGGGGTTGCTGTGGCGGTCAGGGTTACTGTGGTTCCGATGGCATATCCGGCGGAGCAGGTGGTACTGCTGCCTCCGCTGTTGGTACAGGCATTGATCACAGGGGGCGTAAAGCCATCGCTGACGCTGCCGGTGCCGGTGCCGGTGCCGGTGCCGGTGCCGGTGCCGAAGCTGGATACGGTGACATCGAGTCTGTTTAAAAATTCCACAGCGCCGCTGGTACACATAAAGGGCGGAGGCGCCCGCATAATGCCGCGTTGATCGCGGCCGCTGACGGGCGCGCTAGCACATACAGACGACAAGCCGAGGCCAATCGCGTTGCTGTTTGCGTCTGGAAGCATCGTCAGGGTTGGGCCACCGTTGTTGGCCAGTGCACCAAGGGCGAGGTTGCCGCCGGGAAGGCTGCCGTTGGCCAATGAGAGACCGCAACCGTTGTTGCCGCTGAGGTTACCGCCGAGGTCAATGACAGCACCGCCGGTTCCAAGGCAACCCTGAATGATTGTGTTGGTCAAGGTGACGCTACCGGCGTTTCTGAAAAAGACCCCGCCGGTATCGCCGGCCACAGTAGTATTGGTCAGCGTGGCGCTGCCGCTATTGTAGATATCGTTGCCGCTGTCGTTGGCCACATTGCCGGACACGGTGCTGTTGATCAGCGTCAGCGTGCCGCCGGAATCGTTGTGGATACCGCCGCCGTTGTTGTTGGACACATTGCCGGACACGGTGCTGTTGATCAGCGTCAGCGAGCCTCCGGAATCGTTGTATATGCCGCCGCCGTTGTTGTTGGAGATAACGCGGTTATCGGATACGGCGCAGTTGGTTAATGTCAGTGCACCGCTGTTATAAATACCACCGCCGTTACCGCCTGGGCCACCAGGGGTCTCTCCGTTTTCGATGGTGAAATTTGCAAAGGCAGCAGTGACGCCCGGGTTCACCATAAATACCCGGAACGAAGTGCTGCCGCCACTAGGGCCTCTAACGATAAGACGGCGAGGATTACCGCCAGCGTCATTCGTCAGCGTGCCGTCGATGGTCAGGTTCGTATTTACAGTCAATGTGTCGGCCAGCACGATGACGGGAGCAGAAGCAGGAGGCAGGTCAAAATCGATGAGGTCGCCATTATTGGCCGCAGCAATCGCGTCGCGCAGGCGGCAGGAGTTGACGTTGCCTGTTGCGCAGTTGGCGGCATTGGCGGGAGTGGCGTCGGCGACGGTGTTGACGGTGAAAGTGGCTGCCCATGTCGGCACGGTCAGTGTCAATCCAAGCAACACCAGAAACCCTTTAAGCAGCGAGGAGGCATGCCTTAAACATGTTTCGTGATGGAAGAAGCGAGGAGGCGGGAAAGTAAAGAGCTTCATGTGCATCTCGCTTATCTCCTAAGAGAGATTTATGGAAAGAAAGACCTCTGCAACGATATAAGTCCTTTTCGCGGGATGGAAAAACGCGCAAACAGACGCCTGTGCCCATAGCCGCATTAGATATATTACTGCAATATGAGCATAAGTTACACCTCGTGACGACAAAAGGAGCTGAGAGGTTGGTTTTTAGCTGAAAAAGCAACACGGGCATGATGTAGGGATAGATAAAAACGATTCCTGTTTCTCTCTACGAGTGATCCGGAGAAACACGGTATCCTGTCATTTCCTGTCATTTCGTCGTGGATGCTTCAAAATAAAACCCCTGAAACGAAACGGGTTGGCGGGTGTGTTGGGGCGCTACGAGCCGCTGACTCCGCTGCCGTTGTGCAGGAACGGCATAATCGCGGAAACGGGAGGCGAGGCGAATCAAGAGCAACGTCACTTCCGCGAAAAACCGCTGTTCTGCAGGCGGGAGGCCGAAGAGAGGTGTTTTTTTGTCGCCCGCAACCGTCATAGATCGAGGCAGTTTTTGATTCTGACGGGCAAACAGAATTTGTTATATAATTACCGTCTTTTTTTCGCACAACTCTTTGAGGCATAACGATTATGGTCGTCATTCGACTGGCTCGCGGCGGCGCCAAGAAGCGCCCCTTTTATCATGTGGTCGTCGCGGATTCGCGGAACCGGCGCGATGGCCGGTTCATCGAACGCGTCGGTTTTTATAACCCGATCGCCAACGACAAGGAAGAAGGCGTGCGTCTGGCGATGGACAGGATCACGTTCTGGCAGGAGCGCGGCGCGCAAATGTCGGACACGGTGGCGATGCTGGCCAAGCGCGCTGCCAAGGCGTCGTAAGTTTACGAAGATGGCTGCTGCGGTCGTGATGGGACGCATTGTGGCGTCCTATGGCGTCCACGGTTGGTTGAAAGTGCAGCCGTTCACTGCTGCCAAGGATGCGTTATTGACGTACCCGCAATGGTCGCTGGTGGATCGCCACGGCGCTGCGCGGGATTATCGGCTGACAGAAGGGCGGATGCACGGCGAACATGTGCTGGCGGCGCTGGAAGGCGTGACGGTGCGTGAGGAAGCGGCGGCGTTGCGAGGGATGTCGATCACCGTGCCGCGCGAGGCATTGCCTCCACCCGAGCCGGGAGAAGTGTATTTCGTCGATATGGTCGGGTTGAAAGTGATCAACCGTGAAGGCGAAACGCTGGGAACGGTGACGGCGGTGCAGGAATACGGTGCGCAACCGGTGGTGCATGTTGAACCGGAAGCGTGCGCGGAAGGAAAGAAGGCGACCGAGTTGTTGATTCCTTTCGTCGATGCCTATATCGACGCGGTGGAAACGGCGGCGGGATGCCTCAAGGTGGATTGGCAGCGCGACGATTGACGTTGCCGCAGGATTCTCTCCCCTTCAAGGGGAGGGTTGGGGTGGGGATGGGTTTGCGTACTGATCCAAAACTGCTCTAAACAAGGAAGAAAGACTGGAAAAGGCAGCACGCCGTGCGAATTGATGTGGTGACGCTTTTCCCCGAGATGGTGGAACACGCGGCGCAGTTCGGCGTGGTGGGCAGGGCGCTGACGAAGACGTTGTGGTCACTGGCGCTGTGGAATCCGCGGACGTTTACCAGCGATCCGCACCGGACGGTGGATGACCGCCCTTACGGCGGCGGCCCCGGGATGGTGATGCTGGCGGCGCCGCTGGCGGCGGCGCTGAAAGCGGCGCGGGCAGCGCAGGCGGAAGCGGGCTGTGCGGTGAGCCGGGTGCTGTATCTGTCACCGGCGGGAACACCGCTGACCCATGCGCGGGTGACGGCGTTGAATGCGCTGGCGCGGCAGGGAACGGGTTTGATCGTGCTGGCCGGACGTTATGAAGGCATCGACGAGCGTTTGTTGATGCGGGAAGTGGATGAAGAAATCGCCGTTGGCGATTTTGTGGTGTCGGGCGGTGAACTGCCGGCGTTGATGCTGATCGATGCGTTGGTGCGGCAATTGCCGGGGGCGCTGAACGATGCGGCGTCGGCGGAAGAAGAGTCGTTCGTTGATGGATTGCTCGACTGCCCGCATTACACGCGACCGCCGGTGTACGAGGGCGAGGCGGTGCCCGAGGTGCTGTTGTCGGGCGACCACGCGGCGATCGAATCGTGGCGGCGGATGCAGTCGCTGGGACGGACGATGGCGCGTCGTCCGGATTTGTTGGCGCAACGGGAGTTGATGAAAGGTGCGTTGACGAAAGAAGAGAAGCGCTTGCTGGAAAGGTATCAGCAGAAGGAATAAGGATTTCGTGACCGTGGTGAAGTGTAACCATGGGCACAAAGGCGGTGGAATTTCTCACCAACGTAAAAACGGCGTGTATCAGGAGGCGTCCTGCGCTGCACCCAACAGACCCTAAGGTCATTAACCGAAAGCGGAGCAACCGATGAATCTGATTGAACAACTGGAACGCGAAGAAATAGAACGTCTGGGGAAAACCATCCCCGCTTTTTCGGCCGGCGACACTGTCGTTGTGTATGTGAAAGTGAAGGAAGGCAACCGCGAGCGGTTGCAGGCTTACGAAGGCGTGGTGATCGCCAAGCGCAACCGCGGGCTGAACAGCTCGTTCATCGTGCGCAAGATTTCGTCCGGCGAGGGCGTCGAGCGTACGTTTCAAACGTATTCGCCGCTGGTCGCCAACATCGAAGTCAAACGTCGCGGCGACGTGCGCCGTGCCAAGCTGTATTACCTGCGTTCGCGTTCCGGCAAGTCGGCGCGGATCAAGGAAAAACTGCAAAGCCGCAGCGTGAAAGCGGCAAGCAGCGCTGCCAGCGCGAGCGCGCCGGCGACAGCCCCGGCCGAAAAAAGCGCTGAATAAGTTTTACCCGCACGCTAAAGACACCGCCTTCCGAAAACCGAAAGGCGGTGTTGTTTTTGGGGCGCGATTTTGGCTAAGGACGCTCTGAACAACCCCGCCATCCCCTGCTTGTCATCCTGCGCGAAGTCGCAGGATCTACGCGGCATCTGGATTCTGCGACTTTGCTTCGCTACGCGCAGAATGACAGGAAGGGTTTTTCAGAGGTTCCCTAAAGCGTTTTCGATTTAGTTGCGGACACTTTTTAATGCGGTGCCCCATCCCAACCCCCGCCTTCGCGAGGGCAGGCTCTTTCCCCGTGCGCGGGGGAAGGAGCATATTCCCTCCCTTGCTTGCGGGGAGAGCAAAGCGCAGCGCGCTCTCGCGGGAATCCAGAAAGGCGGGGCTCCCATATACGCGGGGCAGCGCTTTTTTGCCGAAATGATGGCTTCTTGACGCCGGATTCTTGAGGCATGTAGAGAGCAGTTCCGGTTGCAACTTCGGGCGGCAGGCATTATCTTCTCACCTTGTCATAAGAACATGGTTGGTCAGAACGGGAGAGGTTTGATGCGCTGTGAAATTGTCGCGGTGGGAACCGAACTGCTTTTGGGGCAGATCGTTGACACCAATTCAACGTGGATTGCCGAACGGCTGGCGGCGCTCGGTATCGATTGCCATTTTCAGACGCGGGTCGGTGACAATCTGGCGCGTATCGAGGAGACGTTGCGCCTGGCGCTGGCGCGCGCCGATGCCGTCATTGTTTGCGGCGGGTTGGGGCCGACGCAAGACGACATCACGCGACAGGCGATCGCCAACGTGATGGGCGTACCTCTGCAACGCGACCCCGTGCTTCTCGCCCGCATTGAAGCGATATTTCATCAGCGCGGCCGTCCGTTCGCGGACATTAATGCGGTGCAAGCCGATGTTCCGGTAGGCGCCAGCCCGATGGCAACGGTTGCCGGTACCGCGCCCGGACTGATTTGCCCGGTCGGCGATAAACAGGTGTATGCGCTCCCCGGCGTGCCGTGGGAAATGCGCGCAATGTTTGAAGCCGACGTATTGCCCGATTTGCAGCGGCGGCGCGGCGACGCCGCGACCATCGTCAGCCATACGCTGTATTGCTGGGGGCCGGGCGAATCGGTGATTGCTGCGCAGTTGGCGCCGCGTTTGCAAGTGTTGGACGCGCAGTGCCAACTGCGCAGCAATCCGACCATCGCATTTCTGGCGAGCGATTTTTCCGGTGTTCGCGTGCGGTTGACGGCAAAAGCTGCCGATGCAGAAGAGGCGCGGCGGATGCTGGAAGAAGAGGCACGCGAAGTACGCGCGCTGCTCGGCGATGCCGTGTTCAGTGAAGGCGGCGACGATCCGGTTCATCATTTGCCGGAAGCGGTGGCATTGCGTTTGCTGGCGGCGCGAGGGAAGACGCTGGCAGTGGCCGAATCGCTGACCGGCGGCGGTATCGGTGCGCGGTTGACCTCGATTGCGGGAGCCAGCCGCGTGTTTCGCGGCGGCATCGTCGCTTACGCCGACGATGTGAAATTTGAATCGCTCGGTGTGCCGACTGAGCCGGTGGTCAGCGAAGAAGCGGCGGCTTATATGGCGCGCGGCGTTTGTCGCGTTTTGCGTGCCGATGTCGGACTTGCCGCCACCGGCGTAGCCGGGCCGGATTCGCAGGAAGGTTTGCCGCCGGGGACGGTTTGTATCGCCGTAACGCTGGGGGACGATGTCACGACGCGTACGCTGAACCTCGCAGGCCGGTCGCGCGAACAGGTGCGCACACTGACGGCGACTTGGCTTTTCGACATGCTGAGGCGGCTGATCCTTGATGCCTGATAGGTCTTTACCCAACCTTTACCTTTCCTTGACGATACTTGACGTTAAACCGCTTACATTGGCTTTACTTACGGTGCGCTACCTCAAAATGGGAGAGAGACATGAAAGCCGTTATTTTTGTTCTTGTTGCGCTTTTCGTCGCTACCGCTCATGCCGCAGTTTATAAATGCATGAACGCGGCAGGAGAAATAACGTTCAGCGACAAGCCCTGCATGGGGATGGACAGCGAGCCGATGCGGTTGCTATACGACAAGTCCGGTGACCCGGAAGTGGGCACATTGCAAAATCGGGTGGCGATGGGGCAGGTGACGGCGGGAATGACGGCATCGCAAGTGCGGCAAGCGTGGGGCAATCCGAGCGGTATCACGACCTCAAAGGAAGGGGGCGTCGTGAAGGAAGAATGGAATTATCAACGCGATGGGCAATCGCAGAAAGTCGTTCTGGTTGACGGAAAGGTTGTGGAAGCGTCGAGCCAGACATTGCCTCGCGCTGCAAATGGTTCTGCGAAAGCGGGCGCGGCGGAGACGCCGATGATGGTGCAGCGCACTGTCAAAGATGCCAACGAACGCCGCTTTATTCGCGAAGGCATGACGTCTGTTGAGGTGCATTCCCGCATCGGCGAACCGGATTCGCGAGCGAGAGTATCCTGCCGCACGGAAACGCTATACAACCCGGTGGGCTTGACGGGGGAATGGCTGCCGGAGATACAAACCACCCGCGAAGTTTGCGAAGACTGCTGGGTCTATAACCCGGCGGCGGGCGATCCTCAAATAGAGACGACGGTGTGCTTCATGAACGGCCAAGCGTCGTCGGTCACGAGGAGAGTGGTGCGGTGAGAGGTGGGGGTCGGGGCACCGTCATTCCGGCGAAAGCCGGAATCCAGGAAGAAAGTCCGGATTCTTGCTTTCACGGGTTCGTCAATTGACTTTCCTAAAGGATTCAAAGCGCCTTGGCATTCGATGTATACATAACCGTATACATTTTTACGAATGCGTGACGGCTTATTAGCTGTAAGGTGTAGGGAGTTATTCGCTCCCAGAGAATTTTCTGGTGATTTCGACAAGCTTTCCACTGTAAAACCATCCGATCAACGCCAGGGCAAACTGAATGCCCGCCGCCAATAACGTGGCATTAGCTCTTGGAGAATCCACGGGAGGTGACCAAGGAGCGAACCAATAGGCTTCAGCCCAGTGATAAACAAGGGAATACAGCGACTGGAACATGAAATAAAGGCAAACGATTCGGATGGCGACGGAGAGCAGGCGATCAACCGTAAGCAAAGAGGGTTCAATCCTTCCTGTATCGATCACCTTGTTGGCGATTTTTCCCGATGCCAGGAACAGGATTATGCCTGTGGCGGCGTAGATGAGGGGATATACGAAAAACAAAAGAGGCGAGGGCGCTCTTCCGAAAAAGGTGTCGCTATCCGGGAAAAAGGCGAAGGCCTGTATGTTTTGAACAAGAGCCGCAAAGGCGTTGACGAGAAAAAAGAGACCGGTCAATTTGATGGCCAAAAGCGTGAGGCTGCGGATGTCCATAATGCCCTCTTGTCTCAGGAATAAAAAACATTCTACATTTGAAATAATCTTTGATTTGAGCGGGACATGAAAAAGCCGCCAGGTGGATGTTACCTGACGGCTTCGGATGATCTTGTGGTGCCGGGAGAGGGACTCGAACCCTCACAGTATCACTACCGGCGGATTTTGAGTCCGCTGCGTCTACCAATTCCGCCATCCCGGCCGGGCTGCGTCGAGGCGGCATTATCGCACGGCGTTTGCGGAAATGAAATGAGGGCAATCACGCGGAGGGCATTTGCTGTTCGAGCACCGTTTTTCGAAGATAGACGTTGAAGGCATAGCGCAGACCGTCCGTTTGCGAGTGCGGCGCATGAATGACACGTTGCCAGACGGCAGGCTCCAGCGGCGGGAAGAAAGTATCACCGTCAAAATCGGCGTCGATTTCGGTGAGGAACAGAGCGGAAGAGAGCGGCAATGCCTGCCGATAAAGTTCGCCGCCGCCGATGCAAAAAACGGGGAAGGGTTCGCTGGCGGCGGCCAAGGCGGCTTCCAGGGTCGGCGCGGTTTGGGCGCCGGGAGCGGCATAGGCGGGGTTGCGCGTCACGACGATGTTCTGGCGTTGTGGCAAAGCTCGCGGCAACGACTCCCAGGTTTTCCGCCCCATGACAACCGTGTGGCCGGTGGTAAGTTCCCGAAAATACCGAAGGTCTTCCGGAAGGCGCCAAGGCAGACGCCCGGCTTGCCCGACGACGCCGTTGCGCGCTTTTGCTGCAATGACGGCAAACGGAAAAGGAGGAAGATAAAGGTTCGGATTGGACAGAATCGCTGGTATAGTATATGACATCTCGAATCCGGTGAGTGTTTCAACGGGTCTAATCATAAAGACACCATCGTGTATTACCCTCGTTCATTAGTCAAATTCGTTTTTTTGGGGTTTTTCCTGGTCAGCGTGCCGCTTATTTTCGCACTGATCGAGATCAATTCGGCGCTCAACTCTCTCGCGCAGCAGAGCCGCGAGGGAGTGTTCAACTCGGTGACGGTATCGCGGTTGTCGCGGCAGTTTCTTGAGCAGGCGACGACGCTGGAACGTTTGGCGCGGCAATATACGGTTCTTGAGGATCGCACGGTGCTTGATGATTATGTGCGGGTGCGCGAGATGTTGAGCGATACGCGGGCGCAGCTAATGCGAATGGCATCAGGAGACAAGGAGGAATCCTTGCGAAATGCGATGGAAGAGGAGGCGCGGCTTTTCCATATTTTGCAGACGTACAAGAGCAACAGGGGGGACAGGGAGCAAATCATCAACGGCTACCGCGGTTTTGTGGCGCATGTGCACGAGGTTCAGCAGGCGGCTTATACGATCGCGATAACTTCGGTGGATCAACTGCAAATAACCGCCGATGCGGGACGCAAGAAGTGGCAGATGTTGTTGTGGACGGCGCTGGGGGTGGCGATTTTTCTGGCGATGCTCCTGACGTTCTTGATTGCCCGTCCGATCCGGCAGATTGATCAGGCGATCCGGCAACTGGGGGCAGCCGATTTCTCCAAAGAAATCGAAGTCCAGGGGCCTTCGGATCTGCGTTATCTGGGACAACGGCTTGAATGGTTGCGGGCACGGCTGCAAACGCTTGAAGAGCAGCAAACGAAATTTCTGCGCAATTTGTCGCATGAATTGAAAACGCCGCTGACGGCGGTTCGCGAAGGTACTGAACTGTTGCGGGACGGTATCGGCGGCAACCTGAAGGACGAACAGCGCGAAATTTTGTATATCGTTCGTGAAAATACACTGTCGTTGCAGCGGATGATCGAAGATTTGTTGCAATACCACCAATCGCGGGTCGCGGAACCAAATGTGCTGTTGCCGGTGGATTTGAGCGATATCGTTCATCAAGTGGTTCGTGAGCATCGGCTGGCAGCATGGGCGCGACTGATTTCTTTCGAGGAAAAGCTGCTGTCGCTGCTGGTGACCGGCAACGCCAAAAAGATCACGACGGTCATCGACAACCTGGTTTCCAATGCAATCAAATATTCACCGAGGCTGGGAAAAATTCAGTTGCTGATGAGCGCCGACAAAGATTGTGCCCGGCTGGAGGTTATCGACGAAGGCCCGGGGATTCCCGAGAGTGAGCGCGAGCGGGTCTTTGAATCGTTTTACCAAGGAAAACCGCCGACGGAGAACCACGTCAAAGGTTCCGGGCTGGGCTTGACCATTGCCCGCGAGTATGCGCTGGCGCATGGCGGTCGTGTTGCTGCGGAAAGCCGTGCCGATGGTCGCAGCGGCGCCCGCCTGATTTTATGGCTGCCGTTCTGGACCAGCACGTTGCCTCTTGTCAGCAGGAAAAAGACAAGCACGCGGGGAGCATCCTGATGAAATCGTTTTTCGATCAACTGTATGGCTGTTGCGGCATGGCTCTGGCGGTTTTGTTCGCAACCGGTTGCACCGTCTTGTCTGCGCCCGTGGAGCATAAGGAAGCTTCTCCTCCTGTTGCCGAAGCGTCGGCGCCGGCGCCAGCGGCAGGGGGCTCGGTGAACGGCGCCGTGACACCGAAAACGGAAGAGGTGTTGTTGCGAAAGCAGGCGGAAGAGTATGCTGATTTTCAGAAGCTGCTCGGAGATTTGGCCCTTTATCCGAGCGTGAGTCCTGAAGAAGCGCAGCGCCTGCAAGTGGATTTGAATAATAAAATTTCGGCGACCGGGCAAAACGGCGAGAACGAAAACCGGGTTCGGTTAGCCTCTCTTTTGTCGCTGAATCCTGCCGGCGCCAATGATCAGCGGGCGATTTCCCTGCTTGAGGCGGTGGCAAAGAACGAAAAGGCATCGACGCCGTTGCAGCATCTGGCGACGGTTTTGCGAGCGAAGATTCAAGAAAAACAGCGGGCGTTGCAAAAACTGGAGGCGTTGATAGATCTCGATCGCCGGTTATTGGAAGAGCGGATGCCCGATGGCAAAAAGCGGACGCCACCAGCGCCGCCCAAAGCAGCACCGAAACGACCGTCAGGAGGACGCCAATGATTGCAGACATTCTTCTCATCGACGACGATACGGACTTGTTGAGACTGATCGGTTTGCGTCTGTCGTCGGCCGGGTATCGCGTCCGAACCGCCGAAAACGGCGAGCGGGCGCTGGCCATGATCGATGTGGCGCCGCCGGCATTGGTGATTACCGATTTGCGGATGCCCGGCATGGACGGGATGCAGTTGTTCGACTCTTTGCATCGGCGGCACCCGACATTGCCGGTCATCATCTTGACGGCGCACGGCACGATCCCCGAAGCGGTGACCGCCACCGAACGCGGCGTGTTCGGTTTTCTTACCAAGCCGTTCGACAGTCAGGAATTGCTGGAAAAAGTGTCGGATGGTTTGCGTTTGACGGCGGGGCCGATCAAGACGAGCGATAACGACGGCTGGCGGCGCGACATCATCACCCGCGCGCCCTATATGGAAGATTTGTTGCGTCAGGCGCGCTTGGTCGCCGAGACCGACGCCAGCGTACTGATTTATGGCGAATCGGGAACCGGCAAGGAAGTGTTGGCGCGGGCGATTTACCGGGCGAGCCGGCGCGCCGACAAACCGTTCATTGCGGTCAACTGCGGGGCTTTCCCCGGCGACTTGCTGGAATCCGAATTGTTCGGGCATGTGCGCGGCGCGTTTACCGGCGCCGTCGGTGAGCATCTGGGGCTGTTCCAGGCAGCGCACGGCGGCACGCTGTTTCTCGATGAGATCGGCGACATGCCGCTGCCGTTGCAGATCAAGCTGCTGAGAACCCTGCAAGAGCGCGAAGTGCGACCAGTGGGGGCGACCAAAACCACGCCGGTCGATGTGCGGATTGTTTCCGCGACGCACCGCGACCTGGAAAGCCTGTTGGCGTCCCATCAGTTTCGTGAAGACCTGTATTACCGGTTGAATGTGATATCGCTGCGCTTGCCGGCATTGTCCGAGCGGCGCGAGGACATCCCGCTGTTGACCGCTCACTTTCTGGGGCAACTGTCCGAGCGCTACGGCAAAGTGGTGCCGACCTTGGCGCCCGACGCGATGGATTTGCTGACGGCAGCGCCCTGGCCGGGCAACATCCGGCAGTTGCTGAATGTCATTGAGCAGGCGTTGGCGTTGTCAACGACATCAGTGATCCCTGTTTCGTTGATCCAAAAAGCGTTGCGCGAGGAAACCGACACCATGCCACCGCTTGAAGAGGCACGCCGTGCCTTTGAGCGCGACTATCTGGTGCGCCTGCTCAAAATGACCGGCGGCAATGTCACGCGGGCGGCGATCAAGGCGAAACGCAACCGGACAGAATTTTATAAGCTCTTGCAGCGACATAATCTTGAATTATCGATGTTCAAGGATCACAAAGACTGAGGCTGCGCCGGAAGCGCTGTCGTCAAATCGCGGTTGCTTGCCGTTGTGGTAAGGGTTGTGGTCGCTGATCAGGCGCATTAGTCGGATCAACCGGATGGCCGGATCGAACGGGCGGCGCGTCGCGGTTTTTTCGGCGGCTAAGCCTTGAACGTTGAGGAAGCCGGTACTCACTTCAGGCAGCGCCGACGGGACGGGAAACGCTTGGTGGTTTCCTGATCAAAAGTTAAATTTTTTTGCAATCAAGGGTGCCGGGGAAAATTTTATTTCTTGGGATTTCCCCTTTTTTAGCGCTGTCTTTAACGGGAGACATAGGAAGATTTGTGAAATCATCATGTTATATTGTGCAAACAAAATACCGTCTTTTGGAGGAGACAAAAAAGTTGAGTAAAACGATCTGGTTAAAAAGAGGGTGCGGCAACGCCTTTATAAGTTATTGAAAAGACTAAAAAATTAAAGCTTGTTGGTGTTTGGCACGTTTTCTGCTACAGTATTATTCGTCACTTGGCGAATGCAATGTTCCCATGTAAGTGTCAACAGTATCGGAGCGACAATTATCACGGTATAATGACGCGGCAATTTACAGATACGGTATTGTGCGCAGGCCAAAAAGCGCAATTCCAAGACGGGTCGGAAATTTTCCGACCACTGACTGTCTAAAAGAACCCCCTTTGGCCCACCTCCTCCTGGTGGGCTTTCTTTTTTTCTGGGGCTGATCAGCTCCCCGGCGGTTGCGGGCAATACGCATGTGGAAGAAATTCGCATGCCGGTAACGAACCGTTCATCTTCGCGCGGAGTAGTGGCTTGGCCATGCGTGATCGCGTGACTCAAAAAGTCACTGTCGGAATGCTTTCATCAAGAAACGGTTGAGGAATCACGAGAGAGGCGTTTCGGCTGTGGCATAATCCAAGAAGCAAAAAAATATCCATGGCCTTGTCGGGAAAGTGACTATGCCTTCATTCTCGCGCCAACTGGTTGCCCAGATCAATCTGGCGGCGTTACGCCACAATCTGGATCGCGTTCGCCAGTGCGTGCAAGGCGCGCAGATCATGGCGGTCGTTAAGGCCGATGCCTACGGACACGGTTTGTTGCGGGTACTACCGGCGCTCGGCGGAGCGGAAGGGCTGGCGGTAATGGAGTTACCCGCTGCCGTGGCGCTGCGAGAACAACGCTACACGCGGCGTTTGCTGCTGCTCGAGGGTTTTTTCTCCGAAGAAGAATTGAAAGAAATCTCCCACCATCGAATCGCCATCGTCGTGCATCAGCGCGAACAAGTGGCCGTTCTCGAGAAGGCCAGATTAAAGCGGTCGCTGGAAATTTTCCTGAAGATCAACACCGGAATGAACCGTCTGGGCGTAAGTCCCGACGAGACCGCCGAACTGTGCGAGCGCCTGAACGCCTGTTCGTCGGTGGCGGCGTTGCGCTTGATGACGCACTTGGGGCAGGCGGAAACCGCAGCGGGCGCCGAAGCGCCGCTGGCGATTTTCAAGGAAGCGTGTCAGGGATTGCCGTACCCGCGCTCGATTGCCAATTCGGCGGGGGTGTTGCGTTACGGCGATGTCGGCGGCGATGTCGTGCGTCCGGGGCTGATGCTTTACGGCGTATCACCGCTGCCGGAGCAGACGGCAGCCTCGCTGGATCTGCAACCGGTCATGTCGCTGCGTTCGGAGTTGATAGCCGTGCGTGAGGTGGAAGCCGGTCAATACGTCGGGTACGGCGAGGTTTTCCGGACAGCGCGGCCAACACGCATCGGTGTCGTGGCGTGCGGCTATGCGGACGGCTATCCGGTGACGGCGCGCAACGGTACGCCGGTTCGTGTCGCCGGGAAAGAGGCACCCCTTGCCGGGCGGGTGTCGATGGACATGCTGACGGTCGATATCACCGATATCCCGGAAGCGCGGATCGGCAGTCCGGTGTTGTTGTGGGGCGATGGTTTGCCGGTCGAGGAAGTGGCGCATTGGGCTGGCGTGATTCCCTACCAACTGCTGTGCGGCGTGACTTCGCGCGTACGCTTTGTCACGACGGAAGTCGGCCGGGTCGATTTCGAACTGTAACGCGGGAACGTTTCGACGGCAAAAGCCGTCTATAAAAACAACTGAGGTGTTGATGTGTATATCGTAGTGACAGGGGCAGCGGGGTTTATCGGCGCCAATCTGGTCAAGGCGTTGAACGCGCGCGGCGAAACCCGAATCATTGCCGTCGATCATCTGGCGCGCGCCGACAAATTCAAGAATCTGGTCGATTGCGATATCGCCGACTACTTCGACCGCGATGAATTTCTCGAACGCCTCGAACAGGGCGATTTCGACGATGACATCGGCGCCATCCTGCATCAAGGTGCGTGTTCGGACACGATGGAAACCGACGGGCGCTACATGATGCGCAACAATTACCGTTATTCGATGCTGCTGCTTGAGCATTGTCAGAATAACGATATCCCGCTGATTTACGCTTCGAGCGCATCCGTTTACGGTGCGGGAAAAACATTCGGGGAAGACCGCGGCAATGAAGCGCCGCTGAATGTTTACGGATACTCGAAGTTTCTTTTCGATCAGGCCGTGCGGCGCTTGTTGCCGGAGCGGACGGCGCCGGTCGTCGGTTTGCGTTATTTCAATGTGTATGGTTCGCGTGAGCAACACAAAGGCCGCATGGCCTCGGTGGCCTGGCATTTCTTCAACCAATACCGGCAAGAAGGAAAAATAAAATTGTTCGAAGGCTCGGACGGTTATGCGGCGGGTGAGCAGCAACGCGATTTCGTGTCGGTCGAGGATGTGGTGAAGGTGAATCTGCACTTTCTCGATCAGCCGCAACGTTCGGGGATTTTCAATCTCGGCACAGGCCGAGCCGAAAGCTTCAACGCGGTGGCGCTGGCAACGCTGAATACGCTGGCGAAACGGGAAGGAAAAGCGGCGCGCCGTCTGGAAGAGTGGGTGGCGGACGGCGTGATCGAGTATGTGCCGTTTCCGTCGCAACTGGTGGGCAAATACCAGAGTTACACCCAGGCCGATCTGAAAAAGCTGCGGGAGGCCGGATACAAGGCGAAGATGTTTGACGTGGCGACGGGGGTGGCGCGTTATATCGAAACGCTGGCGAGTGTTGGGTAAATAGCACATGATGTTTGAATGGGTATTTTGGCGGCACCCATTTCTTGTTTTGCATAAATAATGGCCTTATCATTTCCATGACAGCGGCGAATCATTGCCGCTGTGAATGATTGGTGGCCAATGGGGGAAGGAGGCCGGACAACCGGCTTGATATTTCTGATTTGACAGAAAGGACTTCCCATGAAGAAATGGATTCTCGGTATTGTTTTTGCGTTGTTCTCACTGTGCGCTTTTGCCGCAGTGGACATTAACACCGCTACCAAGGAAGAACTGCAAACCTTGTCCGGCGTCGGGCCGGAAAAAGCCCAAGCCATCATTGACTACCGCGACCAGCACGGGCCATTCAAATCCGCTCAGGATTTGCAGAAAGTCAAAGGGTTTGGAGAGAAAACGATCGCAAAACTGGGCGACGACATCACCGTTTCGAGCGGCGGCAAAGCAACGGCAAAGAAAGAACCGCCAGCCCGTCCCGAGGCGGCGAAAACCAAAACCGCAAAATGACCTTCGGGAGAAAAACAGACCGGGAACCCGGTCTGTTTTTCTGAGCGGTTGCGTTACGCCAACCCTTCGAACAACGGCGTTGACAGATAGCGTTCTCCGAACGACGGGATGATCACGACGCTGGTTTTCCCGCGATGTTCGGGGCGCTTGGCGACTTCCAGCGCCGCCCAAACGGCGGCACCGGCGGAGATGCCGGTCAGAATGCCTTCTTCGGTTGCCATCCGGCGCGCCAATGAAAAAGCGTCATCGTTCTTCACCCGCACGATTTCGTCGTAGCATTTTGTATTTAAAATTGACGGAACGAAACCGGCGCCGATGCCCTGGATCGGATGTGCCCCGCGGGCGCCGCCGGACAAAACAGCACTGGCATCCGGTTCGACCGCGAATACTCTGACCGCCGGTTTTTTCGCTTTCAAGACTTCACCGATGCCGGTGATCGTGCCGCCGGTGCCGACGCCGGCGAAGAAAAGATCGACCGTGCCGTCGGTGTCGCGCCAGATTTCTTCGGCAGTGGTACGGCGATGCGCCTCAGGGTTGGCGGGATTGTCGAACTGCTGCGGCATGAAATAACGTGCGTCACCAGCGGCCAGTTCTTCGGCTTTCCGGATGGCGCCGGGCATGGCATCAGCGGCGGGCGTCAAAATCAATTCGGCGCCGTAGGCCTTGAGCAGCATTCGCCGTTCGCGGCTCATGCTCTCGGGCATCACGAAGACGCACTTATAACCGCGTGCGGCGCAAACCATCGCCAGACCGATGCCGGTATTGCCTGATGTCGGCTCGACGATAACCGTCTCCTTGTTGATCTTTCCGGCTTTTTCGGCAGCGTCGATCATGGCGAGCGCAATGCGGTCTTTGACGCTGTGCGCCGGGTTGAAGAATTCGAGTTTGGCGAGAATCGTGCCGTCGATACCGGCGCTGACGCGATTCAGACGAACCAGCGGCGTGTTGCCAATCAACTCGGTGACGTTTTGAGCAATTCGCATGAGGCGACTCCTGTAAACAGTGTTCGTTCCGGTATTGTCATTGTATGCCCGGATTCCGCTTGTTTGACAGGCGACGAAAAGCAAAGTTGCTTTTCAAGCGTGAGCGGAAACGGCTACCGTGATGGTTCTTGGAAAGCGCATCAATCGCAAACGGTAGTTGCCTTCAGCGCAACGCGACGATGTGCTGATAAACCGCTTGCGGCGTCAGTTCGCGCATGCACCGAAAGTGTTTGCGCGGGCATTCGCGCTTAAAGCAAGGGCTGCATTCGATGTCGATGCGGGCGATGCGGGCGCGCGACGACAGCGGCGGCGTGTAAGTCGGCGATGACGAGCCGAACAGCGCAACCAGCGGGACGCCCACGGCGGCGGCGATGTGCATCAACCCGGAGTCGTTGCTGACGACGAGACGGGCGGCGGCAATAAGATCGACAGCAGTGCCGAGGTCGGTGTGGCCGACGAGAGAGTGCAACATCGCAGGCGTACCGTCCGATGGCGCGTTTGAACGGATGGCGGCGATGATCTGATCGGCGATGGGCCTGTCTTTCGACGAGCCGACGAGCCAGATCGCTAAGCCTTCGTGAAGCAAGCGCTGCGCCAGTTCGGCGAAGTATTCGGGCGGCCAGCGTTTGGCCGAACCGTATTCGGCGCCAGGGCAGAAGACGGCGATCGGTGTCGGACTGACGGTAAGACGCAACGCATCGAGCGCGGCGCGTTGGCGGTCTTGTTGCGGCACCAGCACTGGCGCAGGCGTTTTGATTTTGTCGGCAGCGGTGTCGGCAGGATAAGCGAGCGCGGCGAAACGATCGACGAGACGCGGGAACTTTTCTTGGTGCAATGTCCGGCGATCGTTCAACAAGTGGAAACGCGCTTCACCGGTGTAGCCGATGCGTTGCGGAATGCGGGCGAAGTACGGGATGAGTGCTGATTTCCAACTGTTGGGCAACACGAAAGCGTGGGTGTAATCGGCGGTAGCGAGGTTTTGCGCCAAAGCTTTGCGCTGACCCCAATGAAGGGGGCCGTGCGGCAGCGGATTTTCGATGACGCGATGAACGTAGCGCATACGCGCATACACCGGCGCGCACCAGGCAGGCGCGAAAACGTCGATGACGCTATGCGGGTAACGCGCCTTCAACAGCGCCGTCAACGGTTCCGCCAACACCGCATCGCCGACCCACGACGGCGCGATGATCAGAATGCGCGGCTCGATCAGAGGCATGGGCACTTTGCACCCCTCTCCCCTTGCGGGAGAGGGGCTGGGGAGAGGGGTAAAAATTCGCTCTTGAGCTTCTGGGAGAATGACGCGGCGTATCCCAGAAGAAAGGTATCCACTTGAATCAAAACCGCGCTAGAGCGTTTTTGATTCAGTTGCGTACCCTTTTTGATGCGGCGTCCCCATCCCAACCGTCCCCCGCGAGCGGGGGAAGGAGGCTTATTCCCTCCCCTGCTTGCGGGGGAGGGGTAGGGTGGGGGGAGGGGAGGCACAGAAAAGATAATGTAATGATTTAAACGAAAAACGCGCTAACAATCAAACGTAAGTGAGCCAAGCGTCTTTCGACGGATCGCGGCCCAACACGATATCGAAAAAGCGCGCTTGCAGTTTTTCGGTGATCGGGCCGCGGCAGCCGGCGCCGATCTGGCGGCGGTCGAGCTCACGGATCGGCGTGATTTCGGCGGCGGTGCCGGTGAAGAACGCTTCATCGGCGCAATAGACTTCGTCGCGGGTGATGCGACGCTCTTTCACTTCGATGCCCATTTCGCTGGCGAGCTGGATCACCGTATCGCGGGTGATGCCGTTCAGGGCGCCGGTTGACAAATCGGGCGTGTGCAGCGCGCCGCGGCTGACAATGAAAATGTTTTCGCCCGAACCTTCGGCGACGAAACCGGCCGGATCAAGCAGCAGCGCCTCGTCGTAACCTTCGGCGGTGACTTCCTGATTGGCAAGAATCGAATTGAGATAATTGGCACAGGCTTTGGCACCGACCATGTGAATGTTGACGTGATGGCGGGTGAACGAACTGGTTTTGACGCGGATACCTTTCGCCATTCCCTCTTCGCCGAGGTACGAGCCCCACGGCCAGGCGGCAACGATGATATGCACCCGATTGGTGCTGGCGGCAACGCCCATCGCGTTCGAACCGTAGAACGCCAGTGGCCGGAGGTAACCTGACTTCAGATGGTTGTCGCGGATTGCGGCAATATGCGCTGCGTCGATCTCGTCCTTGGTAAACGGCAGCTTCATGTTGAAGATGTGCGCCGACCGAAAAAAGCGGTCGGTGTGATCGCGCAAACGGAAAATGGCCGGACCTTTTGCCGTTTCATAACAACGCACGCCTTCGAAAATTCCCATTCCATAATGCAGCGTGTGAGTGAGTACATGCGTCGTTGCCTCGCGCCACGGCACCATTTTGCCGTCGTACCAAATCCAGCCATCGCGGTCTGCCATAGACATATTGCTTTCTCCTTGGGGTGAATAAAAGATTTTAGCGGAAGCCGGGCGGTGCCGGAAGAGCGATGCGCCATCTGCGGTTTATGCCTACGGGATGGCTGTGAGGTTCATGGCAGCAAGTTGTTATGAACAAGGTTCGGGCGCAGCTTGGCAAAGCGGTTGTAAAAGCGACATCTTTGGAGCCATCTCAAAATGTATCTGTATCAGGGGCCAAGCATCAAGAAATCGTCATTCCGGCGAAAGCCGGAATCCAGAGAAGAAAGCCTGGATTCCCGCCTCCGCGAGAATGACGGAGCAGCCAAACGAGCGCTCATGGTGCCCCCATAATTTTGAGACAAGAGATAGCGCCTTTTCGGTTTCAGTGGTTGCCCTTTCGCGTAACCATGTCCCTCTCTCCCCTTGTGGGGGAGGGGGGAAGGTATGTACTTGAACAGAAAACACGTTAACGAGAAAATGGTATCGTCTGAGTCAGCGCATCCTCGCAAGGAAGAAAACATGAGCCCTCGAACAGAAAAAGCAGTTCCGCGCATCGTCGTCTTGACCGGTGCCGGAATTTCCGCCGAATCGGGCATTCGCCCTTTTCGGGCGGCGGACGGCTTGTGGGAGAGCCATCGCGTCGAAGATGTCGCGTCCCCCGAAGGTTTTGCCCGCGATCCGGAATTGGTGCTGCGTTTCTACAACCAGCGGCGACAGCAGTTGTACGACCCGGCACTCAAACCGAACGCCGCGCATCAGGCGCTGGCGCGGCTTGAAGAAGCGTTCGGCGAGCGGTTTTTGCTCGTCACCCAGAACGTTGACAATCTGCACGAACGCGCCGGCAGCAAGCGCCTCATTCATATGCATGGCGAACTGTTCAAAGCGCGCTGTTTGCGTTCCGACCGTGTCATCGAATGGCGGGGTGATTTGACATCGGAAGACCGTTGCGCCTGTTGCACGTTACCGGCGTCGTTGCGTCCGCACATCGTCTGGTTCGGCGAAATGCCGCTCAACATGGATCGTATTTATCGGGCGTTGGCCGAAGCCGACCTTTTTCTGTCGATCGGCACTTCCGGTCATGTTTACCCGGCGGCAGGATTTGTTGAAGAAGCGCGGCGGCACGGCGCCAAAACCGTCGAACTCAATCTCGAACCGAGCCAGAATCACACGCAGTTCGACGAAACCATCCACGCACCGGCGTCGCAGGCGGTGCCGGCGTATGTGGAAAAATTGTTGGCGCGACTGGGTTGATCAAAAGGAAGGCAATTAACCGCAAAGAACGCACAGAACTCAAAGAATTTTGTGATCTTTGTGCCCCTCCAGAACGAGTCATGAAAAAGCCGCCCGGTGGATTTCACTGGACGGCGAGTCAGGGACACGAATATTTTTCGTAACCTATTGAGTGATTGAGGGAATTGTCGGTTTCAAAATTTGAGAGTCCCGCAAATATACCCCTTTTTTGCTTTTGCTGCCCCTGTTGGTACGGGCATTTCCACCATTTGCACCGTCAATCAAGGCGGCATTTAACCACATGGTTGCTTGTGCTAGCGCATGTGGGTTGCGCAATCATAAGCGCTCGTTTTCAATGCGCTGCATCAATTTTTCTCGCTCATCCGTGCTAAGCCGATAAAACCACCGAAGAAGTTTTGCCTCATCGTCGTCCTCAGTGTAAAAGTAAGCTGTTGGCATGTTCAGCGTACGGGCAATTCGCACCACCATTGAGAAATCTGGCTCGTGCTTGCCCCTTTCGTACTGGTTCATCCGAGCGCTTGCGGACATTTCATCAATCCCTGCTAGCACGCCAAGCCGCTCCTGAGACAAGCCAGCCTCGCATCTTGCTTCCTTGAGACGCTTCGAGAAGACGGTCATTCTTAGCCCCCGATATAGAGACTAAGATCATCTTAGGCCGGGCTTGACTTCACACTAAGAGTTTCTTAGTATCGTCTTATGCCGCACAAAAGAAGGCCGCAGTGATGCAAACAACATTTTCATATAACGTGAGCACCATTGTGTTTTTTACTGATCGGAGGTGAATATGAGACTCAGCAATCGGCTAATTTTTTTATTGGCTATTTCGACGGTCACTTTATCTGGTTGTTATCAATATAGTGAAGCTTATAAAAGGAGCGGAGCCGGGCTACCTGAACCTATGCCAGCCGAAATGGCGTCTGCTGATTACGGATCGCCTGTCATTGACCAAGATCAGATTTTTAAGGAATGGGTTTTGCCCCGATTAAAAGACCCTGACAGCGCTAAGTTTGAAAAAACGAAGCCTGCGCAAAAAGCTCACAAATGGCTTTGGAACGATAAGAAAAAAGAATCAGAATCCGTATTTGGGTACGAATTCTGCGGTGCAGTTAACGCAAAAAACTCGTACGGTGGATACACGGGAACCAATTACTATTATCTATTTGTTCGGGATAACAAAATTCTGCACTATTCAGACTTCAAAGGGCTTAACTTTTGCGAAGCGAAAGCGGCTAAAGAAAAGAAATGAAAAGGCCGGTGGCCCTAGCCGCCCTCCGGGTTCGGTCGCCAACACCGGGCAACCGCGCAGCGTGGTCGGGAAAGTTATACAGCATGCCGCAAGATATTTGATAATGTGAGGAATAGTTTATGCGCCGTTACATGCTCATTCTTGGGGATATTATGCTTTGCCGCGCCCGTTTGATCTGTCTAAACGCATTATCCTTGGTGGCGTCTGCCGTTCTCTTGGCGATTGTCCTTACCCTTCCCGCCGTCGCCGGTACCGTTGTCGAATACCGCCACGACGCCGCTGGTAACATCGTCTCTATTGAACGCAGCGGCACGGCGCTCGCCATCAACGGCTTTTCCCCCGAGAGCGGGCCGGTTGGCGCGGAAGTAATCATTTACGGAAGCGGCTTCAGTGCGAATCCTTCCGGCAATGCAGTTTTCTTTAACGGCGTTCAAACTTCTGTACTTTACGCTTCAAACGCTTCGCTCGTAGTTGAAGTCCCAGCGGGTGCGACGACCGGGCCGATCAGCGTCAACGTTGGAGCGAACACCGTTACATCTTTGTCCGTTTTCACCGTCACCGATCATTATGCAGCGCCAGAGATAGAAAGCTTTTCTCCGTCCTGCGGGGCTGCCGGAACTGTCGTAACCGTCAAGGGCAAGAACTTTGACCCTGCGCCAGGTGCAACACAAATAGCGTTCGGTAGTAAATTACTGCCTGCTCAAGTATCAAGCTCAAAAGAACTGTATTTCGTTATTTCATCAAATACTTTCTCGAACCGTATCGGGGTAATTACCCCCGGAGGACAAACGCAAAGCAAAGGGTATCTCTTAATACCGCCTGTAAGCAGTGGGGCGACTTGTGCCAACACCCGCCAAGATGTTATTGCTTTAGCAATAGACCAGCAAAGAGGAATTAACCTCAAAGCCAATGAAAGAGTAGCCATAATGTTTGATGCCCTGGTTGGCGACCTTTTGAGCATTCAATTTTCTGAGCTTGTAACGACCAACCCTTCTAATGGAGCGCTGGGTTATCACTTGTACGATGGTCAAGGAGCAATGATTAAAAATGGCTATGTTTATTCTAAAAACTCGACCATTCCGCTACCGCCTCCGAAAACCGACGGAAGTTATCTATTGGTTGTGACACCTGGAGTAAGCGGTTCGCAAGCCGATTTTAAGATCAAAATAGTCCGCGATTTGACGATACAAGCTAACGGTTCGTCAATTATCGTCAAAACCGATGTGCCGGGACAAGTTATCCGCTTGGGTTTTATAGCTGATCCCGCTCAAAGCTTGGGGGTTGGAATTTCGCAGGTCATCTATGGAAAAACCAGCAGCGCCAGCACAACGATCCGCGCGCTAGACCCGGAGGGAAGAAATTATTACAGCAACAGTTACACAGGAGTGAACGCTGCTTGCTATCCAAATCCCGGTGAACCAGCGCGATGTGACCTCAGCCTTCCCATCATCAACCAGACGGGCGTTCATTCTCTGCTAATCGAACCTCCAAGCGACAACACGCTGACGGAAGGAACGATCACGCTTTCAACCAATGTTGTTGGGACTTTAGAAACGGGGCGGGCCTATTCGCTGAATTTAACGCGTTCAGGGAAAGACGGCTGGCTAAGCTTTGAAGGTGTTGCTGGGCAGAATATCACCATCAGTTTTACCAATATCAGCATGCAACCGGCGAATTCGCGCCTTCAGGGAGTGGTTTTCAGGCCAGACGGGATGTATCTCAAAGATTATTACGCTAATCAAGGAGCGGCCAGCTACACCTTCAGCTTGGCCAACCTCCCATTGACAGGAACATACCGGCTGTGGGTTTCGCCATATTTAGGCGCTACTGCTTCTACGACAATCAACATTCAATGAGGCCGGCCATGCGAGCAAAGACGAAACTCATTCTTTCGACGGCCATTATGGCTGCTTCCTTCCTTTTTCTCCCTCTTGATGCGTTTGCAAAACTGGAAGACTGTCTTGGCACCAATTCAGACAATGGCGTTCCGGGAAGGGCTATATGTGTAGATAACATTCTGGTGCCTGCAAGCCCGAGCCTGACGGCAGCGGATGTCGATGGTGAAATGTGGCGATACGGCATAGGAGATTTCCGTCCGCCATCGCTTATGGCCATTACTATGTGGTGCTTGGTGCTCGGAGGTTCTGCAGATTGCTTAGATGTACCTCCTCTTTTTGATCCGGCCATAATTCCTGCCGGAAAAGAATTTACTGAGTGGGCTAACGGTGCGTGCACTACTGAGCTAAAGAGCGATACCTCTTGGATTAATCCAGTTTTCGACAAGAATAATATCAAGATTCGAGAAAGCCGCAGCTTGGTATATGGTGGAACCAAGGGGGCGGAATGCCAGAATGAATGGAAGGAAACCATTGAAGCAAATCGCGTCCGAGGATCGGCATGTCCGCCTGGAACGAATGCCCGTGGCCGCCCGGATGGCAGCAGGGAATGCTGGTACCTTCCCGCCAACAACTGCGAAACCGTCGGGCAAAACGGCGGAAATACCTCTTGGGGAGGCGGCGCATCGGCAGCGACGGGAATGGGTATGCAAGGCAAAGCGGGACTTGCTCAATCAAGCTGCAATCTGGTCGGCAACCCGATCAATACGGCTTTGGTAAACAAAGTCCAGCGCGAAGAAGATTTGCCGATACTGCCCGGCGGTCTGCAATTTGTTCGGCATTTTAATAGCTCCCCGTTGCTTCCGTTTTCGTCGGAATTTTCCAAAGGCACTTGGGACTATTGGCGGCACACCTACATGCGCCGAATCGTTGAGCTGGACAACACCACGAACATATTGGGAGTAGTCTGGCGCGAGAATGGGCAGATGGACTATTATGGTCTCGACGGCAAAGCCGTCGCCAATCTCAATGGTGGCACTTCGACCCTGCAAAGAACCGGAAGTGGCTGGACGCTGACCCAAAGCAACGGGGACAAAGAGTATTACGATGACGATGGCAGGCTGTTGAGCCTTGTCACATTATCCGGCGCAATGCAAACCCTGACCTACAGCGACCAGAGTACCCCGACAAACATTGCACCGGAACCGGGCTTGCTCATTACCGTGACCGATTGGCTGGGTAACCAGTTGCATTTCGGCTACGACGACGCCCGCCTCATCTGGATGGTCGACCCAGCGGGCAACGTCTTTGAATACCTCTACAACGACAAAGACGAAGATGACCGGGCAGGCCCTTTGGCGCAGGTGGTTTATCCCGATCAAACCACACGTTCCTATCTCTACGATGACACGAGGTGGAAATATGCGCTGACCGGCGTTGCTGATTCCGAAGGGAATCGGCTTACGACCTATACTTACGATAGCAATGGAAACGCCGTTTCAACGGAACAAGTCGGTGGGATGGAGCGCTATTCGATAACTTCATTCATAAACAACTATACGTTATCACGTTCAACGACTGCCACCAACGCCTTAGGAGGGAGAGTTGTTAAAGAATACTCTCCCAAGGGAGGAGTTTATAAGCCAAGTAGCATTCTTTATTATCCATGCAGCGGTAGCGGATGTTTTCCAACTGCGGAATATTTTACCTACGACACCAGCGGCAATCTATCGGAGCATCGCACCGCTATCAACACTTACAGCCAATACACCTACGATCTTCCCCGCAATCTGGAAACCAAGCGTGTCGAAGGGCTGAATCAATACAAACAATCCACCCCCGCTACCCGCACCACCTCAACCGCTTGGCATCCGACCCTGCGCCTACCGGTTCAGATTGCCGAGCCGCAGCGGATCACCACCATCACCTACGATGCGGCGGGTCGTGTGCTCACCCGCACCGTTCAGGAAACCACCGATGCCAACGGTTCGCAGGGATTCGCAGCAATTTCGACCGGCGCGGCGCGCGTTTGGACTAACACCTACAACGTCAGCGGTCAGTTGATCCATGCCCAATTGCCCGATGGCACCGCTACTGCCTACACCTACTACCCGGTGAACGCTGCTTGCGCTGGCAATCATTTCGGTTGCCGTGGCCAGTTACAAAGCTTCTCCGACAGTCAGGGTCTGACCACCACCTTTGACAGTTACGACGCCCTTGGTCGTCTCCTTCAAAGCACCGATCCCTACGGCGTCGTCACCACGCAGACCTACAACTGGCGCGGCCAGCCGCTCACCCGCACAGTTCACGCAGAAGGTCTCCCTCCCCTTCAAGGGTGTACAGACTCGACACATAGGTAACAGGTGTGCCAAGACATGGGTAACACTTTTGCCGTTATCCAGAGAACAAGGAAACGGCCATGCCTTGGAAGGAGTACAC